>JANXNS010000116.1 GCA_025353965.1 Aquihabitans sp.
ACCCGCCCAAACCATCGCGTTCCGCCACTATCAAACCAGTCACCGCCACCGAAACATCGTCAACTGCGGCCACAACATCCATGCCCTGATCGTACACCTGTTCGGTCACCACAACAACCAAAACACCCAGAAAAACACTTACACTAGACAAACAACTACTCTCAACCCCTTCCAAACCCCAAACGCGTCAAACTCCGATAGATCTCACCGGGGCCGAGCCGGGCCGATCCCAGATCGGGCCGGTTGGGCGTGTCCGGGAAGCGCTGTGCCTCCAGCGAAACCGCCTGCAGCGGCGCGAACGGCGAGCGGAGGTGATTGCCGGTGTAGACGTGGAGCGCGGCCTGGTCCGTCTCCACGTTGAGCCAGCGGCCGGAGGCCAGCGATTCGAGGCGGGCCGCGAACCGAAGGGTGCCAGGCGTCCCGTCGACCGCGTAGGAATGGTCCAGCCCGCCGGGTATCGCCGTCACGACCGGGCCGAGAGCCGCCGGGTACCGCAAGTCGAACGGGGAGTCGGCCACCGGTCTCAAACCCCCAGCTGGCAGCCCGGCGCCATCCACGGGCAGCACCAAGGCGGCGGCAACCGTCAGCACATGGTCGGTGATGAGTGAGGCGAGCGGGCCAGGCTCGCCCGAGCTATCAGCGAGGTCAAGGTTCCAATAGGAGTGGTGGCAGAGGTTGACCACGGTGGGCGCATCGGTGGTGGCGGCATAGGTGATGGTGAGGTGGTCGCCCAACACCTCATAGGTGGCTAGGGCCCGCAGCGTGCCGGGGTAGCCCTGGTCGCCGGCCGGGCTCGTAAGGCCAAAGGTCACGCATGACGGAGAGGTTTCCATCACGTCCCAAGTCCTGCGGTCGAAGCCGTCGGGCCCGCCGTGGAGTTGGTTCGGACCCTCATTCGGGGCCAGTTGAACGGGCTGGCCATCTAGCAGGAACCGGGCGCCGGCGATCCGATTGGCGTAGCGCCCGACGGTAGATCCGAGGTGGGGATTCCGTGAGCGGTCGAGCCGTTCGTCCGGCGTGGCCAGGTGGAGATGTACGTCGTCCCACGTCCTCGATGGGCCCAGGACCCGAATCCGGTGAACGGCTGCGCCCACGGCGTGGAGGTCCACCGAGAGCGTTTCGCTTCGGACCGTGATCACCATGGTCGAGGAGCGTACGGCCCGGCGAGCCAGAGCGGTGAGCCAGATGACCACCGGACCGATAGTGGGAACGGGCGTCAGTTCTGGCACCCTGGTGCGCCGTGTTACAGGTCAGTGGACTCCGAGTCGATGTTGGTGGTGTCACCCTCATCGACGGCGTGACCTTCACCGTGCGCGCCGGTGAGAAGGTCGGCCTTGTTGGCCGAAACGGTGCCGGTAAGACCTCCATGCTCAAGGTGATCGGTGGGGAGACGGTTGCTTCCCGTGGGTCCGTCTCGTTCCAGGGCGGCCTCGGCTACCTACCGCAAGATCCCCGCCTTGACATGGTGCCTGACGATGTCACGGCCCTCCGCCACGTCCTGTCCGGTCGTGGGTTCGACGAGGCCCTCGATCGGCTGGAAAAGCTCCAGACGTCGATGGAGAACGACCCCACCGAGCGGGCCATTGATCGTTACACGCGGGCTATTGAACGGTTCCGTATGGACGGTGGCTACTCTGCCGAGTCCGAGGTCCGGCGCCTCACCGCGGGAATTGGCTTGGACGACGACAAACTCGATTTGCCCCTGGGTGCCCTGTCGGGCGGGCAGCGCCGCCGGGTGGAGGTCGTCCGGATCCTGTTCGCCGGTTCCGACGTACTCCTGCTGGACGAACCGACCAACCACCTCGATGCGGACGCCAAGGTCTGGATGCTGGACTTTCTCGCCTCGTACCGCGGCGCCCTGATCGTGATCAGTCACGAC
>JANXNS010000125.1 GCA_025353965.1 Aquihabitans sp.
ATGGCCGACGATGAACCCCTCGGTCCGCGCGATCACCTTGATGCTGGGCCTACCGGACCCGGCGGTCTCGTCAAGCCGTTCGACGAGGACGATGATCGTTGGAGCTGGCGCTTTGGCAAGCGTCGCTGAGCCGGCACCCCGAATTCATGACTGATTCCACGGTCGATGAGGCCACCGAGGAGGGCACGGGACCCGCAACCTCTGGTGGCCGCCATGGCCAGGCTGGGCCGCGAAAGTTGCTCGTGGTGGGCTCCGTGGCCGGCGGGGTAGTAGCACTCGATCAGCTCACCAAGCACTGGGCATTGTCGGCGCTTCGACATGGGCCCATCAACGTTGTTGGGACGTTGCGGTGGAACCTGCTCTACAACACCGGCACGGCCTTCAGCCTCGGTAGCGGCAAGGGGTTGGGGCCGTGGATCTCAATCCTGGCGATCAGCGTTGTGGTGGCCCTTTCGCTCGGCTACACCAGCCGGTTCCGCCTCGGTGCGGTGGCCGCGGGTCTCATCGCCGGTGGGGCTATCGGCAATCTCCTAGACCGGGCCTTCCGCGGCGACGACGGGTTCCTCCACGGCGCCGTCATTGACTTCGTCGACCTTCAATGGTGGCCGGTATTCAACGTGGCCGACGCCGCGATCTGCATCGGCGCGGGATTGTTGGTCTTGGCCAGTTTTCGTGCTCCCTCAAACTGAATCGTGAATCAACTGTGAATCAAATCACCGAAGAGGTACCTGCCGCGCTTCAGGGGCAGCGGGTTGATCGGGTGGTGGCAATGCTCACGGGTATCAGTCGGACCGAGGCCACTGCCTTGGTGCGAAACGGTGGTGTAACGGTCGATGGCGCCACCGTGAGCCGCGGTGCGGATCGCCTTCGGGCTGGGCAGATGGTGGTGGTCGATGTTCCGGAGCTGGTCTCGGCGGCGCTGCCGGAGGCCGAGCCAGATGTGGAATTTCCGGTCGTCTTCGCCGATGAACAGGTGATCGTGGTCGATAAGCCCGCGGATCTGGTGGTGCACCCTGGCGCTGGTCATACCACTGGCACCTTGGTGAGCGGCTTGCTGGCCCGGTATCCGGAGCTGGTCGGTGTGGGAGACCCCGAGCGACCAGGCATCGTTCACCGGTTGGACCGGGGCACATCTGGGGTGCTCATGGTGGCCCGGACGCCCTTGGCCTACGACGCGTTGGTGGCACAGCTGTCGGCCCGCACGGTCGACCGCCGCTACCGGGCGCTGGTGTGGGGTCACCCGGAGTCGCCTCGTGGGCTGATCGACGCAGCCATTGGTCGGTCGCCCAAGCACCCCACCCGCATGGCGGTCACGGCCAACGGCAAGGAGGCCCGGACTCGCTACGAGGTGGAGACGATGTTCCAGGAACCCAGCCCCACGGCCCTGGTGACCTGCCGCTTGGAGACGGGCCGTACCCACCAGATTCGGGTGCACCTGTCGGCCATTGGCCATGCGGTGGTTGGCGATGACCGCTACCACGGTGTGCGCCAGAGCGTCCCGTCGCCCCGGCCCTTTCTGCACGCAGAGCACTTGGCGTTTGACCACCCGGTGTCGGGCGAGCGGCTGAGCTTTGATTCGCCCATGCCCGCAGATCTGCTGGCCGTACTCGCCCTCGTGAGCTGACTTTTTCGTCAGCTGATTGGTTCGGGCCAGGGCGCCTCGCCCCGGGCAATTTCTGCAATATCAGCCAGGGTGCGGCCTTCCAGCAGGCGGCGCATGTGTTCGCCCACGTTGGCCCACACGGCGAGGAGCACACATTGGCCCTCGTGGTCGCATGCACCGTTTTGATGGGGTTCGCCAAAGTCGCCCACCACGATGGGGCCATCTACCGCGCTCACGATTTGGGCCAGCGTGATCTCATTGGCTGGGCGGGCCAATACGTACCCGCCGCCCACCCCGCGTTTGGAACGAACCAGCCCGGCGCCCTTGAGGGCCAAGAGGATCTGCTCGAGGTACGGCTGGGGGAGCACGGTCCGATCCGCGATGTCTCGGACCGATGTGGGTGTGCCATCGGCGTGCATGGTGAGCGAGAGCAGTGCCCGGCATGCGTAGTCACCACGAGTCGACACCTTCACCCGGGGGAGTCTACGAGGAGGTACTCGCCTGCTGGTGCCTGCGGTAGCTTGGCGACTGATCGGCTGGAAAGGCCCAACGTGGACAACCCCGTACTCCCCGATTACGCGGGGGCGTGCATCGCCAACATCGTGCCTGCGCTCCTAGATGGTGCGGTGGATCCGCCAGCGTGGTTGCCTGCCGCGGCACTAGAAGCAGACCAGGTGGTGTTTCTCGTGCTGGACGGGTTGGGCTGGGAGCAGCTTCAGGCCCGGCCCCATGTGGCGCCGACCTTGTCGGCCATGGTCGGCGGCCCCATCACCAGCGTCACGCCTACCACCACGGCCACTGCGCTCACCTCCATCGCCACCGGCCTCACGCCCGGCGAGCATGGGGTGGTCGGGTACCGGGTTGCGGTTGATCACGAGGTACTCAACATTCTTCGGTGGACCACCGCGCAGGGAGATGCTCGCAAGCGGATCGATCCGCACGCCTTCCAGCCCACCTCTGCGTTCTGCTCGCAACGACCCTGCATCGTCACCAAGGCAGAGTTTGTGACCTCGGGGTTCAGCGGCGCTCACCTCGGTGGCGTGCGGTTTACCGGCTACCGGGTGCCGTCCACGTTGATAGTGGAGATTCGTCATGCGCTCAAGGCCCGTGAGCCGTTCATCTACGCCTACTACGACGGCATAGACAAGGTCGCCCACGAATACGGCCTGGCCGACCATTACGACGCTGAACTCCAGGCGGTGGACCGACTGGTGGCCGACGTGCTGGCGGAGCTTCCCGGGGGCGCGGTGTTGGTGGTCACCGCTGATCATGGCCAGGTGTCGGTGGGGGAGAACCTGATCGACCTACATCCAGATGTGGCCGCTCACGTGTCGTTCCAGTCCGGTGAGGGTCGGTTCCGCTGGCTGCACGCCCGTCCTGGTCGTAGCGATGCCCTGGCCGAAGCGGCCCTTGTCCGTCACAGCGACACGGCCTGGGTTCGTGAACGAGATCAAACGATCGACGATGGGTGGTGGGGTCCCAAAGTCACCGACGCGGCCCGGCAGCGCCTCGGCGATGTTGCGTTGGTGGCCCGAGCGGACGTGTCCTATGTCGATGCGGCCGATACTGGGCCGTTCAAGCTGATTGGCCGCCATGGGTCGCTCACTGCGGCCGAAATGTATGTCCCCCTGCTCGTAGGAGAAGTCTGAATGTCCGATGCCCCGTCTACTGAGGTCGCCCGCGGCGAGCTGGTGGAACCTGTCCAAGATGCGGTGGAGCCAGTGGAGGAAGAACGACGCGAGGCGGTAGAAGAGCCAGCCAAGGTCATGCGGATCGGTTCGATGATCAAGCAGCTGCTGGAAGAAGTCCGCACGGCGGAGCTGGATGGGCCAGCCCGTGAGCGGCTCAAGGCCATCTACGACACGTCGATCAGCGAGCTGGGCACGGCCCTGTCGCCGGACCTGCGTGAGGAGTTGGAGCGGGTCACCATCCCGTTCGGCACCGAGGCCGAGCCCTCCGATGCAGAGTTACGGGTGGCTCAGGCGCAGCTGGTGGGCTGGCTCGAAGGCCTGTTCCACGGCATCCAGGCCACATTGTTCGCCCAGCAGATGGCCGCTCGTGGCCAGCTCGAGGACATGCGCCGCCAGCTCGGCCCCGGTGGCGAAGCAGCCCCGAGCGGTGGGGGTGGCGGCGATACGGCCCCCGTAGTGGGTGCAGATGGTGATGCCCGAGCCGGCACCTACCTCTGACCACGGCGGCCCAAGCCGCTGGGTGGTACCGTCGAAAACACAGCCGTGTGATTCATCCACAGATGGGGAAAACCCCTGTGGAACACCTGTGGAAGACGCTGGAATTCTTGTCGGAAGGACCTTGTCGTGGGCGATTCGTTCACCCACCTGCACGTGCACACCGAGTACTCCATGCTCGACGGTGCCGCCCGGGTTGATGAGGTGGTGGCCGCAGCGGCGGCCGACGGCCAGCCGGCGCTGGGCATCACCGACCACGGCAACATGTACGGCATTTTGCCGTTCTACAAAGCGTGTAAGGCGCAGGGGATCAAACCCATTTTGGGCACCGAGGCCTACATGGCTCACGATTCTCGACTTGAGCGCCCGAGCCGCCGGGGTCGGGTAGACGACACGGGCGGAGATGCCGGCGGTGGGCAGAAGCTCTACTACCACCTGACCCTGTTGGCCGAGAGCTACGCCGGCTACCGAAACCTGATCCAGCTCTCCAGCCGGGCCTTCATGGAGGGCTACTACTACAAGCCCCGGCTGGACTGGGAACTCCTGGAGCAGCACAGCGAGGGCATCATTGCCACTACTGGCTGCCTCGGAGGCCACGTGTTGCAGCACCTGCTCCGTGGCGACGAGGAAGCGGCGCTCAAGGCGGCGGCCCGGCTCCAAGACATTTTTGGGCGAGACAATTTGTTCGTAGAGATCCAAGACCACGGGATCGCCGAGCAGCACCGCACCAACCCGCAGCTCTTCGAGATCGCCAAGCGCATCGGTGCCCCGCTGCTGGCCACCAACGACAGCCACTACACGCGCCGGGAAGATGCGGTGGCCCACGACGCGTTGCTGTGCGTGCAAACCGGATCGTTGATGAGCGATCCCGACCGCTTCAAGTTCCACGGCGACGATCACTACCTGAAGTCCGCTCGGGAAATGCGTCAGCTGTTCTCCGAGGTGGAAGTGGCCTGCGACAACTCGTTGTGGATCGCAGAACGATGCGAGGTGGAGATCGAGTTCGGCAAGCCGTTGCTGCCAGATTTCCCCCTACCCGAAGGCTTTGCCGACGATGCCGCGTACCTGAAGCACCTCACCTTTGAAGGGGCGCGCAAGCGGTGGGGAGACAAAATCCCCGATGCCGCGGTGGAGCGGTTGGCCTTCGAGCTCGAGGTCATTGGGAACATGGGCTTCAGCTCGTACTTCTTGATCACCTGGGACCTCATCCGCCACGCTCGAGACAGCAACATTCGCGTTGGCCCGGGCCGTGGGTCTGCGGCCGGGTGTGCGGTGGCCTATTGCCTCTGGATCACCGATCTGGATCCCATCAAGTACGACCTGCTGTTTGAGCGGTTCCTCAACCCGTCTCGTATTTCCATGCCCGATATCGACATGGACTTCGACTCCCGCTACCGAGACGAGATGATCCGGTACGCCGCCGAGCGTTACGGGCGTGATCACGTCGCCCAGATCGTGACCTTTTCCACCATCAAGGCTCGGGCTGCGGTGCGGGACGCGGCGCGGGTGCTGGGCTATCCGTATGCGGTGGGCGACAAGGTGGCCAAGGCCATGCCGCCGCTGATCATGGGCCGCGACACCCCGCTCTATGCCTGCCTCGAACTGAACGAAAACTTCACCGATGGCTACAAGATGGCCTCGGACCTGCGGACCATGTACGCCGAGGATGATGATCTCCGCCGGGTGATCGATGTGGCCAAGGGATTGGAGGGGCTTCGTCGCCAGGACGGCATTCATGCTGCCGCGGTGGTGATTACCAAGGATCCGCTTACCGAATACTTGCCCATTCAGCGCAAGCCGGTTGCTGGCCAAGACATAGAAAACGCGCCGGTTGTCACGCAATACGAGATGGGCGGGGTGGAGGAGCTCGGGCTGCTCAAGATGGACTTCCTGGGCTTGCGGAACCTCGATGTGATCTCCGATGCCTTGGAGCTTGTGAAGGGTTTTCGGGGGATAGACGTCGACATCGATCACATTGCGTTGGACGATGCGAAGACGCTGGAACTGCTGTGTCGGGGGGATTCCATTGGCGTCTTCCAGCTGGAGGGCGGCGCTATGCGGGCCCTCATGCGGTCGCTGGCGCCCGATTGCTTCGAAGACGTTGCCGCGTTGATCGCCCTGTATCGGCCGGGGCCCATGTCGGTGAACATGCACAACGACTATGCGGACCGAAAGAACGGCCGAAAGCCGGTTGAATATTTCCACCCCGCCGCCGAGGAACTGCTCGGCGATACCTACGGCCTGATGATTTATCAGGAGTCCGTCATGCGGGTAAGCCAGCGGTTTGCCGGCTTCTCGTTGGCCGAGGCGGACAACCTCCGCAAAGCC
>JANXNS010000150.1 GCA_025353965.1 Aquihabitans sp.
GGCGGCGAATCGACGTCGATTCGCCGGGCTCAGGGCTCCACGACCGGCCGATCCTCCGGCGGACGGACAGCGGCACCGATGGCGTGGACGCCGCCGTCGACGTGGATGATTTCGCCGGTGGTTGCCGGGAACCAGTCCGACAACAGGGCGACAACCGCGCGGGCGGCGGGTTCCGGGTCATCTACGTCCCAACCCAGCGGCGCCCGCTCCGCCCACACCTGTTCGATCTCCGAGAACCCGGGGATGCTGCGTGCCGCCACCGTTCGTAGCGGCCCAGCCGCCACCAAATTCACCCGAATGTCGGCCGGACCAAGATCACGCGCCAAGTACCGGGCGGCAGACTCCAGCGCCGCCTTGGCCACGCCCATCCAGTCGTAGGCGGGCCAGGCCACCGACGCGTCGAAATCGAGGCTCACGATTGATGACCGGGGCCGCATCAGCGGCCGCAAGGCCTTCGCGATCGCCGGCAGCGAGAAAGCCGACACCTGAATGGCTGTGGCCACGTCGGCCCATTCCGCCGCAAATAGTCCGTCCTCCTGCCCAAGGCATACAGCCGGGGCGAACCCGACCGCGTGGACCACGCCATCGACACGCCCGTACCTTTCCGCCAGATGCTCGGGCAATCGCTGCAGATGCTCGGGGTTCGTCACATCCAGTTCGAGTACCTCCGGTGCCGTCGGCAGCCTTCGGGCCGCCCGTTCGGTGACCGAAAGCGCCCGGCCAAAAGAGGTGAGCACCACCGTTGCGCCTTGCTCCTGCGCCAGCCGCGCACACGTAAAGGCAATCGAGGCGGGGGTCAGCACGCCGGTTACCACGACAATTCGATCCTGCAACAGCAACATGAGGGGTCCTATCAACGAGAGATGGGGCGGAACGTCAGAGGGGTTCGTTGGCGTGGCGGCGCGGCGGGAGAACTGGTCGCTTGGAAGCGAAGCGGCCCAGCGCGGCCGCGAGGAGACGGCGGGTGTCGGCCGGGTCGATCACTTGGTCCACCAACCCGCGCTCAGCGGCGATCCGCGGAGACAAGAACTTGGTCTTGTATTCGTCTTCGAGTTCGGTCCGACGGGCCGCCGGATCGTCGGCCTCATGGAGTTCCCGTCGGTTCAGGATGGCCACCGCTCCCGAGGCCCCCATCACCGCAATTTCTGCGGTGGGCCAAGCCAGCATGAGGTCGTTGCCCATCGTGCGTGAGTCCATGACGATGTAGGCGCCGCCGTAGGCCTTGCGCAGAATCACACCCAGACGCGGAACCGATGCCCCCGCATAGGCGTGGACCAGCTTGGCGCCGTGGCGGATCATGCCCCGCCATTCGAGATCGCGCCCTGGCTCATAGCCGGGGGTGTCGACAAACGTCAGGATCGGGAGGCCGAGCGCATCGGCGCCGTGAACGTGACGGGCCGCTTTGCACGATGCATCGATGTCGATCGTGCCGGCCCGGACCGCGGGCTGGTTGGCCACGACGGCCACCGATCTACCGTCGAGCCGTGCGTAGGCGGTGACGATATTGGGTGCGTAGTCGGGGTGGACCTCGAGAACGCTGTCGGCGTCGAACACGTCGTAGAGCACGTCGCGCACGTCGTAGGCCCGGTTCGCGTTGGGAGGTACGGCCGTGGCCGCTCGCAGGCACGGGCGGCTTACCGGGTCAGACTGGTTCCACCGGGGCGGCTCGGTCAGATGGTTGTCCGGCATGTGGGCCAGGAGGTCAGCCAGCGCAGCGAGCGCGTCCTCCTCGTCGGTGGCGACGAGCGACGCAAGACCCGAGCGCGTGGCATGGATCACCGCGCCGCCGAGGCTGACGGGATCCACCGGCAGGCCAGTGACGGCACGGACTGGCCCAGGGCCGTTGAGGTAAGCGGTGGCATGGCGGGTGAACACCACGTGGTCCACCAGCCCCAGCAGGGGAGTGAGGCTGCCGTGAACCGGACCAGTCACGGCTAATAACAGCGGTACGACACCCGAGAGCCGCACAGTCCTGGCCGCTACCCGGCCCCAGCCAGCAAGCGCGTCCAGCCCACCGGCCCCGGCATCGATCGCAACGGACCGCACCAGCCCGAGGACCGGGCACCCGATCTGTTCGGCCAGTGCCAGCGCCCGCTCGACCACCTCCGCCTCGGCGGCGCCGGCACTGTCGGACCGCCGCCCGTCAACCCGGAAGAAAGCAACGGTGCGTCCGTCGATCTCGCGCAGTTCGGCGTGGGCCGCGTCGGGGCGATCGGCCCCTATTGGGGTGACCACACCAGGGTCGAGAACGGTCATGGTGGGTGATGTCCGCCCAGTGGCGCGAGGTCACCCATCAGTGGGCACCAGCACGAGCGAAGCGTTGTGCCCACCGAACCCAAACGAGTTCGACAGGACGGGCCCTACCGCAATGGCCCGAGAGGTATCTCGAACAAGGTCTACCCCCGGATCCACATCTGGATCGGACAAGTTGGCGACCGGCGGGACGGTGCCCGCCCGAGCGCAGAGGAGACCGACAATGGCCTCCACCGCGCCCGTTGCACCGACGAGGTGTCCGGTCACGCCCTTGGTGGACGTGACCGGCGGGCCGTGACGGCCAAAGACCTTGACCATGGCCGCGGACTCCGCAGCATCGTTGAGCGGGGTCGATGTGCCATGGGCGTTGACATGGCCGATACCGCTCGGGGCCAGCCCTGCGTCGGCTAATGCCTGCTGCATGCTGGCGATCGCCCCGGCGCCGTCAGGGTCTGGCGCGGTGATGTGGTGGGCATCGCACGTGGACCCATAGCCCGCGAGTTCGCCAAGAACCGTCGCCCCCCGTCGGGCCGCATGCTCAGCGGATTCCAAGACCACGATGCCTGCGCCCTCACCCATGACAAAGCCATCTCGGGCTCGGTCGAACGGGCGCGAGGCGGAGGCTGGATCATCATTGCGAGTGCTGAGCGCACCCATGCGGGCAAATGCGGCCATGGCCGTGGGGGTAATGGATGCCTCGCTCCCGCCGGCCACCACCACGTCGGCGCGGCCGGCCCGAATCATGTCGGCCGCGTGGCCGATGCTGTCGACGCCCGACGCGCAGGCGGTGGCGACGCTGAACGCGGAGCCGTGGAACCCGTGGCGTAGAGCAACTAGCCCCGCCGTGGCATTGGACATCATCATGGGGATGAGCAGGGGCCCAACCCGGTTGACGCCCTTGGTCACTCGGACCTCAATCTGGTCCTCCAGGGTGAGAATCCCGCCGACGCCGGACCCGATGACGACGGCCACCCGGCTGCGATCGATGCCATCAGGATCGGCCCCGTCGCCCGCGAGTCCCGCATGGGTAAGGGCTTCCTGTGCGGCGACGATACCGAACTGGCTTACCCGGTCGATGCGGCGGGCGTCGCGGGGCTCGATGGTCGGGGCCGGGTCGAACGAGGTGATCTCCGCGGCAAAACGGACGGGATGACCTTCAGTATCCCAGGTCGTGATGGGTACGGCCGAGGGGCGGCCCGCCAGGATTGCTTCGAGGGTGGTGGCAGCATCGGGGCCGGCGGGGGTGACGGCCCCGACCCCGGTCACCACCACGCGAGGCCGACCGTCGGGCCGGTGCGTGGAGGAGCCAGACATGGTCAGGCAGCGGTATCGATGTGGGCGGCTACGACGTCGGCAGCGGCACCAATGGTGGTGACGCCGTCTAGTTCATCCTCAGGGATGCGAAGGTCGAACTTCTCCTCGAGCTCCATGACGACTTCGACGAGGGCGAGGCTGTCGGCGTCGAGGTCGTCGGCGAACGACGTTGCCTCGGTGAGCGTGGACTTGTCGACCTTCAATACTTCGACGCAGGCGTCGTACACGGCGTCGATGATTTCACTGCGTTCCATTGGAGGGACTCCTAGTTGTTGCGGGGGATTGGGGGATTGTTGGCGTCAAATCGCCGCAGGTCAATGACCCATGCCGAGGCCGCCGTCGACCGGTAACACGGCGCCAGTGACATACGCAGCGGCGTCTGAACAAAGGTAAGCCACTGCGGCCGCCACCTCGTCCGGGCGGCCAACGCGTCCGACCGGTACCAGTGCGGCCAGTTCGATCGTTCGGGCCTCGCCGGTGGCCGCAAGCATGTCGGTCTCGATAGGGCCGGGGGCAACCACGTTGGCGGTGATCTGGCGTGAACCCAGCTCTCGAGCCAGGGATCGGGTGAGGCCAACCAGGCCCGCCTTGGCCGCAGCGTAATTGGCCTGCCCGGCCGACCCCATGAGCGCCGTGACCGACGAGACGTTGACGATGCGGCCCCATCGTTCACGGACCATGCCGGGCACCACTCGACTGGTCACGTGGAAGGCACCGTCGAGGTTGGCGTCCATTACTGTCCGCCAGCGCTGATGGTCCATACGCATGAAAAGGCCGTCGGCGGTGACCCCGGCGTTGTTCACCAAGATGGTGATGCGCCCGAGGGAGGCTTCGACCGCGGTGACCGCCGCGTCAACGGAACCCGGATCGGTGACATCTATGGCCACGGCCAGTGCTTCGCCGCCCGCGGCGACGATGGCGTCGGCCACTGCCGCTCCGGCTTCCACCCCTGAGCAGAAGCCGACCGCAACGGGGTAGCCCGCCGCGGCCAAGGCGGTTGCGACCGCCGCACCGATGCCGCCGGATCCGCCGGTGACCAGAGCGACGCGACGTTCGGTCATTGGTCCCACCGGAGGTACATGGTCGACCACGCTAGGCCTGCCCCGACACCGCTGATGAGCACACGCATTCCGGCGGTGAGCTGGCCGCTCCGTTGGGCGGCTTCCAGTGCAAGCGGGATGGAAGCCGCCGAAGTATTGGCACGTTCCGCCATATCGAAGACCACCTTGGCTTCGTCGATGCCGAGCCGCCCGGCCGCCGCGCTCACGATGCGGGCATTGGCCTGGTGGGGCACGTAAAGGTCCACGTCGGCACCAGTTGCCCCTACCCGTGCGAGTGCGGCCGTGGCCGATGCCACCAGGCCCCGGGTGGCCCGACGGAACAGTTCCGGGCCATCCATGGTGAGGTATGGCGAACCTGGTCGGACCTCGATGACTGCGATCCCGGTGGGGTCTCCACCCAGGTCGGTGGCGAGCACGCCCGGACCGCCGGGCGTTGCCGGCGCACGGGTCATGACCGCCGCGCCAGCCCCATCACCGAACAAGATGGCGGTGCCCCGGTCATTGGGGTCGATGATCGACGAGTATCGCTCGGCGCCGATCACCAGTGCGGTGCGAATGGAGGGATCGGCGAGTAGGGCGGCGCCAGTGTGGAAAGCGTGGACGAAGCCTGTGCAGGCACCGTTTATGTCGAACCCGCTCGCTCGCAAGCCAAGTTCGGCGGCTACCCGGGACGCGGTCGACGGGCACGCAGAATCAGGGGTCGACGTGGCGACCAGTACGAGGTCTACGTCGGCCGGGGCAACGTTGGCGTTTCCGAGGGCGCGGCGAGCGGCGTCACAGGCCAGGGCGACCGTCGATTCGCCGACCCCAGCAATCCGACGGGCAGAAATGCCGGTGCGGGCCACGATCCATTTGTCCGATGTGTCCAGCCGCTGCGCCAAGTCATGGTTGGTGACCCGTTGCCTGGGCACGGCAGCACCCAGGCCAGCGACCCGGAGGCCGAAGCAGGGGACGACCCGATCAGAGATGATTTCGGTGTGGCGCCGGGCGGCCAGTTGGGCGACTCGGGTAGTGCTTGTGTCGGTCATGCGGCCGTGCGGGGGCGGGTGGCAGGACGATCGATCGGATGAAGCCAGGCGAGGGGTTGGCCGGGGCGTACCCGTTCGCCCGACTCGGCGAGTAGGCGGATCAGGAAGCCAGCGCAGAAACTGGTGACGGGTTCTTCTCGGCCGGGTCCGGCGATGTGACCGATGATCCCGCCGAGCGCAATGAGCTCGCCCTCGGCGGTGATGTCGTTGGCGGCCGCGGGCTGGAAAACGCCAGCGATGGGGGCGACGATGAGGCGGACATCGATGCGGACATCGTCGCCGTCGCGGCCGGCATGGATCGGAATCGGGGCGTCATGGTGTTTGGTCATTGGTCGACCTCCAGGGGAAGTTGGTCGGGAGAAGAAACAGCGTGGGTGGCAACCTCGGGGGCGATGCGCTTGACCAGGCCAGTGAGGGTGGTGCCGGGTCCGACTTCGATGGTCATGTCGGCGCCGAGGGCCACGAGGCGTCCGACAACGTCGGCCCAGCGCACGGGACTCACGAGGTGGGTGGTGAGTCGTTGGGGCCAGCCGTCGGCTTCAGTGACGGCTTTCGCATCGTGGTTGGTAACGATGGGGTAAGTGGGGGCTGAGAACTTCGTGTTGGCCAGTGCGGGGGCAAAGGCATCGGCGGCAGCCTGCATCAGTGGAGTGTGGAAGGCGCCGTCTACGGCCAGTAATCGAACTCGACGTACGCCAAGTTCGGTGGCCCGCGCCGCCACGGCGTCGAGCGCGGCTGGTTCGCCGCCGACCACGACTTGGCCCGCGCCGTTGATGTTGGCCACCCAGGCCCGGCCGGGGCTTGCTTCACAGGCGGCGGCCGCAGTTGCTTCGTCGGCGCCGAGCAAGGCGAGCATGGCACCACGGGTGGTGGCTTGGGAGGCGGCGGAGGCATCGGCCCGGGCCACGGCGAGGCGGATGCCGTCGGCCAGCGAGACGGCCTCGGCGGCGATGAGTGCGGTGATTTGGCCGAGGGAGTGGCCGGCCATGGCCACCACCGCGTCGGGCTCGATCGTTGGTTCCAGCGCCCGCCAAGCGAGCAGGGAACTCATGAGTACCGACAGCTGAGCTTCACGGGTGCCGGCTAGATCTTCCGCCGAGGCATCGAGCAGCAACGAGCCCAGGGGTAGGCCGGTTGCCGCCTCTGCTTCCTCCACCAGCGACCACGCCTGGTGTCGCTGCCATGGACGCCCGGCGCCGGGCGTTTGGCTTCCTTGGCCGGGGAAGACCACTGCGATGCTCAACTACTGCTCCTCTGGTCCGTCGATCAAAGGTTGAGACAGCGGGCTTGACGAAAGCGTTTCACGATACCCGTGGGTAGCTTACGAACTACCGGTTGGTAACCCTCTGACCTGGGTTTTTGCCATGTCACCTTCTCCAAGGTTTTTGAGTCCAAACCGTCATGTCCGCTTCTGGCGCACCCCCCGGCCCGTCAACCCCCGATCTTGTGGGCCTCTTGCCGCATCGTCCGCCGTTTCGCTTTGTTGACACGGTCGATTCCTGCGATCCAGGCCGGGCGGTCACGGCTCGCTGGCGGATCACCGGTGACGAGGCCTGGCTGGCGGGTCACTTCCCGGGTAACCCGGTCGTGCCGGGGGTGTTGCAGTTGGAGGCGTTGGCTCAGGCCGGGGCGGTTGCAGTGCTGGCCCACCCGGACCACGCGGCCCGGCTGCCGTTGTTCGGTGGGGTGGAGGACGTGCGGTTCCGCCGGCAGGTGAAGCCCGGAGACGAGGTGCTGCTTGAGGTGGAGATTGAGCGCCTGGGCGGCCGCGGTGGATGGGGACGGGGTCGCGCCAGCGTTGATGGGGCGGAAACCTGCAGCGGCCGTTTGCTCTTTGTCATCGTTGACCCACCGTCATGAGCCCGTCCTCCGACGTGCCCGGCGCCGTGCTCTTTGATCTTGATGGAACCCTGACGGACCCGGCTGAGGGCATTTGTGGCTCGTTTCGCCACGCGTTGGCCAGCGTCGGGCACCCGGTGGGCGATGAGGTGGACCTGCGGTAGATGATTGGTCCGGCCATCGTGGACAACCTCAACCGCCAGGGTCTGCCTGTCGAGCTGCATGGTGCGGCGACGTTGGCGTACCGGGCACGGCATCTTGAGGTCGGGCTGTTCCAGGCCAGTCTTATCCCGGGGATTGTGGAGGTGCTTGATCGACTGGTGGCCCGTGGGATTCCGCTTTCGGTGGCCACCGCGAAACCGGTCGCACAGGCGATTACCACCCTGGAATATTTCGATATTGCGGAGCGCTTCACCGTGGTGGCTGGCGGCGTGGCCGATGGGGTCCCTCGCTCCAAAGCGGTGATCGTGGCGGACGCGTTGGCCCAGATGGGTGGGCCGGATCCCGCCCGGGTGGTGATGGTGGGGGACCGCCGTCATGACGTCGATGGGGGTCGGGTGAACGGGTGCCCGACGATTGCGGTGACGTGGGGTTTCGCTGAGCCCGGCGAATTGCCCCGCTGCGCACCCGACCGGGTGGTCGAAACGCCCGAACAGCTCGCGGCGCTCCTGGCGGCGTGGCCACCGAGGGCCTAGCCGAATCGCCCAAATCGCCGCCGAAAATTCGGCGGGCTGGCCCGCCGAATTGGCGGCCACCACCTGTGGCCAGGACTTTCGCCGAGTGTTGGCGACGAATCGACGTCGATTCGCCGCCATCGCAGTCGGGTGCGCGGGGTCCGGTGCGGGCCGGGCGCGGGCTTGGATGCCGCTCCCGCGGTGGCTATTTGATGGGGATGAGGCGAAGCGTGTCGGTGGCCTGGCCCGGGTACTCCCGTGACCCTGTCAGCACGGCGACGAGATCCCCGCGGCGAATTTCGCCCGCCTCGCGTGCTGCTTCGATGGCCCGCTTCACCGCATTGTCCGCCTGGTAGTCCACGTCGAGCAGCATCGGCGTCGCCCCCCAGCTGAGCGTGAGCTGCCGCAGGGTCTGTTCATCGGTGGAGAAGCCCAGGATCTTGGCTTGAGGACGGAAGCGGGCAATTGAGCGCACCGTGAACCCGGTCAGTGTGATGCAGATAATGGCGCTGGCACCGGCTTCCAGCGCAGCGCGCCAGGCCGCGTTGGTCATGGACAAGGTGACCGTGTCATCGATGTGTGGCTTCATGGTGGCCGCAATTTTGTGAACCTTGGCGCCCCAGGCGTCGTAGTCGAATTCGTCGTCGGCCCGAGCGGCAATGCGAGCCATGGTGGCCACCGCGTTGATGGGATCGTGGCCTACCGCGGACTCGCCGGAGAGCATGAGCGCACTCGACCCGTCGAACACCGCGTTGGCAATGTCGGAAGCCTCGGCCCGGGTAGGGGAGGGCGCGGTCACCATGGATTCCAGCATCTGGGTGGCTGTTATCGCCGGGCGACCGAGAGTGATGCAGCGCTGCAGGATTCGCTTCTGCAGGTGAGGCAATTCCTCGATCGGCATCTCCGCACCAAGATCGCCACGGGCGATCATGACCCCGCCGGAGGCTTCGATGATGCTGTCGAGATTGTCCACGGCCGCCCGGGTCTCGATCTTGGCGATCACCAACGGACCACGAGGGTGCGGCTCGACGCCGAGCCGACGGATGTCATGCGCCGAACGAACGAACGAGAGCGCAACCATGTCCACCCCCTCCTGCACGAAGGCATCCAGCATGCGAAGATCGTCCGGTGTTGGCGACGGGATCCGCAACCGATCCGATGGAATGTGGACACCAGGCCGGCCCTGCAGCAGACCGCCATGGGTGATCCGGGCCTCCAGATGGTCGCTCTTGCGGTCCACCACCTGGGCAACAACCAGGCCATCACCAAAGGCCACCTTGTCGCCGATGTGCAGATCGACCAGCAGCCCCTCGTGATCGACATGGATCATCTTCGCCGTCGAGGGTTGGTTTCCTGGCGTCAGGTGAATGATCTGACCCTGCTCCACGACCAAGCCACCTTCTGGCATGGAACCAGCGCGAACCTTGGGTCCTGGCAGGTCGATCATGGTGCCAATCGGGCGGCCGAGAAGGGCCTCGACCCGGCGCACCCGTCGGAATTTCTCGATCGCCTCATCCAGCGAGCCATGGGCGAGGCCAATACGGGCTACGTCCATTCCGGCCTCGGCGAGATCCTTGATCATCGCCTCAGAATCAGAGGCGGGACCGATGGTGGCGATGATTTTTGTGCGACGGGCCATGACGCCAGTGTCGCAGCCGAGCCGCCCGTCGCCATACCCGGTTCCCGGATGGGCCGTTCAGGCCATCAATGGTTGCCGGTGGCCGCCGCTAACAGATGTTCGGTGAGGGCTTCGAGTGATACCCCGGCGTTGAGGCCGCTGGTGGAGGGAAGCAGATAGACCGGTGAGCCCCCGAGGTCCGCGGGCTGCCACCCAGCAGTGGCCTTGCGATCGACCGCGGCGCGCCACCCGGCCAAACCCACAACCGCCAGCGCTCCGGGCTGCAACCAGGTGCACAGCTCGGCCAGACGGGCCACGCCGGCCCGGTACTCCGAGGGGTCCAACTCATCGGCTCGGGCGGTGGCCCGCTTCACGAGGTCGGTCATGCCGATGCCGTCATGGCGCAGGAGATGGCGCGGGTCTCGGGCCTTGGTGGCCAACCCGGCCGCGGCCAGAGCCCGCCAGAATCGGTTCGATCCGGTGACGTACCCCACGCCTGCGTCGGCGGCATGGAGCGACGGGTTGAGCCCACAACACAGCAGCTTCATGCCCGCCCCAACGTGGTCGGGAAGGGCCCGTTCGGCAATCGCCGTGATCTCCACCCGGGCGTGGTCATCGGCGGCTTCGGTGGTCTGAATCTCAAGGTGGTCTACTCGGAAGCCGGCCGCGGTCACCACGGCGGCTAGGCGATCGGGGTCCCACCACGTGAACAGCCGCCCCGGCAGGTCATCGCCCGAACCCGGTGTGGTCACCTCCTCAGACGTTGGCTGGCCCGGGAGGGCCGCGAACAGGGTCAGGTCGAACCGGCCGCCCACCGCCAGGACCCGGTGGACGTCCGCCAACGCCATGGGAAGTTCCGGAGCGGTGAGATGCTGGTGGGCCTTGGATGCCCAGACGCCGCGAAGCGACCCCCGGTCGAACGGCAAATCAATCAGGTCCGCTTGGACCACTGCAACGTCGGGGAACTGCTGCCGACACGCCAAAACCATGGCTCGAGCCGCATCGGCGGCCACTGCTGGCCGGCCGAGAAGCGGCAGGTAATGCCCTGGCCCGCAGCCAAGATCAAGGCGTAGGCCTCCTTCAGGTAATGCGGCGGCGAAGGCGTGCACTCGGCCCTCGCGCTGCACGCCGCGGCGCACCGCGTAGGCCTCCGCCTCGCGCTCATAGATGTCGATAGTGGGCCGATGCATGGATCAGAAGAGCCCGAGCTGGAGGCCGCCGCCAGCATCGGTAAGTGGGATCCATTGCTCGCCGCCTCGGGGACCGAGGATCCGGATTTCGATCAGCTCGACCGGAATAGCCCGGGCCCGGCCCCGTTCGTCTCGCAGGCCAACCGAGCCATCGCGCTCGCGGCGGAGGACAACGCCATCGTGGGATCGTTTGTCGGTTGTGCCTTGGTAACGGATCAGCTGGCCGATTTCTAGGCCGATCTCCGCCAACCCGTCGTCCAGTGGGGAGGGTCGGCGGGTCATCCGGAGCTCTGAGGCAGTGGCCTGGCCTGGTCGATCCCACCCACAATCCGGGCCTGGAGCCGAGCCATCCCCGCCAGCCAGCGATCGGTATCGGTGGCCCGGCGGCGGTAGTACTCCGCCACCTCGGGATGGGGCAGGATCAGAAACTGTTCGGTGGCCAGCCCCTCCAGGACTGCGGCGGCGACGTCGGTCGGTTCGAGCACGCCTTGGGAAACAACCGTCTCCACCGAGGAGGACCCCATGCCGCTGGAGAGGAGATCAGTTCGGACGCCCTGTGGGCACAGGCACGACACGGTGATGCCCTGATCGCCGTAGGTGATGGCCAGCCACTCCGCCACGGAAACGGCGGCATGTTTGGTGACCGAGTACGGCAGGTCTCCAATCTGGGTGAGAAGCCCGGCGGCGGACGCGGTGGAGAGCAGGTAGCCCCGGCCGCGGGCCAGCATCGAGGGCAGCACTGCGCTGGCCGCATACACGTGCGCCAACACGTTGACCCGCCAGATGCGGTCCCAAGATGCGTCGGTTGCCTCGACGCCCTCGCCGGTTCCGATGCCCGCGTTGGACACGAAAAGATCGATCGGGCCGACGTCGGCCTCCACCGCATCAACCAGTGATTGAACAGCAGCGCGATCGCTCACGTCCACGACCTGACCGGACGCGGGTGGACCCAGCGCGGCAACGGCCGCGTCTACCTCGACCGGATTGAGGTCGACCACGACGACCGCTCGCGCGCCAGCGCCTAGGAACGCTTGGGCCAGGGCGAAACCGATGCCCTTGGCCCCGCCGGTGACGACCGCAACCTGATCCTCCAAATCCATGCCCGCACCCTACCGACGGGGTCCGACAAGGAACGCCGGTCAGGCCATGGCCGCCGCTTCCATGGTGTCGGTAATGACCTGGCGCCGTTCGCCGCCCCACGGGAGCGGCATGAGCACGGGCACGTCCACCCCTGCAGCCACATAGGCGCGGACCGTGTCTCGAACCAGATCGGCGTCCCCCAGGACATCGATGGCGTCGCACATTCGGTCCGACACGGCGGCCAGCGCGCCCTCTCGGTCCCCGGCGCCATGGCGTTCGCGGATCTCGGTCACTTCGTCCTCGAACCCCGCTCGGGTGAAGTTGGCGGCGTAGGCATCCACCACGGCATAGGAGAAAAGATCCCGCCGGGCCTTGTCGATGGCTTGCTCCCGATCGCCGACCCCGGCATGCACGTAGGCGTAGACCTCGGCGTCGCCGCCAGAACGGATCTGCTCGACCGACCATGCGACGTGTGAGGCCGGTAGGTAGTTCAGCAAAACCCCGTCGGCCACTTCGCCGGCCAGTTTCAACATGGCGGGATTGAGCGCACCCACAACAACCTTGGGCTTGCGGTCGCCGAGGCGTAGGCCCAGCCGGAATCCCTTGACCCGGTAGAAGTCGCCGTCCCAATCGACCTTCTCGCCGGACAGGCAGGCCTTGACCAGGGTGACGTATTCGCGGATGCGGGCCAGCGGTCGTTCGCCGTAGTCCACCCCGTGCCAGCGCTCGGTGACCACCGGGGAGGAGATGCCGATGCCGAGCATGATGTCGGCGTCGGGATGTAGCGCCTGGAGGGTGGCAGCGCCCATGGCGGCCACCATCGGGGTGCGCAACTGGAGGGCCAGCACGCCGGTTCCTAGGTCCAGTCCCGGCGCCACTGCGCCCGCGGCGGCGAGGAGTGAAAATGCCTCCGGCCCGGTGGTTTCGGCGGTCCAGAATGAGCGGTAACCCAGGTCTGCCGCTTGCTGCGCGGTCTCTAGGGCCAAGCCTGGACCGAGCGCCATAAGACTGGCGAAAGTGAACCCGAGTCGATCGTGAGCCATGCCTGACCTTACGTGCCGCGATCGACGGTGATCGCCGGGTGTAGGGGGCTAGGACCCGGCTCTTTCACGACCACGCGCGACTGCTGGCCATCTGCGCTGGCGCCCTCGCCCAACACCGCTCCGTCGCTCTCGCGAACCGTGACGGTTTGGCTGTCGATGTCGTCGGCGGGGACCAGGTTGCCGGTGATCCGGTCGACCAGCACGGTTTCGATGGTGTTGGCATCGAGCTCGGCCTCTCGCCGAACCCTCTGGCGGGCCTTCTCCAGCTCCTCGGGGCTGCCGTGAAGGGGCATCACTCCTCGTCCGGCCGTGTTACCGAGTGCAGGCGATCGTGTTGCGGGATCGGAAGTGCGCGTTGTTTGTCGGTGGGCGTGGATAGAGTCCACGTTGTGACCGAGACCGCAGCGCCAGAGATCATCCTCGAAGCCTTGGCCGTGATCGACCAAGCCCTTCCCACCATGCAGCACCGAGCGTTGGTGTCCACCGATGAGGTGGCAGACCTTCTCCTCGATCTGCGCCTCCTTCTAGCCACTGTTCCCGAGCCAATCGCCGCCGCCGGCGTCTGATTAGCCCGGGAGCGGTGCTCCGCTCACGCGCCTTTTTGGCTTCGGCGTCGCCGGGGCCGATCGAGCGCCATAAGTTCTGTGAACGACCCCTTAATGTTGTCGGCTAGCGCCGCGGGGTTTTCCACCGCAGCGACGTCCACATGGAGGCCGAGGTCGAGCACGCCCCGGTAACTCATCGTGGTGAGGTTCCAGGCCGTGCCGGCCACCGGCCCCAGCGGGTAGTTGCTCTCCATGAGCGCACCGGCGATGTAGAGATCAAACGGGGCGGCCCGCACGTTTGAGGTGGCAAAGTCGACCGTCATGACCTGCTGGCGGGCGAGGCGAACCAGGAGTGGGTGCGGGAGCAGGTTCACCAGGCCAGCCAGGGATCCGGTGAGGCCCAACGCCCGCTCGGACTTGGTGACTTCCAGGCGGCCGTGGACGGCGGCGAAGCGTGCACGTGGGTCGGCCATCAGCGGTACCAGCACTCGGGTTGGGGTGAAGGCGTTACCTCCGGGGGCCTTGCTGGTCCGAGTGCTGACCGGCATCGACATTCGGAGTTCGTCGACGTCGAAACCCCGATCGCGGTGATAGTGCCCGGAACCGCCGGCGGCGGCGGCCACGAAGAGGTCGTTCACGCTGCCACCGAGACGGTGGGCGGCCTCGGTGGCGGCATCGAGGGGAACTTCGAACGTTTCCAATTGCCGGCCCAGGGACCGCTCGGTCCACAGCGGTGATCGGCTGCCATCCAGAACACCCAGTTGACGGATGACCGACCGAGCCGTGGCCGAGGTCTCTGCGGGGAGCCCCGCCAACAGTGCAGCCAGATGGGTGGGGTCCCGGAGCAGTTCGGTGGCGGAGTCCGCGAGGCGGCGGGCACCGTCGGCGTTCCGGCGGGCAGCGTCGGTCACGGCGTCCATTGTCGAACTCAGACGCGATCGTGACGGCCGTGGCGGTGGCCCATCGTCGACCGGCGCAGGCTCGGGTGCATCGGCAGTGAGGTCGATGAACTCGACCGACATGCGGATCCCGCCCATGCCATCGGTGATGGTGTGGTGCATCTTCTGCACCATGGCCGCCCGTCCCCCGGGGAGTCCGTCGATCACGGTGAATTCCCAGAGTGGCCGGCTTCTGTCGAAGGGTTGGCCGGCCAGTTCGGTGGCCAGCTTTCGGGCGTCAGCTTCGGTGGAACCAACGGGTAGTTCGACGCGCCGTAGGTGGTGATCCAGGTTGAAGTCCGGGTCGTCCTCCCAAGAGGGGGCGATGGGTCCGAGGCCGGAGACCACACGGCGTCGCAGACGGGGCACGACCCGGCTGGCCCGCCACAAGCGGCGCCGGAGGCGATCGTGGTCCGGGCTGCGGTCGAACAGACTGAGATTGGCGAAGGTGGACGAAAGATGTGGGTCTGCTTCGAGGTTCCACATCAGGGCCTCGACGTCGTTCATCCGTTCGGTGCCCGGCGTTTGCTCGTTGCCCACCCGGCGACCATAGGCCGTTCCTGAGTGGGCCGGTGCGGCTCAGTGCGGGGGCAGTGGCCAGGCCCGAACGGCGATCTTGGCGAAGAGGGCGCCTACGCAAGCCCCGGCGACTACATCGGAGGCGTGGTGGATCTGAACATGGACCCGGCTGGTGGCCACGACGACTGCGACCGCATAGAAGAGCGGCGCCAGTGCCGGGTCATGTTCGCTGAGGATGCCGGCGGCGGTGAATGCAGAGCTGGCGTGGCCGCTGGGAAAGCTCGATGTCTGCGGCTGGCGAAGGTCATGCGGGCGAGGGCCCTGGGCCTGAGGCCGGGGCCGTTTCACCAGGCGCTTGATGCCCTGGTTCACCAGAAGGGATTCCGCCAGCAACACGACACCCAGTCGAATACTGGCATCCGCATCGCGGTCGGATCGAACCCCCTGGGCCACACCGATGAACTGCCAGATCAAGCTGAAGTCGCCGACCTCTGAAGCGACATAGAACAGCCGGTCTACCGCAGGGTGGCCCCGGAAAACTTTGCCCCACGCCCGGTCGACACCATTGTCGAATCGGTCAACCCAGCTTGAGCCGGCTGCTGCTGGTTGGCTGCCCTGGTCACGCATGCGGACGGGAGCCTACGGGTGCAGGGGCGGCTCTCCGGCCGCGGCCAGGTCTGCGGCCGCCGCTTCCGCCGCGGCGCGATCAGCCACGACGTTGGCGACCAGGCTTGGGTCTCCTCCCTGGGCCGGGCAGTACGCATGGAAACCGCACCAGTTGCAGAGCGGCCCAGGGCGAGGCCGGAAGTCTTCTCGCTCACAGGCCAGTTCTACGGCCTGCCACAGGGCGCCGACCTTGTTGCGAAGGCCACGGGTGGACTGCGCGGTGGGTTCGGTGGTGATGGTGGTCTGGTCTCCCAGATACAACAATTGGACCCGGGACGGCAGGACGCCAAAGAGCTCCTCACACAGCAAGGCGTAGAAGGTGACCCCACCGAGGCGGCTCTGTTGGAATGACTCACGCGGTGATCGACCGGACTTGTAGTCCGTGACAACGAGGCCACCGTTCTCGTCCAGCTCGAGTCGATCGATGATGCCGCGGAGCCGGAGCCCGCCGACCTTGGCCTCCAAGCGAAGCTCCAGGCCGATGGGACGAATGGTGGTGGGGTCCTCGAGGCCGAAGTACTTCTCTACCAGGGTGGCGGCATCGGCAAAGAATGCCGCTTCTGCCTCCCCTTGTAGGTCAAGCCCGGTGAAATCTGGGTCTACCCGGATCTCGGTTATGGCCCGGGCCAGATCCAGCTGAGCGGCCTCGATCGTGCGGTCTGCCGGTTCCCGCTCAAACAAATGCTCCAAGGCAAGGTGGACGAGCGTGCCTTTGGTGGCCGCAACCGAGGGTGGCTCCGGGAGGTGGTCTATGGCGGAATAGCGGAAGGCCAGCGCACAATCGGTAAACGACGACACCTTGGACGGTGACAGCGTGGCCGGAGGCGTGAGAGGCATGGCATCACGGTAACCGGGACCGCCGACAGCCAACCGGGGTGCCTTCAGGTTCCAGGACCGAGGGGCAACCTAAGGTTGTCGTGCAGCCACGTACCTTCGGGGATCCCTTGTCGACCACATCTCAGATTGAGGAACCGACCGACGAACCTGTCGATGGCCGTACGGCACGGGCCGTTCGGACCCGCGATGGCCTCGTCGAGGCAACCATCGAACTTGTCGAAGAAGGCGACTTCCGGCCCACCGCGCCCAGAATCGCTGAGCGAGCGGGGGTGTCGGTCAGGTCGGTATTCCAGCATTTCGACGATCTCGAATCGCTCTTTGCAGCCATGGGTACCCGGGTGTTGGAAAGGCTCGCACCGCTGGTGGGGCCCATTGATTCTTCGGCCCCATTGGCCGACCGGATAACCGAGTTCGTTCGGCAGCGGTGCGAGGTCCACGAGGCGGTCACCCCCATTAATCGGGCCGCCATCTTGCAGGCGCCCACGTCGGTCACGATCGGCCAGCAATTTCAATCGGGTCACGACTTCGGCAGTGCCCATGCCGAGCAGGTATTTGGCCTCGAACTAGCTGCCGCCGGAATCCGGCGCGGTCAGGTCTTTGACAGCATCGTGATTGCCTGCTCCTGGACCACCTGGGACCTCCTCCGAACGCTTGAACATCGTTCCGTTGAGGAGGCAACAGCCACGGTTGCGGCCATGGTCGGCCTTGTTCTGGCTGGTGCCGGCGCGGCTCATGCTGGTGAGCCCGCATGACGGAGCCCACGGAGGTGCCTGTCGCCGTACGAGCCGGGCTCACCGGTGCGACCGTCCGTGTTGGCCGGGGCCGGGTGCAGGTGGGTAATGGCATAGCGGAAGACATCTGGGCGCTGTTCGATGGTGAAATAGATGCGCTACTGCGGGCCGGATCCCATTCGCTCACCCGCGAACTGCGTGCGGCACGCCCGTGCCGGTGACGCCGTTGGCGGCCACCCATGAGTGGTTCGAGGCAAATAGCGGGTGGGCGCCACCCGATCCGGAGACGTTGGCGGATTGGGCGACCGAGGGATCGTGTAGGGCGCCCGACGAGTGTTGGGTAGCCGTGCGCGGGGTGTGTTCGCACGGCCTGGTGTCTTGGCAGATCGTGCTGGATGAACTCGCGGCCTTGGATGCGAAGACCGGGTACCGTGACTTCACTCTGACTTGACCGGCCGGTCAAGTCGCTGGTCGAACACCGGGAGCAGTCATGGCGCAAGACGTCCGCATGGAAGTCCGTGAGTGGCTAGACGTGAATTGGGACCCAGACCTCACCGTGGCGGCGTGGTGGGAGCGCTTGGCCGATGCGGGCTGGTCAGTGCCGACGTGGCCTACCGACTGGCATGGTCGCGGCTTGGCTGGCGACGAAGGGGCGGCGGTGAAGGCGGAAATCGTCGCCGCCGGAGCGTTGGGCGCACCCGGGGGACTGGGGATGTTGCTAGCCGGACCGACCATCCTCACCCAGGGAACCGACGAGCAGCGGCGGCGCTACCTCCGGCCGATCGTCACCGGCCAGGAGGCGTGGTGTCAGCTGTTTTCGGAGCCCGAGGCTGGCTCGGACCTCGCGGGCCTGCGGTGTGCGGCGGTGCGCGATGGAGACCAGTGGATGGTCAACGGCCAGAAGACGTGGACCTCAGGCGCGCAGATGGCCGATCTCGGCATGCTCATGGCCCGCACCGATGCCACCGTGCCCAAGCACCGCGGCATCTCGTACTTTGCGCTGGACATGCATCAGCCCGGCATCGATATTCGGCCGTTGCGGGAGATGACCGGCCGAGCTCTCTTCAACGAGGTGTTCCTGACCGACGCCGAGGTGGGCGACCACGCGCTGGTCGGTGGCGCGGGCAATGGCTGGGCAGTGGGCAATGCCACCCTGATGTTTGAGCGCGCCGGCCTCGGCGCTGGCGGTGGAGGCGCCGGTGGTGCGGCTGCCCAACCGGGGACCGTGGTTGGGGATTTGGGCCGCCGCGCTGGTGACTTTGTCGGCATCTCGAGCGGCGCGGTGGGCGAGGCCATGAGCGGCTCCAGCCCGGAGGGTTTGTTGGCGCTGGCCCGTTCTCGGGGTAGGGCCGATGATCCTGTGCTTCGTCAAGACTTGGTACGCCTGCACACCCTGGTCGAGCTGGCCCGATATTCGAACCTCCGGATGAAGGCGGCGGCAGCGGCCGGCCGTGAGGAGCCCGGTCTGCCAAACATCGCCAAACTTTCCATGAGCAACATGATGCGGCTGATGCGAGACCTTGGTCCCCGCATTCTCGGTCCGGCGGGGCAGCTCACCGGTCCTGATGCACCGCTTGGCGGGGGGGTGGCGGAGATGACCATGTTTGCTCCCGCGGTCTCGATCTACGGCGGGTCAGATCAAGTGCAGCGCAACATCATTGGGGAGCGGGTCTTGGGCCTGCCGTCTGAGCCCCGGACGGACAAAACCCTGCCGTTCGATCAACTGCCGAAGAGCCGCCGGGCCGACTGAGGCCGCAAAATTGCCAGAAAGGTTGACGCTACTCATATGTAGAGGTATGTTCAGACTTAGCAACTGACTCCCAGCGGCATCTGCTCCTTCCTCGGGCTCACACGGCCCGCTCTGCCGCCGGATCCCCCATGAGTCCTCCCAAGGAGCACAATTTTCATGACCACTACCGAACCGCGTTCGTTGTTATCCGGTGTCATCACCACGGCTGGCACGGTGGCCTTTGTTGGGTTGGCTGTGGCCACCCCCGCTGGTGCCATTAGCTCGATCTCCAACAGCATCGGTATGTCCCAGTCGAGCCTCGATACGGGCCAAAGCATCGGCATCTACGCCAAGACCGACTTCGGCTCATCCACCTTCATCCCGAACCCGTACTACTCAAACTTCCGCACGTCGGTGAACGCCAAGCACTTCTACCGGCCCTCTCCCTACAGCGAGAACTGCGAGGGAGACACCTTCTACCTCACCACGAGTGACGGGACGATCAACGGAGATCCCGCCTTCCGGTTCGATTGCGGCACGTTCTGGGTTCTGCCAGACAAGGAACGCCACGTGAACTCCCACGCGAACACCCGGTCCGATGCCAACGGCAGCGGGACCCGCGAGAGCGCTCAGAGCCAGTTCGACCGTGGGACGATCGCCTCCTACGGCGCAACCGACACCTTCCGTACCACCTTCAGTGCGAAGTAGGGCTGCCGCTGGCCTCGGCCGTGCGTCGGTCCTGCTGGACTACTCGGCCCGGCATTGGTTGAGCGGGTGGTGGCTCAACTCGCGGCGCCTCATCTTCGTGGTGATCGTTCTTGCTTTCATGGTTGCGCTAGCCGGGTTCGTTCCCGCGATGCGGTTTCAGGCCACCGCGGCCTACGACCATGCCGGGTATGCCGTGCGGGTCAACGGCCTCCTTACTGAGGCCAACGTGGCCAAGCTCGAGCGTCAGACCGGCCTTGCTGGGGCACCGATGAGCTTGGTGAGCACATCGGTGTTGGCGGGGGGCCGCACATCGTCGGTGGATCTGTACCTCGGAAGGAAGGCTTCCGACCAGGCCCGGACCTGTTTCACCGCGGCATTGCGTGTCTCCGGCCGGCCCGTGCGGTCGGCCGGGGGAGACGAGATCGCGCTGGATTGGGTCTCGGCGAAGACCCTGCGGGTCAGCCCGGGGGACCGCGTCTCCCTGGTCTCACCGCTTGACCAGAAGCAGCGATTTCCGGCCACGGTCGTTGGGGTCTACGCGAGTTCTGGGCCCACTCGCAAGGCCGCATTTGTTGCCCCAGGGGCGTTTACCAAGGCGTTCGGTGCCAAGTTCGCTAGTCAGTCACTGGGTCAGGCGCCTGCCCTGTATTCGGATGTCTACTTCGGCACCCGGGGGCCGAACGAGAAGATCGCCGTGGCCAAGGTCGAGGAGGTCGCCCAGTCCAACGCAGAACTGTTGGTTGAACCTCGTGCGGCCAAGGGGGCCCGGGTCCGACGGGAGGCGGCAGACCTGATTGGCCCGGGCGCCGATCGTCTGGTCCCCGGTCTGGCCGGGCTCGTCCTCATTGTGGTGCTGCTGCGTGAACAGCACCATCGGCTTCGGCGGCGACGCCAGGAGATGGGCTTGCTCGTGAGCTTTGGCTTCGGACCGGGTGCCGTACGACGAATGGTGGTGGGGGAAACCGTCATCGAGGCTGCCATCGGTGGTGCTCTGGCTATCCCGCTCGGGCGGTGGCTCCTGGCTGAACAGTTCCAGCTCTATCTACCCCGCTCGTCGGTCACGGCCATGCGAGCAGACCTTGTGGTGGTGCTCGGCTTGGTGGGCGTGTTGGGCTTGGCCCAGGTCCGCTGGCTCATGGCCCGCTACGCGCTCAAAGATTTGATGGAGGGCGAGGGATGACCGCCGTGTTGCTGGATGCTCAGAACATCACCATCAGCTACGGGCGCCTCGGCCCCCAGCCGGTCGTTCGTGATGTGTCGATCGCGGTCAGGCGGGGTCAGATCGTCCATCTCCGCGGCCCATCGGGGGCGGGGAAGTCGAGCCTGCTCCGGGTTTTTGCCGGCTTGCAGCCGCCGCAATCGGGCGGGGTACGGCTCGGCGGGGTGGACATTGCTGCGGCGCGGCCCGGGGAACGGGCCCGGGTTCGGCGGGAGGTGGTGGCGTATCTGGCTCAGGACCCGCCGCTCATTGCGGAATTTGATCTGGTCACCAACGTTGCGCTCCCCGCCATGATCGCTCGTGGTCGACGCCGTGAGGCCCGCCGAGATGCACGGGTGTGGTTGGAACGCCTCGGTGTTGGGGCCCGGACCAAGCATCGTCGAGTGGAGATTTCTGGCGGCGAACTCCGGCGAGCGGCCATCGCTCGGGTGCTGGCCACCGGCTCGCCGTTGCTGCTGATGGACGAACCCTTCGCTGATCTCGATGCAGCCAACATCGCCATCGTGGCCGCGGCCATGGCCGAACAGGTCTGCCGTGGGGCCGGGGTGCTTCTGGCCAGTCACGTGCCGCTGCCAGCTGAGCTCGAACAGGTCGAGATGTACGACATCGGCGCACCCCAACCAGTGGAGTCAACATGGCCTTAGCGGAAATTCCCTTCATTCTCCTAGCGCTCGCAATCATGGGGGCCATTGCCTGGGGTTTGGTCGTCGCCTTCCGTGCCCGGGATTGGGTTTGGCTTGCCGTCCAGCTCTTGGTGCCCGGTCCAGCCACCGCCATCTACCTGTTGGTCGTGGTGCGCGATCG
>JANXNS010000154.1 GCA_025353965.1 Aquihabitans sp.
CGGGACGAACGTGCCCGTCCTTGCGGCCATTTCTCATCGGTCTCACGGTTCGACCAGCGGGCCAAGATCTCCACCGCAAATGCCCCCGCGGCCCCAAGCCCCACTACTTGCGGCAGGAGAGTGAGTGGTACCGAAAGTTCCAGTGCGCCCTGGAACGAAGGTATGGCAATCGCGCCGACGGCAATGGCAGACATCGAAGCGACGAGGACCGTCTTCCAAATGTTCAGTGGCCGGGCCAGGACGGTGAGCACCCACAAGGCAACAACAAGTGCGGCAATGGTCGCCGCCGTCTTACGTTCGTCCGGCCCGAAACCCTCTACCCGCGCCACGAGATAGGCGGCGAAGACGGCAAGGCCCGTGATTCCGCCAGCCGGTAAGGCAAAGCTCAGAACGCGCCGGAGAAACCCTGGGCGATAAAGGGCTGGGTTCGGACCAAGAGCCAGAACAAATGACGGAATGCCGATGGTGATCGCGCTGATCAAGGTCAGGTGGCGGGGAAGGAACGGATACGGCAACCCGGCCACGCTCACCAGGACTACCAGCATGAACGAGTACGCGTTCTTGGTGAGGAACAAGCTGGCTACCCGCTCGATGTTGCCGATGACCCGCCGGCCCTCACCGATTACGTGGGGCAGGTGAGAAAATTTGCCGTCGAGCAAAACGAGCTGGGCAATGGCACGGGTGGCCTGAGCACCGTTACCCATGGCCACCCCAATGTCGGCGTCTTTGAGGGCCAGGGCGTCGTTCACGCCGTCGCCAGTCATGGCAACGGTGTGGCCGTTGGCTTGCAACGCTTTGACCATGGCCCGCTTTTGCTGCGGGCTGACTCGGCCGAACACGGTGTGGTTCTCGACCAGATCCTGAAGCTCATCGGGTTGGTCGCTGACAGTGCGGGCGTCGATTGGTTCACCAGCGTCCAAGCCAACCTGGCGGGCAATGGCCGCAACAGTGGTCGGATTGTCGCCGGAGATGACCTTGACGGTGATGCCTTGAGAGGCAAAGTACGCGAGGGTCTCCGCCGCATCCGGCCGGACTTGCTCGCCCAGGGTGTAGAGCGCCATGGCCTGCCGCTGGGGCGGGAGGGCCTCCCCCGCCAGCGGTGCATCCGAGTGCTGGATCAGAAGAACCCGCCGGCCGGTGCTGGCCAACTCCTGGACCCGCTCGCGGAGCGGATCATCCGCTGAAAGTAGAATGTCGGGGGCGCCGAGGAACCAGCTTCCTTGATCGTTGAAAGCTGCTGCGCTCCATTTCCGGGCCGAAGAAAATTGCACCTCACCGGATCGAATCCAACCCTCGGGAGGTACGAAGGCCGCTCCGAGGGCTTGCAGGCTGGCATTGGGTTCGGGAGTATCTGCCATGGCCCCGATGGCGGCGGCGACGGTGACCTCGTCGGCTGGGTCGATGACCTCGACGGCATCGAACACGATGTCGCCCAAGGTGAGCGTTCCCGTCTTGTCGACGCACACGACGTCGACCCGAGCTAGGCCCTCCACCGCAGGCAGTTCCTGTACGAGGACCTGCTGGCGGGTGAGCGAAAGGGTGGCCAGAAGAAAGGCCACGCTGGTCAGGAGGACGAGTCCCTCAGGGATCATCCCCACCAGCGCCGCGACCGTTCCGGTTACAGGATCTCTCCAGTCACCGGTCTCCGCCGTCCGGAACTGCGACCACAACAAGATGGGCGTGATGCCCAAAATGATCCAGGTGATGTAGCGCAGGAGGGTGTCTATGGATTCCTGGATCTCGCTCTTGCTTCGGCTGAAAACTTTCACCTCGGCGGACAGCTTCCGGGCGTAGGAATCCGCCCCCACCGAAGTGGCCTGGAAGCTCCCCCGGCCGGCCACGACGATGGTGCCCGAAAGGACCTGGTCGAGGACCTCCTTGGCCACGGGATCGGACTCTCCGGTAAGGGCGGACTCGTCTACCTCTAAGCCAGCAGAGGACCGGACCTCGCCATCAGCCGGGATCTGGTCGCCGCTGCGCAACTCCAACAGGTCGTCCAAGACCACGTCGGCCACGGCTATTTCCGCAGACTGCCCATCTCGAACTACCCGTGCCGTGGGCGCGCTCAGGACCGCCAGACCATCGAGCGTGCGCTTGGCCCGCACCTCTTGGCCGATGCCGATGATCGAGTTCAGGACAAGGACCGCTCCAAAGAGAGCGTCGCCAATGCGCCCGGTGGCCAACACGGCGACGGCCAACACCGTGAGAATGGCATTGAAACGGGTAAAGACGTTGGCCTTGACGATGTCGGTGAAGGTCCGCGTTGTGCGGTCATCGACAACGTTCGTTCGCCCCTCGGCGACGCGCGTCCTGACCTCCGCTGAGGTCAGGCCGTCTAGTCCGGTGTTCACCAAATCATGTTCGGCCTGTTGCATGGCTGATCTCCGCTGGCTTCGCCGCTGAAGCGGGTCAGTTTCCCCGTTGGCGAACGCGAATTTTGATGGGCGTTGCCCCAAGGTTGAATGCCTCGCGCAGCTTGCGCTCGAGGTAGCGGAGGTACGTGGCGTGGATTTCCTTGTTGGCGAACAGGGTGAACGTGGGTGGGTCGGTTGCCCCTTGGGTGGCGTACAAGATGCGCCCACCGTGCGGGGCGGGTTGGGCCGACTGGGCGAGCGAGATGACCTCGTTGACCTTCCGGGTTGGTACCCGGCGGTGATAGGACTCGATGGCGTCGTGAAGGATCGGGAGCAGCCGATCCACGTTGCGGCCGGTGAGGGCAGAGATACGGATGACCTCGCTCTCGCCTAGGAACGCCAGCTTCTGATCGACCTCGTACGTGACCTGGGCGCGACGGTCCGTATCCAGCAGCTCCCATTTGTTGAGCAGCACCACGATCGGGCAGCCCGCGGCATCGATGCGTTCGGCCAAGCGCTGATCCTGGTGGGTGATTCCCTCGGTCCCGTCTATGACGAGGAGGGCGATATCAGAGCCGTCGACGGCCTTGAGCGCACGAACGAATGAGTAGTACTCGGTTCCTTCGTCAATCCGGGCCTTACGCCGCATGCCCGCGGTGTCGACGAAGCGGATGGGACCTTCAGCCGTCTCGACGACGGTGTCGATCGCGTCTCGGGTGGTCCCGGGCATGTCGTGTACGACCGCCCGATCTTCACCAATGAGACGATTGAAGAGCGTGCTCTTGCCGACGTTGGGCCGGCCCACGAGAGCGACCGCAAAGACCTTCTCCCCAATTTGGGTCGGGGCCGGGACGTCTTCTTCTACCGGGGAATCTGGGAGCTCCGCGAGGAGCGCGTCGAGTAGGTCACCGGTGCCCAGTCCGTGGAGGGAACTGACCGGCCAGGGGTTGCCGAGACCAAGCGCCAGGAACTCCCACATGAGTGGTTCACGGCTTGGATCGTCGACCTTGTTGGCCATGACAAAGACCGGCTGATTGCCGGGCCGGGTGCGAAGGAGGTCCGCAATGCGGGCATCTTCTTCGGTCACGCCCATGGTCACGTCAGTCACCAAGATGACCGCGTCGGCGGTCTTGATGGCCTGCTCACTTTGGCGGCTGACCTTCTCATCCAGGGAATCTCCGCCCGGCACCCAGCCTCCGGTATCAACGAGCAGGAACCGCTGCCCCTGCCATTCGGCCTGGACTTCCTTGCGGTCGCGGGTGACACCGGGACGTTCCTCGACGATGGCCTCGCGTCGACCGACGATGCGGTTCAGCAGGGTGGACTTGCCCACATTGGGTCGGCCAACAATGGCAACGACAGGGAGCTCGGACATGGGCTGTGTTCAGCTTTCTTGGATGGCTCGACGGAGGGCGGCTCCGTCGGTCGGGATGATCTCGACCGGCCGGGGCAGGTCTGCGACGGTGGTCCCGTCGAGGAATCGGTCTCCGGAGAGGCACACATCCGGAAGGAGGTAGCGATGACCGGCCGGTTCGGCGGCCAGGGCGCGGGCTACATCCTCGCCTACCAGGAGGCCGGTGACCGATGTGGTCCCGCCGAAGAACTGGTTCTCCACCGCGATGACCCGCACATCGGGCCGACCGAACGCAGCAACGAGTGGGCCGACGATCAACGCTCCGGCCGTGCCGGTGAGGATGCCAACCGGCGCGCTCCGGCGTGGCTTGAGAGCAACGGCGACCCCGCCGCCACCTACGGGAGCTGGCCCGGCGCCACCGGTGACGCGGACCGCCCGGTAGCCCTCGGCTGGAGCGGCGTAATCTCCGGCGGCCTCGTAACGGGCGCCCGCCGGTGATCCATCTGCCCAGGCGAAGAAACCAGCTTGCGGCGAGGTCACGTTCTCCGTTGTCCCGTTGAACTCCAACTCGAAGGTCCGGGCCATGCCAACGCCGTCCTCGTGCATGGCGAAGCCTTCGTAGGTCTCCGCCTCGGGGAACGGTCGCTTGGCCAAGAGATAATATTCGTCTGAGGCTTGGACAAGACGGTGGCCAAGCACCGTCTGGTACACCGCCTGCCAGTCTTCGACGCAGTCCACGACGGCGGCAGCCTCGGCCTGGGTCGTCGGGCGCATACGCGCTTCGGTGTTGTATTTGGAGATGCCGAGCGGCACGACACACAGGCTGGCCAACTCGGGAAAGCGATCCAAGACACCGGCCAGCGTGTCGTCCAGGATGGCGCCGTCATTGAGACCTGGACAGCACACCACCTGACCGTGCACCTCCACGCCGTGATCGAGCAGGGCCCGCAGCCAACGCAGGGTGGGCCCACCGCGGCGGTTCCGCAACATCTCGTTACGCGTGGCCGGCTCGGTGGCGTGGATGCTCACATTGAGCGGCGAGAGTCCCTCGGTGATCACCCGTTCCAGGTCAGCCTCGGTGAATCGGGTGAGGGTGGTGAAATTTCCGTAGAGGAAGCTCAGGCGGTAATCGTCGTCCTTGAGGTAGAGGCTCTTCCGTAGGCCAGGCGGAAGTTGGTAGATGAAGCAGAACTCGCAGTGGTTGTCGCAGGTGCGGAGCTGATCGAAGAGTGCAGAGTGGACATCTATGCCGAGCGGCTCCCCCGCCGCCTTCTCCACGTCGAGGGTGAGATCTAGGCCACCTCGGCGGATATCGAGCGTCGGATCAGGCTCATCGGTCAGCCACGTCCACCGGATGATGTCTCTCGGGGTCTCGCCATCAACAGCCAGAACCTCGTCCCCCACCTCTACCCCGGCGCGCAAAGCCGGCGAACCGGGCGCGACAGCGAGAACTCGAGGGGCAGACATGAAGGGATGAGCCTACCGGGGCGCCTCGCTGGGTCCCCTGTTGGCCTCGGTAGGCTTGGGGACAATGGCCGTCGACAAAGTCCTACTCGCCGCCCCCCGGGGCTTCTGCGCCGGAGTAGAGATGGCCATCAAGGCTCTGGCGTGGATGGTTCGGGCTTTTGAGCCGCCGGTGTACTGCTACCACGAGATCGTGCACAATCAGTCTGTCGTGGACCGCTTTCGTGAGCGTGGTGTGGTTTTCGTCGACGAGATCAGTGAGGTCCCGCCCGGCAGCCCCCTGATGTTGTCAGCTCATGGCTCCGCGCCAGAGGTCGTGGCCGCCGCTCGGGCCAACGGTGGGTACGTGGTGGATGCCGTGTGCCCCCTGGTCACCAAGGTGCACCATGAGGTAAAGGTGCGGGCTGGCAAGGGTTTCCGGATTGTCTACGTGGGCCACGAGGGTCACGAAGAAGCGGTGGGAACCATGGCGGTTGCCCCTGATGCCATTCATAGGGTGGAAAGTGTTGAGGAGGTGCAGGCGCTCCCCGCCTTCGAAGAACCGGTGGCCATGCTGGCGCAGACCACGCTCAGCCACTCCGACTGGAAGGGCGTGTTGGATGCAACCCGGGACCGCTGGCCCGAATTGTGGACGCCTGGCCGCTCGGACCTCTGCTTCGCCACGACCAACCGGCAGGGTGCCTTGGCCGAGATTGCCCAGCGCTGCGATGCCGTCGTGGTCATTGGCTCGCCCAACTCGTCCAACACGGTGGCCTTGCAGAAGCTGGCCATCGAGGCCGGCACACCGCGAGTACTGCGTATCAACGCCGCCGCCGAGCTTCCGGACGATCTCACCGGCGTGGTCGGCGTGACGGCAGGGGCTTCCGCCCCGGAGTCCCTGGTCGAGGAAGTCATCGCTGCGCTAGCCCCGACCAATGGCGTGGAGGAGGTGCGAATCACCGAGGAGGACGAGTACTTCCCCCCGCCCCGCAACCTCCGGGAACTGCTCAACGGCATCGATGTGCTGGCCACCTTCACGTTGGGAGGCCCGGTTGCGGATCGCCCAGCGGTGAATGAGCGGGCCGTCCACGCCGCCGATGTTCTGGCCGGGATGTAGCCGCCGTGCCCACGCTCGACCTCAGCGTCGTCCGCCTGTACCTCCACATCTTGGCGGCAACGATCTGGGTTGGCGGCCAGATCACCCTGGTGGCCCTTTTGCCGACATTGCGCACCATCGGGCCAGACGCGCCCCGAGCCGCCGCCCGTGCGTTCAACCGTGTGGCGTGGGGTGCGTTCGCCGTGCTCGTGGTCACCGGGCTGTGGAACCTGGCCGAGATCAACGTCGCTGATCGTTCGCTCACCTATCAATTTGTGCTCTTCGCCAAACTGGCAGTGGTGGCGGCCTCCGGCATTGGCGCCGCCATTCATGCGGCCGGGCGCTCCAAGTTGGCGCTCGCTCTAGGTGGGTCGGTGGCCGGGCTGGGCGCCTTGATTGCCTTGTTCCTGGGGACGTGGATGCACGGTTGACTCAAAGGTTCCGGCGCGACGCCCGGTGAGTGGGCAGAATGGAGGCCATGAGCACCTTCACCAGGATGGACGAATCGACCGCCGAGCAGTGGGCGGTCATTGGCGCCGAAACCATGAAGAACCAGCCTCGGGTGGCGGAAGAAGTGCTCAGCATGCTGCGGCGCCTGGAAGGCATCACCGACGGCTTCAGTACCAATCAGCTCGTTCACTCGTTGCAGACCGCTACCTATGCAGAAAAGGCCGGTGCGGACACCCAACTGATCGTGGCCAGCCTCTGCCATGACATGGGCAAGCTCATCAGTGTCTTCAACCACCCGGCCATTGCCGCAGAAATCCTGAAGCCGTACGTGCGTGAGGTGGTCTACTCCGCTATCAAGGTCCATCAGGACTTCCAGGGCCGGCACTACTACGGCCATTTTGGCGGCGACGTTAACGCCCGCGACAAATACGAGGGAGAGGTGTTCTACGACCTCGCCGCCCAATTTGCCGACGAATGGGATCAGACCGCGTTCGATCCCGACGGCGAATATTTTCCGCTGGAACATTTTGAGCCGCTGGTGCGCGAGGTCTTTGCCGCCGCGCTTCCCGCCTAGGGGCTCAGCGCCGGTTCGGGGTTCCCGCGTCCACCTGGGCCTGATCGAACAGATCTTGCAGGACGCCGTGTAGTTCTTGGCTGCGGGCGCGGATAGCTGCCCGGCGGGCCTTGGGGCCGTCGGTCTCCACCGCCGCCAATGGCGCCCCCACTACCAGGCGGACCTTGTGGGGCTTGATGAACTTGGCGCCCTTGGGCATAGCGGCCTCGGAGCCGCCAATGCCGACGGGAATGATCGGCACGCCGGTTCGGCTCTGGACAAACGCGGCTCCGTCGAAGAGTTGTTGTACTTCGGGGCCGAGTTGGCGGGTACCTTCTGGAAAGATGACGAGCGGATCGCCCGCCTCCACAACGGCCACGCAAGTAGTAAGGGCCTCGCGATCAGCGGTACCGCGGACGACAGGAATACCGCCAAGAGCGGTGAAGATCGTGTCCCAGACACCCTTGAAGATGGTGTCCTTGGATAGGTAGCGGATGCGTCGCTTGGAGCAGATGAGCAACAGCAAGAAGTCGATGTTGGAGCGATGGACCGGGGCAAAGATGAAGGCCCCTTCACGGGGGACATTTTCTGTGCCCCTGGCGGCCACTCGGAACCACAGGCGGGCAAAGCCCACCAGCAGGGCCCGAACAACGCGGTAGAAGACCAGTTCTGCTCGCGTGCCGGGTCGGGCGTCGTTACGGTCGCTCATGAGGGGACCAGCGCCACTAACTCGGCCACGATGTCCTCGATGTCGCGGTGGGTGGTGTCCACCAGCACCGCCCCGTCGGCCACTTCGAGCGGGCTGACGTCTCGGCCTTGGTCAAGGGCATCTCGGCGGGCGAGATCGGCGGCCACGGTCTCGTAACTGAGGTCGGTGACTTCTTTGGACCGCCGTGAGGCACGAACCTCAGGCGAGGCCGTGAGGTACACCTTGAGCGCGGCATCGGGGAAGACAACGGATCCGATATCGCGGCCCTCCAACACTCCCCCCCCATGAGTCTTGGCCCACTCGCGTTGGCGCCGCACCATCTCGACCCGGACCTCTGGGTTGGCGGCCACGATGCTGACGGCCCGGGTAACTTCCGGCCCGCGGATCTCAATCGTTGCATCGGTCCCGTCCACTACCAGGCCGCCGTCGGTGAGGGTGAGCTCCACCTGACGAGCGAGGCGGGCCACCACATCTGCGTCGATCGGGTCTATGCCGCGTCGCAGAGCCGCGAATGTGACGCCCCGATACATGGCCCCGGTGTCGAGGTAGTGCAGCCCGAGCAGCGCGGCGAGGCGACGGCCTACGGTGGACTTACCCGATCCGGCCGGGCCATCGATGGCGATCACGGTGAAGGGTCGTACGGGCACGTGATCGTTGGCGTTGGCGTCTGACACGGTCACTGACCCTAATGGGGCTCGACCGTCTTACTCGTTGGGGTGAGCGGTGCGCTGGCACGAAGCTGCTCCAACATGTCCCAATAGGCGGGGAAGGTCTTGGCCACGCATCCTGGATCAGAGATGCGGATCCCGTCGGCCGCCAGCCCGAGCAGGGCAAAGCTCATGGCCATCCGGTGGTCCTCTGAGGTTTCGATCACCGCAGGGACCGGGTGTCCGGGTTGGATGGTCCAGCCGTCGGGGTCCACCACGACCTCAATCCCGCACCGGGTGAGCTCGGTGGCGACGGCCTGAATGCGGTCGATCTCCTTGTGCCGGATGAAATCGATACCCGTCACGGTGACGGCCTCCGCCGCGAACGGTGCCAGCACGGCTAGCGTCTGGGCCGTATCGGAAAAATAGTTGAGATCAAAGCTGCCGCCCCGTAGCGCACCTCGCTCAGCGCGAACTTCGGTCCCGGAGTGGTCCTGGGTGACCGTTGCGCCCATCTCCGCCAACACGTGGGCGAAGGCGATGTCGCCCTGGAGGGCTCGGTCGGTGAGGCCCAGGACCTTCACCCGGCCCCCGCAGATTGCGGCCGCGGCTAGCGGGTAGGACGCAGCACTGGCGTCCGGCTCCACGTCGTAGGTGCGGCCGAGATAGCCGGACGGGGCAACGGCAAAGGTCCGCTGATCTGGTTGTTCGATCGATGCACCAAACGCCTCCATCACCGAGATGGTGAGGGCGACGTAGGGGCGCGAAACGAGTTCCGTGGTGAGCTCGATGACGAGGCCATCCGGAAGGCAAGGCGCTATGAGGAGCAGCCCCGATAGGAACTGACTGGATGCGTCGCCGGGCACTTGGACGATGCCGCTGCGGAGCCCATCCCCGGAGATGCTGGCGGGGAGATGGCCGGCTTGGCCTTGCTCCTCCACTGCTGCGCCCAGGCCGCGCAGGGCCTCGAACGTGGTGGCCATGGGCCGGGCCTGCATCTGTTCGTGGGCCGTGACCTGGTAGGTTCCGCGCCCGAGCGCCAGGAGCGGCAGGGCAAAACGTGCGGTGGTACCGGATTGACCGACGTCGATGAGCTGGTCCGTGGGCGGCAGCTGGCCACCGCTGCCGATCACACTCAGGCACGCCCCTGCCTCATCGGCCGCTACCTCCAGCCCAACGGCGCGGAGCACACCGATCATGGCCTCGGTGTCGTCCGCAAAGAGCGCCCCGGTGAGCGTGGACGACCCGACCGCGAGTGCTGCACATACCAGCGCCCGGTTGGTGACGGACTTGGACCCGGGCACGCGTACGTCTGCATCGAGCGGGCCGAGAACGGGGCCCACGGGGTAGGGATCGGGGAGAGACAACAGGCGGGACATGAGTCAGCCGAGGTACTGGACGGCGGGCCGGTAGCCCCGCTCGACCAGACCGATCCGAAAGGCCTCAGCCCGAACGGTGTCGACCAACAAGATCAGGACCCCCCGATCACCCTCGCTGGAGTGGGCAATTTCGATGTCGGCGATGTTGATGGCCATCTCGCTGGCAAAGGTGGTGACGTCGGCGATGACGCCATCGCGGTCCGGTACCGGAATGCGGATCTCCGCCACCTCCGCGGGGTGGACGATGCGGCTGGGCAGGTTGCGCCTTGCCTGTTGTGCCCGCTCGAGCGTCGCGAGCAACCGATCCCGTTGCCCGTCGGCCACCATGGTCCGCAGGTCGCCAAGCTCGACGACGAGCCGATCAATGACGTCAACGATTGCGTCCTGATTTTCCGCGCAGATATCGGGCCAAATCGTTGGGGTCCCGGCTGCGATACGGGTCATATCCCGGAAACCGCCAGCCGCCAGGCGAAGGAGGGCAACGTGCTCCTCTGCCCGTTCGTCGGCAATACCCATGAGTGCAGCAGCGGTGAGATGGGGCACATGGGAGACGACCGCGACCAATGCGTCGTGGCGGTCAGGAGCGAGGGCAACCACCTCCGCGCCGAGAAGCCGTACCACCGAAGCCACCACGCTGTAGTGATCAGAGTCGGTGTCCGCTACCGGCGTGAGCACCCATACGGCTCCCTCGAAGAGATCGGGCGTTGCCCCCTCCACCCCGAGCTGTTCTGAGCCAGCCATCGGGTGCCCGCCGACGAAGCGCGGATTGGACACCGCGGCGACGACCGAAGCCTTGACGGAGCCAACATCGGTCACGATCCCGGTGGTAACCGACAGCGCCCGCTGTACCTCGGCCGGAATGGATCGAACCGGTGAGGCAACAAAGGTGATAGCGGAGTTGGGGTCCAGCCCGATGGCGTCGATAACCCCAAGCTCGAGCGCCCGCTGCTCAGCCGCTGGCTCCAGATCGGTTCCCGAGACGTGCCAGCCGTTGGCTCGAAGGGCCAAGCCAATGGAGCCACCGACGAGCCCGGTGCCGATGATGGAGGCCCGTTGAGGGCCCGGAGAATCTGCCATGACGCGCGCCCTAGCCGGGCAGGTCGTCGCGGAGGCTGACCGCGCCTTCGAGGTAGATGTGTCTGAGTTCGCTTCGGGCGCGGCTCGTGGTGAGGTGGGCCAGGACGCGGATGCACAGCGCCATGCTCCCTGGCACCGGGATTTCTCGGGCGCACAGCAGGGGCACATCCCCAAGACCAATGGTCCGAGCGCCCGCCGCGGGGAACGCGGAGGTGAGGTCCTCGCTCACGGTGAACAAGATGCTGATGAGGTCGTCGTGATCCACGCCGTTGCGCTCGAACATTTCTTCCAGCAAGGTGATGGTCCGCGCCATGATCTGCTCGGGCGTGTCGGAGTCGACGGTGGTCGCGCCACGGAGGGCTCGCACGGCTGGAGACATGGCGGCGATGCTACCGACCGGTGGGGTCGGGCTTGGCGACCGTTGCCACTAGGCGCTCCAGCGCCCGGAGTTCATCCAGGTCCAATTCACGCCAGGCTCCGGGCGCCAACCGCCGGTCCGTGATCGGGCCGATCTTGGTGCGGATCAACCGTTGGACGGGGTGCCCAACCGCATCCAACATGCGCCGGACCTGACGATTGCGACCCTCGTGAATGGTGAGGCGCACAAGCGTCGGGGCAACCAACGAGGCCTGCGCGGGCGCGGTGAGGCCGTCCTCGAGCTCAACGCCCTCCCGGAGGCGACGCAGCGCGGCTCGGGATGGCTCGCCTTTCACCTCGGCGAGGTACTCCTTTTCGACCCCATGTGAAGGATGGGTGATCCGGTTGGCCAGCTCGCCATCGTTGGTGAGCAGCAACAGTCCCTCCGTGTCGAGATCGAGGCGGCCGACGGGAAATACCCTTGGCTCGGCGGGGACCAGGCCCACCACGGTCGGGCGCCCCTGTGGGTCAGATGCGGTGGTGACGACACCCGCCGGTTTGTTGAGTAGGTAATAGATGAGACCGGGGCGGACACCGATTGGGGCGCCGTCTACCTCGACGAGGTCGGTTTCGGCCTCTACCCGCCGTCCCAGTTCGGCGATCTCACCGTTGACCGTGACCCGGCCGTCTTCGATCAGGTCCTCGCACACACGCCGGCTGCCGATACCGACCCGAGCCAAGACCTTCTGGAGGCGCTCGCCGGTGTGTTGATCATCGACCATCAGGACGGCGCCGGGCCTGGCTCGCTATCGGTGCCCATCTCCTGCTCCCCGTCGGAGCGGATGGTCTGCCCCTCCAGTGGAGCGCGGTCGACAGGATCGGCCCGCAGCGTGCGTTCGAGCGCTTCCATGATGTCGGTTCCAGGGAAGAGATCTCCTAGAGGTGGCAGATCGGCGAGGGTGGCCAGACCGAGCCGCTCAAGGAACTCATTCGTTGTGCCGAACAACGTTGCCTGCCCCGGGCCAGTGTCTCTGGCGGTCTCCGCTATGTAGCCCCGTTGCTGCAGCGTGCGCATGACTCCATCCACGTTGACGCCGCGGATGGCGGCCACCTGCGCGCGAGACACGGGTTGCTTGTAGGCAACGATGGCCAAGGTCTCCAGCGCCGCGGAGGAAAGACGGGCGCTTTGGCCTTCCAGTACGAAACGTTCGACGTACGGAGCTAGCTCGCTGTTGCTCTGGAATCGGTACCCGCCCGCCACCATCACCAGCTCAAAGCCCCGATCCTGGGCGACATAGCCCGCCGCCAACTGGGTGCAGAGCTCCTCCACCCGGGCCGGAGGGATTTCCAGCAGTTGGGCTAGCAGATGCGGGTCCACCGGCTCCTGAGCCACCATCAGAATGGCTTCGATCGCCTTTTCGGCCTCGGCGGCCACGATCAGCCCTCGTAGACGTCGATACGACTGGCGAGGTCCGCAAAGACCGACCGATCGTCGTCTTCCACCTCGCCCCCCAGCCAGGTGATGGTGAGATCGCCGAAGGTCTTGGGCTGGTCCAGCTCGATGAGGCCTTGCTTGTAGAGCTCAAGAACGGCAAGAAACCGGATGACTACGTCCAGCCGCTCGACGAACGAATCGGTGAGGGCCCGGAACGAGATAATGCCGACGCGAGGGAGTTCATCAACGAGTTCGGACACGGCTTCGGTGACGCTGATGCGCGAGGGGGCGATGTGGTCCGTCTCCACCCGTAGCACCGGCTTGGGCGTGAGCGCCCGGACAAACGCAGCATGGAGATCTGGGCCAGTAACCCCGGCTAGGAGGTCTGGAGCGAGATCGACGTAACGCTCGTCGAGACCGGCCGTGCGAGGGAACGAATGGCTGGCGGCATCGGCCAAGGCGGAGAACAACCGGGCCGCATCTTTGAAGGTCTTGCACTCCACGAGCCGGGCCAGGAGCAAATCGCGCTCCTCCCAAAGGGAGAACTCATCGTCCAGGTCAAGTTCGGTGTCCCCGGGGAGCAAGCGGCGGGTCTTGAGTTCCACCAGGGTGGCGGCAATGAGCAGGAATTCTGTGGCCACCTCGAGGTCCAGGTGGTCCATCTTCTCGAGCTCGGCGAGGTAGGCGTCCACGATGCGCGCCAGTGAAATTTCGTACAGATCGACCTGCTCGCCAATGATCAAGTGCAGGAGAAGATCGAACGGTCCCTCGAACCCCGTGGTGTGCACCTCATAAGCCATTCCCCCAATGTAGTTACACCAGTGTGGTTTCGTCCAGGGTCCACGCCGAGAACCTCACATTGTTATGACGGCCGCCAGACACCGCACCGTAGGATCGCCGCCCATGACCCGCGTCTTTTCCGGCATCAAGCCCACCGGCAACGTCCATCTCGGCAATGTGTTGGGCGCGCTCGTGCACTGGGTAGACGATCAGCATCGGGCCGACAGCATCTATTGCGTGGTCGATCTTCACGCCCTGACCGTCCAACAGGACCCCGCCGAGCTCCGCCAGACCACCTTTCGGTTGGCCCAAGCGCTTTTGGCCATCGGGCTGGACCCATCCGTTTGTACCCTGTTTGTTCAGAGTCACGTTCACGAGCACGCCGAGCTGGCGTGGCTCATGGAATGCACGGCGTCCCACGGCGAGTTGAGCCGTATGACACAGTTCAAGGACAAGTCAACCAAGGCCGGTCAAGGCTTCGTCTCCGGTGGCCTTTTCACCTACCCCGCCCTCATGGCTGCCGACATTCTCTTGTACGACACAAACCAGGTCCCGGTGGGCGATGATCAGCGCCAGCATGTGGAGCTCACCCGAGACGTGGCCGAGCGATTCAACAGCCGTTACGGCCCTACGTTTGTGATCCCGGAAGCGACGTTCCCAACCACCGGCGCCCGGGTCATGGACCTCCAGGACCCGACCTCCAAAATGTCCAAGTCGCAGGACCACGCGCCGGGCACCATCTTGCTCCTCGACGAGCCCAAGACCATTGAAAAGAAGTTCAAGCGGGCCGTGACCGACACCGAGTCCGAGGTCCGCTTCGACCTTGCCGCCAAGCCGGGAGTGTCCAACCTGCTGTCGATCTTGGGGGCAGCAACTGGCCGGACGCCGGAGCAGGCGGCCGTTGGATACACGCAATACGGCCCGCTCAAAGCCGACACTGCCGCCGCGGTGATCGAACGCCTGGCACCGATTCAGGCCCGTTACGCAGAACTTGGCCGCGACCCCAGTGAGCTAACCCGCACCCTGGCTGCGGGGGCAGCCAAAGCAACAGAGATAGCGGCTCCGACCCTGGCCCGGGCCCAGGCCAACATCGGTCTCCTCCCCCCCAACTCATCGACGTCAGTCGTCGTCGGCGTCCTTTAGGGCTTGGCCCACTTCCAGCGGGACCGTCCAATCCTTCGGCGCTAGGTGGTGTTGTTCGGCCCAGGCCACCGTGAGCGGAGCTGACCCAGCCAGACCCAGCAGCTCGCTGCCCAGACGGGGATGCTCTACATAGAGCCCGACCCTTCGGGTAAAGCCGCGGGTTTCACTCCACGCGAAGGCTTGGTCCCTACCGGCCAGCTTGACCGACAACGTGGCAATGACCCGGCCGTAGGTGCCCAGTCCGGACACCGTCTTCCCGCAGTCGTGCAAGAGCGCCGCGGCAAGAATGGGACGGGTCGCCTGCTCGCCCAGGGTGGCCTGCGCCCGGCGAGCGACACCAACCCCATGACGACGGTCCGTCGCGCTCATCTTGTGCCAGATATCTTGTTCGCCCGCGAGCAACTGTTCGAGGGTCCAGGCCCGATCAGCCGCCTTTGGCCCGATGGGAAGGATCGACCCAAAGAACCGCTTCGCCAAGTGGAGCGCGCCTGCCATCTCGCTCAGGCGTGGTCGATGCAAAAACGGGTGGCGGGCATGGCCTCGAGACGAACGTCGGTAATGGCCGTTGCGCATACCTCGCAGTACCCGTACGTCCCCGCATCGAGGCGCCGAAGGGCGGCCTCAACCTCCGCCAACTGATCTCGGAAGTTCGCCGCCAGCGTGAGGTTCTCGTTTTGCTCGGCGGCAACCTGTCCGGAGTCCGCGAAGTTCTCGTCGAAATCGGGTGCCGCTGAGCCATCCTTCTCTAGCTCGGAAAGTTGCCGACTGAGGTCCGTACGCTCGGTTTCAAGATCGGCTCGCAGCTTGGAGGTATCGGTCGTGGCCATGGCGACAGGCTACCCATCCAACCTGGTGGGGAGGATCGATGGTGGTCAGGGCTGTACGCGGGCCCGGGGGTGGGCGGACCGGTAGACGGACTGGAGCCGCTCGGTCGACACCAACGTGTACACCTGGGTGGTGCTTATCGAGGCGTGGCCCAAGAGCTCCTGTACGGTCCGAATGTCGGCCCCGTGGTCGAGCATGTGGGTGGCGCAGGAATGGCGAAGCACATGGGGACTCAGCCTCCCCTGAAGCCCAACCCGCTCCCCCGCCTTGCGTACCGCCATCCAGGCTCCCTGGCGTGAGAGTCGCCCACCACGGGTGTTCAACAGGAGGGCCTCCGCATCTCCTCGGCGAGCCCATTGGTCTGGCTCGAGCAGGGGGCGGCCGGACGCCTCCAGCCAAGCCACGATGGCCACGATGGCGTGACGACCGAGCGGGACGATGCGTTCCTTGGATCCTTTGCCGAATGCCCGAAGCAGTCCAGCATCGAGATCCACGTCGGCCAGCGACAGCCCGACGAGTTCGGAGATGCGCAGCCCAGTTCCGTAAAGGACCTCCAGGACTACGCGGTCGCGGCGAGCGAATGGGTCGTCACCCTCCACCGCCCCAAGAAGTTGGGAGACCTCCTCCTCGCTCAGCGCCTTGGGAAGGCCACGAGGAACCTTGGGCATCGCGATGTCGGCCGACGGATCGGGCACTCCATCGGTCTCCTCGGCCAGAAACCGATGGAGACCCCGCACCGCAACCAACGACCGCTTCACCGAGGATGCGGCCCTACCGCCGCGGCGTAGGTGACCGACGTAGGCCTCCAGGTCCGCCTCGGTTACTTCCGCCACGGAGAGACCGCGCTCGGTAAGCCAAGCAACGTAGGCCCGCAAATCAAGGCGGTAGGCGTTGAGCGTGTTGACCGATCGGCCCCGCTCGACGCGTAACCAGGTTAGGAGGTCCGTCACCTCGATGGGGACGTCACCATCGGAAAGGTCGACCACGGCTGACGAACCTAGGCGCCTAGCTGCCCGACGAGTTCCCGGGTCAGGAGCAGCCCGATGATGGTTTTGGAATCGATCAGTTGGCCGTGGGCGATGAGCGCAGGGACATCGTCGAGGTGAATCCGCTCGATCGTCATGTGGTCCTCCTCCGGACCCTGACGGTTATCGGGGACACTGGTGAGACCGGTGGCCAGATACAGGCGAACCAACTGGTCGCTGAAACCGGCTGCGGGGTGAAAGGTGGCTACCAGCTTGAGCGTGTCGGCCACGAGACCGACCTCTTCGACGAGCTCACGAGCTGCGGTGGATTCTGGGGGCTCGTCGGTTACATCGCAGAGACCGGCTGGGATCTCCAAAATTTCCTGGTCCACCGGCCCGCGGTACTGGCGGACGAGGCATACCGAGCCATCGGCGAAGAGCGGGACCATGGCGACCACTTGTTGATTGCGCACGACGTCACGTTGAAATCGGGATCCGTCGGGTGCTTCAAATTCGGCCCGCACTATTCGGAGCCGGGCCAGCGTGGCGATCTCGGAATCACCGACATGGCGGAAACCGGTCATGCGGAAACGTCGACCTCGGCGCTGGCGAGGTCCACCGGTTGGTCCACATCGAAGAGATGCGGGGAACGACCTTCCGCCCGGCGCAATGCGGCCCCAACGAAATCCCGGAAGAGCGGGTGGGGGTTGGTGGGGCGGCTCTTGAACTCGGGATGGGCCTGCGTACCAACCCAGAACGGGTGGTCTCGAAGTTCGATGAACTCCACCAGGCGATGGTCAGGCGATGATCCCGAGAGCCAAAGGTCTGACGCCGTGAACTGGCTGAGGTAGCGAGGGTTGAACTCGTAGCGATGCCGGTGCCGCTCTGACACGACCTGCTTGCCGTACGCCGCGGCCACCTTGGATCCCGGCTCGAGTTCGGCCACATAGGCACCGAGGCGCATGGTGCCGCCAAGGTCTGTCACCTCGCGCTGGCTGTCCATGAGATCGATGACCGGGTGAGGTGTGGTCGCGTCGAATTCAGACGAATTGGCCCCCGCCAGACCCAACACGTTGCGAGCAAAATCAATGGTCATCACCTGCATGCCCAGGCACAACCCGAGGCAGGGGATGTCATTCTCACGTGCGTAACTGGCTGCCGCGATTTTGCCTTCTACCCCTCGCTCGCCAAAGCCACCAGGGATCACGATGCCATCGAGGTCGCGGAGGCGGTCCGCGGCCAGGAGACCCTCTACGTCCTCGGCTTGAATCCACACAATCTCAACCTTGGCCCCATGATGAAAGCCGCCATGTTTGGTGGCCTCGACCACCGAGAGATAGGCATCTATCAGGGTGACGTACTTGCCGATGAGGCCGATGCGGACGGGCTTCGTTGCGGCCTCGACCCGCTCTACCAGACCCTCCCACTCGGTGAGATCTGGACCGTGATCTTCAATGCACAAGATCTTGCACACTTCGGTGTCGAGACCTTCCTCGTGTAGTACCAGCGGAATCTCATAAATGTTTCCAGCATCGGCGCAGTTCACGACGGCTCGAGGGTCGACGTCGCACAGGTTGGAGATCTTCCGCTTCAGGTCATTGGAAAGTGCGGCTTCGCTCCGACAAACGATCGCATCAGGCTGGATGCCGCGGCTGCGAAGTTCGGTCACCGAGTGCTGGGTGGGCTTGGTCTTCTGCTCACCGGACGGTCCGATGAAGGGGACCAGGGTGACGTGGACGTAACACACATTTTCCCGCCCAACGTCGAGACGAAACTGCCGTATGGCCTCGAGGAACGGAAGGATTTCGATATCGCCGACGGTGCCGCCCACCTCGGTGATCACGACATCTACATCGGGTCCGGTGAGCCGGGTGATGCGGCGCTTGATTTCATCGGTGATGTGCGGAATTACCTGGACGGTCTTACCGAGGTAGTCGCCTCGCCGTTCAGCGGCCAGCACTGCCGAATAGATCGACCCAGTAGTGGCATTGGAATTGCGAGAAAGGCTCTCGTCGATGAACCGCTCGTAGTGACCGAGGTCGAGGTCTGTCTCACCCCCATCGTCGGTGACGAAGACCTCGCCGTGCTCGAACGGATTCATGGTGCCGGGATCCACGTTGATGTATGGATCAAGCTTTTGCATGGTGACCTTGAGGCCACGCGCCTTCAACAACCGGCCCAATGAGGAGGCCGTGAGACCCTTCCCCAATGAGCTCGCCACGCCACCCGTCACAAAAATGTGTTTCGTCACGGGATCTCACGGTAACCAGCCTGAGTGGTCTCGCGCGTGACGGCCGAGATCTTTCCCATTCATGCAGGTCAGCGTGGTCGACGGCCGAGCTCGTCTAGGACGCGAAGTGGGGCGACGCGATCGATAACGGAGCTGAATGACACCCGCTCACCGGCAATGTTGATCGCCAAGAGGACACTGAGGACCACCAGTTGGGTGCCGGTACCGGTCGTCATCACCACCCCGACGCCCAGGACGGCACCAAGGGGGTTGGCGCCCGCGTCCCCGAGCATGAGGTGCTCCCGCAGGTCAAAGGGGAAGAGGCCACACAGGCCACCCATGAATCCGGCCACCACGACGAGAGCTGGATAGCGGTCGGTCGGGGTGAAAAGGACCAACAGGACGAAACAGACCATGGCCACTTTGCCGACCCGGCCAGGCGCACGATCGAAGAGGTTGGCCGAATTTGCGGCGAGGGCAACAACCGAAGCCCCGACCAGCAACTGAGCGAGGCCATCGGCCATGGTGCCGGCGACCGTAAGCGCGATGAGACCGCCCCCGATGAGCTTCAGCGAGCCGGTGGTGAGGCGGCCCGAGGCCAGCGCTCGAAGGTGACCGGTAAACCCTTTGTCGCCCTGATCGCCCACTAGGTCATCGATCAGCCCGATGAGGCCGAAGCCGAGCGCAGCGATAAGGACGATGCCTCCGGCCCGCTGATAGCCGGACGCGGTAGCTCTGGCGGTGTCGAAAACCGAGAACCCGGCTTGCACCGCAACGGCAGCCAAAACGGCCAGGCAACCAACACCGACCGGCACGTCGATCCCTCGAACGTTTCTCCGAGCAAAGAGCGGCGACCCGAATAACAGACGGGTCCCGAGCCATCCCACAACAGACACCGCACCGCCGGCCAACACGGCGAACAGGAGTCGAGTCATAGGCCCTCGTCGGGTGAGCTAAGGAGTACGTGAACGGCCCCGGGAACAAACACGGTGGCCATCATGGCCCCAACCATGACCCCGGAGTCGTTGAGGGCGGTGCCAAGAACGCACAGCGCGACGGCTCCGGTGACGAGCGTGGGAGCGTGGCGTCGGGTCATCGCCATGGTCAGGAACTCCCGATCAAGCACCCACAGAAACCCGACCAACAGCAGGGTACAAATCACGATCCAGACCAATGAAGAGGCAACGAAGGAGTCGAGAGACGCAGCAAATTTTCGTTGAGCTACCTCGCCGAAGCCGTTGCCATGGAGGATGCCTCGGGCCAACCGTCCGAGGTGGGTCTGGGCGGACTCGGGACGCGAAAGATCGATCAGGGTGAACACCCCGAGCATGGCCAGCGTTCCAAGACCTGCGGTGACAAGGCGTCGCCCAGAGAGCGGGCGACCAGAGAGCGACCACAAGGTCAAGGCGGCGACGGGGCCAAGGGTGAGGACGCCGCCCACGTCCGATCCGAGGGAGGCAAGACCGTCCACCACCAGCGCAATGGCGAAGACGGCCCCGGCCGCGGACAGTGCGCCCAGTCCGGGCCAATGATTCGTCACTCCGTGCCAGACACCAACGGCGAGCACGAGGGTGGTTGCCGCCAGCAGCCCAAACGCGTTGTTTCCAACCCCCGTGAAACGGCCAGCGACGGTTGGCGAGTTTCCGAGCGGGGTGGCGAACTGAAGGGCTCCCCCTAACGCCACGTCGACCACCAACACCGTCCAAATCGTGGTCGACAACGCAACAACTCCCCTCGCGGGTGGCCGGACGAACCACACCCCAAGACCAACCGCCGCCGCCACTGCCCACACCACCCCAGACCAGAGCGGTTGGCCCCACGCCCGGACCGTGAATCCGCCCACCACGTAGGTGATGATCGGGACGCTGGCGATCCCCAGCCCGAACCAGCGGACAACGTCGCGTGCGTGCTGCTGCGCTTTCCCGAGCGGAAGGACGATTGCCAGCAGGGTCAGGAGCGCCCAACAGGCGAAAACAATCGGCAGCGTGACGAGAAAAATACCGGCCGAACGGTCCACAAATCGGGTCTCGCGGGTCTCGGCTCGTAGGTCCGCCAGGCGTCGGATGCCGGAGGACGTTGTGGGGGCAACGGTGATCGGGGTCCCAGACATCGATGCGGGAACCGCTACCCCGCTTCGATCGAGGATCGTGGCGGATACGTCGGGCAGCGTGACGTTGCCCAACCGTCGGGTGGTGGCCGACGTTGCCGTGCCACGCGCTACGCCGGCTCCCGCCATGACAAAGGGAGTCGGCTGTTCCTGCTGGCCGGGGGCGGTAGGGGCCAAGACGATGAGGAGATCGCTTGGTCCAAGAAGATCGCCGACCTGTCGGAGGGTGCGATCGGCCGTGCTGACGGCAGTTCTCCGCTCGGTTGGGTTGGCCCGTTCTTGCTCAGCCCAGATCACGTCGCCGATCTCAACCACTACCAGGGCCCGATTCGACAAGACGTTCTTGACGGCATCGGCCAGTACTCTCCCGTCGGTCCGCCGCTGTTGCCCCGGCCCCACTTTTGTCAGCGAAGGGTCCACCGAGCCGGAATCAACGACCCCCGAGCCACGGTGACCAAACGGCCGCACGACGGCCAGCGCCGCAACTCGATCCAGATCGGTAGCCCCGTCGTGGTTGGCGACGACGCCGGTAGTCCAGCGATGAGCCTCCAGCGCGCGCCCGAGTGCGCCGATGACCGCTCCCTGGTGTTGGCCACGGTTGGCTTCGGTAACGGTGGACAATCCCGGTACGACAATGGCTGTGTCCGGCACCGTCGAGCCCGAATCGGTACTCGCTTCCTCCCCGGCGGTTTGTCCTGAGGGCAGCCGTTCATCCACCGATCGGCCGGAGGTTTCGGCCGTGTTCGGGGCCACCGCCCGCGCTCCGGCGCCGATGGTTCCATAGGCCCCGGCCCGATTCGTACGACGCCCAATGGTCTTGACGCTGAGCGCGGCGGTAGCGCCGCGCTCAGCGAGGTGGGTGAACGCAGGCATGGCCGACGGCGTCACGTCGTCGAAGCCAAGGTTTGGTATCGCCACGACCACGATCCGCGGCACTGGCTTGCGGCGGTCTAGGACGGTCGCACCGACGGAGACCGATGGCCCGGCCAACGCCAGTACCACGAGCCCGAGGGCACAGAGCGAGCGGAACCATCGAGTCGTGGAGATCACCGCTCCCCTCCACGTAGCGATGACACGAACTCCCCCGGCCGCGGCCCACCCAGCGCCCACGTGAGGCCTGCGTAGCTCACGATTCCGAATGTCCCCAAGACGACGAGCACGACCAAGTTGGCCAAACGGCTGCCGCCGGAGAAGGTGCTGGTTGCGGTGGCTGCGGCAAGGACAACGGCTACCACACCGGCGGCGGCAACGGGCCCGGCAACCCCGCGGGCAAGGCGCGCTCGGTATTCGACGCCGCCACCGCTTGCTGTTAGGTGGAGCAGGACTGCAGCACCGACGAGGTAGGCGACGGAGTGGCCGACAGCCAAGGCGGTCACTTGATGACGCTCGGGAACACTGGCAAACCCGATGATCATGACCATGCTGCCGATGGCCACGACACCGAGGTTCACCAACGCTGGCGTTCTGGTGTTGTTGCGTGCGTAGCTGACCCGGCTCGCAAACAAGAAGAGTGAATAGCCCACCAGTCCCGGAGCGAATCCGGCCAGGGCCCCAGCCACCTGAGCGGCGCCGTGTGCATCGGTTGCACCAAAAAGGACCGTTCGGCTGATGAGTCCGCCGAGCGAACCGAGCAGCGCCGCTGCCCCCGCCACCAAGTAGGCCACCGTCCTGACACCCCGCTCGAACGCGAGTGAGAAGGCGTGGACTTCGCCGGCCGCGTATTGGCGGGCCAACGAGGGAAAGAGGCCCGTCAATACGGGTAGTGCGAAGAGGGCGTAAGGAAGCAGGAAGAACTGAAAGCCAACTTGGTAGGCCACCACGCCGCCCTCGACTCGATTGCCAAGAACCAGAACGGTCACCAACAGGAGTTGAGTTACCGCCAGAAAGAGCGCGGCCCACGATCCCTGCCGGGCCAGACGCCGCACTTCTGGGTGGCGCCGGTCAAGGTTCGGTCGAAGTCGGAAGGTAGATCGAAGGACGGCCACGACGGGTAGTCCGCAGAATGCCAGCACACCCAGGGTGGTACCGCCCCCTAGGACGGCGATCTCCGCGGTGCTGAGGTGGAGCGACGGGGATGCCCCATCTCGGAGCCACCAGAACGCCCCGCATGAAGCAATGACCAACACGTTGTTGGCCAGCGGCGCCACCGCCGGGATGGCGAATCGGTGGTGGGCATTCAGGATGCTGGTGGCCACCAACCCGGCGGCGTAAAAGACAACCTGGGGGAGAAAGAACCAGAGAAAGATGGTTCCCAGCCGGGCCTGATCGGCACGAACGAGCGGATCGGTCGCACCACTGAAAAGGAGGCGGGAAATCCACGGTGCAGCAAGGGCACCAACCAGGGCCACCGCACCCAAACCAACGGTGGTCAGTCCGAGCACTGCCCCGGCAACGTGTTCTGCCTCAGACGTCTCCTGCCGATCGAGGCGGGTCACCAACGAGGGAATCAGCACGGCCTGGACCAGCCCGGCCACGACGAGCTCAAAGACGACGTTGGGAATGGTGTTGGCGGACTGGTACACGTTGCCAAGGAAGGTCGTGCCCAACACCGCTGCTATCACGATGATCCGCACAAAACCGGTGAGGCGCGAAAGGCCCGTGAGGACGGTCATTCCGAGCATTGACCGCCCAAGCGGCACGGGCGGAGCGGGCCCCTCCCCCGGCGTTGGGTTGGTCATGAGGGTGCGGGAAGTTCGGACTGGCTGCCGGTGCCGATCCCGTAGTGGCCGCGGGTCGCGGTCCCTAGGTCATCGAGCGCCAGCACGGTGGTCAGCAGCCCGGTGAAACGCTCGAGGTCGTCCACTGTGGAGACCTCGTTGCGCAGATCCGTGTCGTCGCGGATTGCACCAACCCACGTTGTCCTGGTCGCTTCCGCCTCGGTACCAACCGCAGCCGAGACGGCAACGACGGGAGCGGGACCCTTCGTTGCCATAGTGGCCAAGACGGGCAGGAGGAATTCCTCGTCAGGCACTCGTGGATCCGGGCCGGAGGCAAACACGTATCTATACCCACCACCGGCGAGCAGAGAGGTGGAATCCACACCGTCTCCAGGAGACTGAAAGGCGAGGTACTTTCCGCTGATCAGTTGCTGGACAAGGGCTGGCGCTGGCGCCTTGGAATCGACGGCCCGGTCGGCGGCCTGGTTGAGAACGTCGGAGAAGGCTGTGGTCAGCACGCTCTGCACCACGGGGCGCGAGGTAGTGCTGGTGCCGAGGATGTCGGCGAGGCCGCTGTCGTCTCCGGCGTCGAGACGTAGCCGATCGGTGACGGTGAGAATGCCGCGGACGTCCGCATCGGCATTTTGCAGCATGGTCTTGAGTTGGTCGAGCGAGTCCTCGTCGATGTTCTCGTTGGCGATAACCAGCACAGGAATACGCTCGAGCTTGCCGCCGACAAGGGCGGCGCTGCCGGCCACCAGGGCCGCATCCGACGCTTCGAATCGCTTGACTTGGCTTTGAGCTGCGGCACGGTCTTGGTTGGCTTGGGTTATCCCCTTCTCTGCTCCAGCTATCTGCTTCTTCAGCTGGGAGACGGTGGCCTTATTGAGAAAGCCGGTGCCCATGGCCACCCCAATTGCCAGGGAGAGAAACACGGCCGTGAGGCTCACGATGTGATAGCGGATGTTGATCATGGGGTTGTCACCGAAAATTCAGTAGGAAGCCCCGAAAGACGAGGCGAATAGGTTCGCTGACCGCCACCAGGATCAGGAGGGTGATGAATGCGGCCCCCACCATGAGGAGCAGGTCCCGTTTGCGGACACGGTGTTGGTAGAGCCGGCTGACGCCGCGTGCATCGACGAGGATTTGGCCGACCTTCATGCGGACCAGAAACGTTGAGGCCATCCCGCCCCGACCCTTGTCGAAGAAGTCCACCATGGACGTGTGTGAACCAACCAGCACGATGAGGTCTGCACCCTTCTCGAAGGCCAGCAACATCGCGATGTCCTCAGAGGTCCCGGCCGAGGCAAAGACGTTGTAGTCGAGCCCATACGTTTCGAGAACCTCTGAGCCGGGCGCATGTCCGTCGGCGAAGCCGTGCACGATCAGGCCCGCGCCACACCGCAAGGCCTTCTCCGAGACAGAGTCCATATCGCCGATGATGAGGTCTGGGGTTACGCCTACATCCAGCAAGGCATCGGCCCCACCATCCACGGCCACTACTAGGGGCCGCATCTCCTTGAGGTAGCCCGTGCGTTTGAGCAGGTCCAGGTCCTCTCGGTAGTCCGCCCCGCGCACCACCACCAGCACCTGCCGGCCACGAAAATCGAGCCCGATCTCGGGGATGTGCGGGTTGTCGACCAACAGATGCGCTTCTCGCGCCAGGTAACTGAGGGTGTTCTCCGCGAACCGTTCGAGCTCCTCGCCCATGGCATGGCGCGCCTCCTCGATGACTTCCTCGAGCGAGGCGCTGGTTTGACGCTCGCCCACCAGCAATGGGGTGCCGTTCACCCAAACTTGATCGGCCACGATGGCGACTTCAACGCCCTCGCCTATGGCCTCGAGGGTGCCCGGGCCGCAGCCGTCGATTAACGGGATACCAGCTCCCACCACTAGCAGCGGACCAACGTTTGGGTACCGCCCGCTGGCCGAGGGTGAGGCGTTGATGACCGCGGCCACCTGGGCCGCCACCAGCCCTTCGGCGGCAATGCGGTCCAGATCTTCGTGATCGATGACCGCAATTTCTCCGGGACGGATTCTTCTGAGGAGGACCTTGGTCCGGCGATCGACCCGGGCGACACCCGAAACCTCCGGCCCCGGACCCATGGGGGGCTCGAACATTTCCCTGGCCATTACCGACCCCGTTCCAGCGCGGCCAGAGCCAACAATTCGCTGGCCGCATCCTGGACCCGCTCACTGTCGGGCGTACCGGACAACATCCGAGACAACTCCACGACTCGAGCCCCTTCGTCTAGCGACGAAGCGGTGGCGGTGGTGATCCCCTTGTGCACTTGCTTGTACACGTGGACTTGCTGATCGGCGAAGGCCGCAACCTGGGGGAGGTGGGTCACCACGAGGACTTGGTGGTTCGCACCAAGGGCAGCCAGAGATCGACCAACGGCCAGGGCCGCTTCGCCGCCGATCCCGGCGTCGACCTCGTCGAACACCAGCACTGGAGGTGCCTCACTCAGAACCAGTCGGAGGGCCAGCATGGACCGAGCGAGTTCGCCGCCCGACGCGATCTTGGTGAGCGGAGCAGGCTCGATGCCAGGGTTGGCCGCTAGGAGAAACTGGACGTCATCTCCGGGATCGTCGGCTCCGATGGCGACTTGGATGTTGGCGTGTGGCATCGCCAGGTCCCGAAGGTGCCGCTCGACGGCACCGGCCAGGGCTGGGCCCGCCCGGCGTCGGGACCGACCAACCACCTGGGCGGCCACTGCTTCTTGGGCCTCAGCCAGGACCAATCGTGCTTCCAGCGATGCGGCCCGAGCATCGTGGTCCTCCAGCCGAGCCAGGCGTTCGGCCACGACGTCGCGATACGCGATGACGTCGTGGAGTGTTCCGCCACCGGCGTGGGCGCCACCCTCACCCGCCGGCGCGGTTCCGTACTTCCGGCGCAGGTCGACAAGGAGCTGCCGTCGCTCACGGATCTCCGCCAGCCGCGCCGGGTCCTCGTCTATCCCCTCGCCCACCTGGCGGATTTCAGCCGCGATATCGGAGAGTTCTGCCTGCGCCGACCGAAGACGAACCAACAACGCAGCGAAGGGTGCGTGGCCATCGAGCGCGACGGCCGCCCGACCGAGCTGATCGCCAGCTCCCTCGTCGTCGACCAGCGCTGCCACCGCCTGGTTGGCTACCTCGCGGTGACTCACTGCCCCGGCCAGCAGGTCCTCCAGCTCGTCCAATCGCCAGTCCTCATCCGGGTCGTCAAGGCCAGCGTTGGTTAGTTCGCCAACCTGGAAGCGAAGGAGGTCTGCTTCGCGAGCCCGCGCCCCCGCGTCTCCACCTAACTCAGCGAGTTCTTGGCCGAGCTGGCGCCGGTCAGCCCGAGCCTCGGTCAACGGCCCCAGGTCAGTGCCAGCGAATCGATCGAGCGCTTCCCGTTGCGTTCGGGTGGCCAGGAGTGACTGATGGGCGTGCTGACCATGAAGATCGACCAGCAAAACGGCCTGGTCGGCCAGGGTCGCGGCCGTGACCATCCGACCGTTCACATAGGCCCTCGACCGCCCATCGGCCGGAACGATTCGCGTCAGGATCAGTTCACCCTCGTCGACCTCGAATCGGCCTTCAACGACCGCCTCAAGAGCTCCGGAGCGGACCACTGTCGCGTCGGCCCGACCGCCGAGGAGGAGGTCGATGGCCCCGACAACCATGGTCTTCCCGGCACCAGTTTCGCCCGTGAGGGCGGTCATACCCGCGCCAAAAACAAGCGAGAGATGATCGATGATGCCGAGGTCGGTTACAGCAAGCTCGACAAGGCGCCCAGGGGTACCACCGGCGCGGCGAGGAGACGTCACCGTGCGTTGAGGCCGAATTTGGCTTTGAGAATGTGGTGAAAGTCACGCTCACCAAAGGTGACAAAGCGCGCCGGTCGCGGATCCGCGGTCACCGTCACCACACAACCGGGAACCAGCCCATTTCGGTGCTCCCCATCCACAGAAACCACCGCAGACCGGTCATCGAGAACCTCAATGTCGACGGTGCTGGATGGTTCCAGCACGAGGGAGCGGTCAAAGAGCGAATGGGGCGACACGGCGGTGAGGAGAAGGGCCCGATGGGTAGGCGCAACGATGGGTCCACGGGCGGAGAGCGAATAGGCGGTGGAACCGGTTGGGGTGGCGATGATGACCCCGTCGGCCACGTAGCTAGTGAAGAACTGGCCATCGATGCTAATCCCGAGGTGCACCGTTCGACCCATGGCCTGCTTCTCGACCACGACCTCGTTTAGCGCGGATGGCAACTGCTCAAGGTCGAGGGTGCCGGGTACACGAAGCCGGGTGGCCGCCAGGAGGCGCTCGGTTATGCCGTGGCGCCCGGCAAAGTAGCCATCCAGGGCAACTTCCCAGGCACCCGGCTCGACCTCGGTCAGATAGCCAAGTTTGCCGAGGTTGATACCCAACACGTCCGCATTGGCTTCGACGGCGCGTCGGGTAGCCCGGAGCATGGTCCCGTCGCCACCAATGGCCAACGCCAGATCGATGGGCTGATCAGAGCGGTCAACCTGGGGACTTGGGTGATCGCCCGTCACGACAAGGGCGCCCTCATCGGCGGAGGCAACCACCTGGTGGCCCCGCTCCACCAGCCACCGGCACACCGCGGTCGCCACCCGAACCGCCTCGGGCCGGCCGCCATGAAGAAAGAGCGCAACGGTACTCACGAGATGGCTGCCTCTCCGCCCACGGATGCAATGAGCGCATCGATCTGTTCCACCACTGTTGGGTGGATTGTGCTCACTTGTGCCGCGTTGCCACCTGTTGAGACCAGCAGCGGGTGAGGTGCCCGTGCGTGGAGGAGGAACTCGACGTTGCCGTCGGCCCCTCGGAGCGGTGAGGTCATCAGCCCCATGATGGTGGCTCCGCGCCCGACAAGCGCGCCGGAGACGTCAAGAAGAGCCCGACGCCAGATATCGGGGTCGGTAATTACCCCGCGCATGGCCGAGGCTTCTGCCTTCTCCGCCTCGAACTGCGGCTTCACCAACCAGATCAGATCTCCGCCGGGCCGCACGAGTTCCAGAAGCGGCGCAGTTACCACGCGGAGAGAAATGAACGAGAGATCAGCCACCAAGACGTCGGCCAGAGGGCCCAGTGTCTCGGCCGCAACCGTACGAATGTTGGTCCGTTCGTGGACTTGCACGCGCGGATCGGTTCGCAGCCGCTGGTGCAGTTGGCCCCGACCTACGTCGATCGCCACCACGGTGGTTGCGCCGGCCTGAAGAGCGCAATCGGTGAATCCGCCAGTAGACGAGCCCGCATCGAGCACCCGTGCCCCAGAGAGGTCAACCCCAAAGCCGATGAGTGCGGCGGCCAGCTTCTCACCGCCGCGACCAACATAACGAGACCGGGGCCGAACCACCCTGATTGATTCGTGGGCGGCAACGAGGCGCGACGGATTGGTTGCGGGTGCCCCGCCAACCACCACCTCGCCTCGCTCAATGCTCTGGCGGGCCGCCTCCGGCCCTGCGATGAAGCCCCGGCGGACTAGCTCGGTGTCGAGCCTGCGACGCGGGGCCGTGGGAGCCTCAGCTCGCGGTCTTCTTGGCCACCGTCTTTTTGGCGGCGGTGGCCTTCTTGACGGGAGCCTTCTTGGCCGGGGCCTTCTTCACTGCTGGGGCCTTCTTGACCGCTGCCTTCTTCACTGCTGGGGTCTTCTTGGCCACCGTCTTTTTGGCGGCGGTCGCCTTCTTGACGGGAGCCTTCTTGACGGGAGCCTTCTTGGCGGCAGGGGCGGCGGGGGCCTTCACCGGGGCTTTTTTGGCGAAGCCTGGGCGGATTGCTTCGATCAGCTTCTCGATCCGGGTGATGTCAGCAATCGTGGCCAGGCCAAGCGACTCGGCCGAGGCCGAAATCTCATGGCGGACCTGATCGATGAAGGCCTCGGTGTTTTTCCGGCTTCGCTCGACGAGGTCGGCGACGACGGCCTGAGCCTGTTCGGTCTGGACTTCACCGGTTTTCACCAGATCCTTGACCAGTGCTTCCGCTTTTACCTGGGTGATTGCGGTGAACGCCATGCCAGCGTCGAGATACCGCTTAAGGACGTTGTTTTCAGCCATGGCAGAAGGCTACCTGTAGTTTGCATTCGCTTGCAAAAGTTTGCACTTCCGATAACAACTTCAGAGCCCGCCCGCCTTGGCCGGCGGCCACATGATGAAGAACGCCCTGCCTACCAGAAGGTCTTCGTCGATGGGACCGAAGCAGCGGCCATCTTGGGAATTGACGCGATTGTCGCCCAGCACCAATAGGTGGTGATCGGCAATCTTGAGCCCAGCCTCGGTATCTATCCCGGTGGTATCACCTAGGCCACACCCAACTTTGGCCTCGGTGATGAGGCCGTTGGTGTAGGGCTCATCGAGCACCTTGCCGTTGATTCGTACTTTGCCGTCCAGGATCGAGACACGCTCGCCTGGCAGAGCGATGACCCGCTTGATGAGGTCCTTGATGTCACCTTCCTGGTTCGGCGGGCGCTCGAAGACCACCACATCGCCCCGATTCACGTCATGAAACTTGTAGGAGAGTTTGTTGACGAGAACGCGGTCGTTGCGGACGAGTGTCTCGGCCATGGACGGCGACGGGATCCAAAACGTCTGGAAGATGAACGTTCGGACGATGACGGCAATGGCGATTGCGCCTACCACCACGGCTATCCACTCGATGGCGTTCCGGGTTGGAGATTTCGACGCCTGCGGCTTGGCCCGTAGGCGGGCTTCACGAGCTGCAGCAAGGTCCCCGTCGGTTACCGCAGAGGTGAAAACGTCGCGGCCAGGAGGGCTGACCAGATGCGAAGCAACGTCTTGATCGCGGACCTTCCGTCGACTCATCCCATCCGGGTTGTCGGGGGGGGCGGCGTCGGAGTCGGGTGTCACGGCGAGCGACGCTAGCGCGGGGCTACGACGAGGTCGGCTCGGCCCGGCCCTCGTAGCGGTTCAAGACCCGGGCCGCGGCGTCGGCCAGAAGAGATAGCGGTCCTATCTGGGGGTCGATCTGGACCACTACCGCCTCGGGGCCGATTCGGAGCAAAAGTCGCTCGAGCCAGGACGATCCGGCGACGGCCAAGGTGACAAGAATTCGGCCGTCCGGTCCAGGCTCAGCGGTCACGACAGGGTAAGCCTCGGCCACCCAGCGAGCCTCGGCCGGGAGATCGAGCACCACCTGTGGAAGCCGGTCCGGGACCCGCACCGAGGTATCGATTCGCGCCGGCAGCGGACCCGCACGTTCCTCAAGGAGTTCGAGCGATTCGATCCGATCGAGGCGAAACCGTCTGGGTTCGTTGACCGCACGTGATCGGCCCGTCAGGTACCACGCCCCATCCGCGGAGAAGACCCGCCAAGGGTCGACCTCCCGAACATTCACCTCATCTCGACCGTACGTCCAGTACGTGAACCGGACCCGCTGCCGACTGGCGATGGCTTCGTTGAGGAGGCGACCCGATGGGCCACCCTCTGGGTCCAACTCGACATCGATTGCTTGGCCCGGCTCGATGCCGAGCAGGTTGGCGAGTTTGGTCAGCGCCCGCCACAGCGGTGAGTCGGGAGAGGCGTCGCGGCCGACCAACGCGTCAGCCGCAGCCACCAACGCGAGCCCCTCGGCCGGGGTGAGGCGTAGGGGCCGCCCAAACGAGAAGAGGCGTACCCACACCTTTGCGTCCTCGACAATGACCTCAAAGGGCATCTCGTCGTAGTGGATGGAGTCCGCACCGATCATGGCGGCCATCTCGAGTTCCTTGACGAGTTCGGCATGCTCAAGGCCAAATCGTTCACACAAGCTGGAGATGGGAACGCCATCGGCCTGGCTGGCCGCCCACTGGAGCACGGCGAGCAGGCGCTGAACCCGGGCTCCGGCAGTGATGCGGGATGTGCCCTTTGGTGAGGTCATGAGGTGGCCACCAGTCGCAGCCAGGCCACGATCTCGGCCCGCAACTCGGGCGGCGAAAGCACCTCGGCCCGGTCGAGGAATGCCAAAAGCCAGGACCGAAACCCCTCGCGGTTGGTGACCACCATGGCCACCACCAGACCTTCTGGATCGTCTCGAAGGATGTTGGCCGGTCCGACTTCGAGCCGAACTGACGCTGCGACGGCAGGATCGAACCACACCTCGGCAGTAATGGGATCGGTGTCTCCGCCAAGCACCCACGGGTCGAGCCGTAGGCCTGGCACGGCTTCCACTGGTCGTTCGAACACCCCTGCCTTCTCGGAGACGGCGACCTCGCCCTCCACCCGGCTCATCCGGTACCAGCGCTCCTCTACCCGGCCATGATCGAAGCCGTTGAGGTACCACCGCCCCCGTAGAAACTCCAAGCGGTAGGGGTTGATGGTTCGGGGACGATCCCGGTAGCGGAAGGTGAGGGTTCGGCGCTCGGCGACACCAGTGAACGCAGCCACCAACGCGGGGTCGGCGGGAATCTCGGCGGTGGGCTCCACGTCGGCCACCATTCCGCCCAGCTTGAACAGGGCCCGCTGGCCCATGCCCCCGGTGGAACCAATCACTGCGGCGGCAAGGTTCAGCGCCTCCAACTCATCGGGCTCAAGGCCCGGATCTCGCAGCTCGTAGTCCACCGGCCGGATCCGGTAGCCGGTCTGCGGCGGATCGGTGCCAGGAACGGTTTCAACCAGCAGGGGGACACCCATCTCGCGGAGGTCTTCCTTGTCGCGCTCGAAGGCCCGCTTGAACGAGTTGTCGTCCTTGGGGTAGCCGGGCACCCGACGCCGTAAGTCGCTAGCGGTCACGGCCCGGGGCGCGCCGAGCAGCGCATTCATGAGGGTGATCAACCGTTCGGTCTTCGCCATGGCCATTGGCGACGATCCTATGGCTCGCTACGAACGCGGCGAGCCGCCAGGATCCCGGCTGCAGCCGCTGCTGCGAAATACAGAGGATCTTGCTCGGGGCCTCGTCCCATGGTGGTGACCTGGATCCCGGCCCGCTCCAGAAGGGCCGCCGGATCACCGGGGTCGATCGCGGTCCAACGATGACGATCGCCCGCCGGCGCTTCGATCCCCGGCGGGTAGGCAACCTCCACTGTGGACCGAATGGCATCCAGGGTGGTGAGCGAGTGATGGCTGATCTGCTGGTGGCGTGGACGAGGATCAGCCTCCGAGCAGCGAAGGCAGGCAATGGGCGTGCCGAGTAGCCACGCTGCGGCATCGAGGACCGGGGCAGCTTCGAGCGCCGTGTAGCCGAGCCGGCTGCCGGTTCCGGCGCCACCTGGGCCCATCGCCACCACGACAGCATCGGCGTCCAGTTCTTGTTTCGCGAGGAGAAGGCCCGCCGGCACATTGAGGGCCTCGATGTCCCCACCGAAGGCGTGGCCAGCAGTCACCGTGGCGGCAATCAGCCCTCGGTCGCGAAGCAGCGCAACGTGGTCGCTGAGCGCCAACGGAAGGGCCGCTCCGTCGGTCATCAGGTAGATGAGCCTGGTGCGGGGCCGGGTCTCGGCAATCGCCGCGGCAATAACCGGGAGTTGGCTGTGCACCCCCGCGGCGACAACCGGCATGCCCCGAAGGGTGGCCACATCCATGGCCTGACCTGAATTGGCGGCTTCCTCGCCAGCCCCGGTGTCGGTTTGCAGGCTTGTGTAGCGGAGCTTCATGAGATGGCCGGGACCAGGTTGGCTCCACGGCCCGACGGTGAGATTCCAATGAATGACGTGCCAGCCCCCACTGCCGAGGGCCAGGTCAACTGCGGTGGTGTTGACGACCACGCGATCACCCACCGAGACCGGCCCGGTGAGTTGGGTCAGGGCGTAGGCGCGGGCACCATCGTCGAGCACCACCCGACAGAGGCCGGCGCGCTCGAGGGTGATGTGTGCCACCGTGGCTTCACGAAAGGTCGGCATAGCCTCAGTGCCCGCTCACAGTGATGCAATGAGTTTCTCGACCCGCTCGTCGTAGGCCTTGAAGGGGTCTTTACACAGGACCGTTCGTTGGGCCTGGTCATTGAGCTTCAGGTGGACCCAGTCCACCGTGTAATCGCGTTTCTTCTCTTTGGCTTTCCGAATGAACTCGCCTCGCAACCGGGCACGCGTGGTTTGCGGTGGCTGGTCGGTGGCCACCTCGATTTCTTCGTCGTCGCACATGCGATCGACCATTCCCCGCTCTTGCATCCGGTAGAAAAGGCCCCGATCCCGGTTGATGTCGTGGTACTGAAGATCGATGAGGGCGACTCGGGGATCGGAGAGGGCGAGATCGTGGCGGGCTCGGTAGCTCTCTATCAAGTTGTGTTTGATCACCCAATCGCACTCTCGATCGAGCGAGAGTGGGTCTCTCTCAATGGTAGTGATGGCGTGTTCCCAGGCTTCGAGGGCCATCTTTTCCTCCGGGCTCAGGCCACGGGTTTCGCCAAAGCGGATCGCCCGCTGGAGATACTCGCTCTGGATGTCGAGAGCCGAGACCTCGCGACCGTTGGCGAGGCGTACTCGCCGGGTACAGGTGATGTCGTGGCTGATCTCACGGATAGCCCTGATGGGGTTTTCCAAGGTCATGTCCCGCAGCACGACATTGGGTTCTTCGAGCATCCGGAGGAGCAGGCTGGTGGCCCCGACCTTGAGGAATGTTGCTGTTTCACTCATGTTGGAGTCGCCCACGATGACGTGGAGCCTCCGGAAACGTTCGGCGTCTGCGTGGGGCTCGTCGCGGGTGTTGATGATGGGCCTGGAGCGGGTGGTTGCGCTCGAGACACCCTCCCAGATGTGCTCCGCCCGCTGACTCATGGAGAACATGGCCCCCCGGGCGGTCTGAAGCACTTTGCCAGCCCCGGCATAAATCTGTCGGCTGACCAAAAACGGGATCAGTACCTCTGCGTAATGGCCGAAATCATCGCGACGGCTGGTGAGGTAGTTCTCGTGGCAGCCGTAAGAGTTCCCGGCGGAGTCCGTGTTGTTCTTGAAGAGGTAGATCGTGCCGCGGATGCCTTCCTCGTGAAGTCGCTCCTCGGCGCTGACCAGGAGTTGTTCAAGAATGCGCTCACCGGCCTTGTCATGCACGACCAACTCCCGCACCGAGTCACATTCCGGCGTCGCATATTCCGGATGGCTTCCGACGTCTAGGTAGAGCCGGGCCCCGTTGGCCAGGAACACGTTCGAACTCCGACCCCAGGAGACGACCCGTCGGAATAGGTAACGGGCCACCTCATCGGGGCTCAGGCGACGTTGACCGCGCGACGTACAGGTGACCCCGTATTCGTTCTCCAGACCAAAGATGCGCCGTTCCACGAGGTCACCGTACCGGTGGAGTGACCCACCCAGCGGACACCGATGCGTCCTGGGTCAGAGGCTGTCGCACGAGGACAGGGCCTTTTGTAGCTCTGAAGAGCGGTACGTGGAGTCGAGTTCGCCGAAGGAGTCCCCCACCGCCGCGGTCTCCTTGTCGAAGGTGGCCAACAGCGAGGTGACGTCGAGGCCGAATTTTCCTCGATCTGCCGTGTCCAAAGCGTTGGTGTCGTCCTTGGCTGCACCGATGGCTTGGTCGAAGTCCTCGAACTTCCCCATCAGGTCTTGGACGAATTGGTCGCCCCTGGCCATGTCAGGAGACCCGCCATCCTTCAGAGAAGCGAGGAGCGTTTGGGTCTCCGACGAAGCGGTGTCGAAGAGCCCCACGATTGCATCCTTGGCTCCATTCAGGTCCCCGCCGCTGAGCCCCGTCCCCGCGTCGTTACCCGCCTTCTTGATGCCGTCGAGCCAAGCACCGAAGCTCCCGCAGAAGGCATTGGCCCAGTCCGCTACCGGAATCACGTCGGAGGCGGCTGCCGTGGTGGTGGTCTGCACCACGGTGGTGGGAGGTGCCTTCGTGGTGGTTGTTGCCTCGCCTCCCGACGCGCCGCAGGCCGTCACCGAGGTGAGGCTCAGCAGGGCTAGAGCGCTGGCGACGATCTTGCGCATTCGAAACACTCCGGTCATTCGTTGCGAAACATCGAAACTAATTGGCCGCGTTGAGAGCGGTGACCTCTTGGTCCGAGAGCCTTCGGAAGCAGCGACGGGGGCCGACCCGATCAAGCACGGCTACCTCGAGATCTGACGCCACCAAGGTGCGCTCCGGACCAGACAACGCGCCGGTGGCGATCTGGACCGCCGCCGAGAGGTCGGTTACCCCGGTCAGCGTGGTGCGAACGCGTTCCGCGACCGACTCCGCATCGCCGCCGAGTACCGCAAATTGGTTCTCGTCAATGACGGTGCCGTCGTAGAGCAAATGGAAGAGTTGGTCCTCGGCCGCCGAGGCGCCCACTTCTGCAACGAGAATTTCCACCTCGAGCGGCTTCATCTCGTGGGTAAATACCTGGCCCAGAATCTGCGCGTATTGGTTGGCCAGACTTCTCGCATCTACGTCTTCACGGCTGAAGGAATAGCCCTTGAGATCCGCGGCTCGCACTCCGGAAATGCGGAGCTGATCGAACTCGTTGTACTTGCCAACCCCGGCGAAGGCGATCCGGTCGTAGATCTCCGAGACCTTCCGGAGCGTGCTGGACGGGTTTTCTGCGCAGATCACGATGCCTTCGGTACAGACCACGGCCACCAGGCTGCGGCCTCGGGCTATCCCCTTGCGGGCATAGTCGGCTCGATCCTTCATGACCTGTTCGGGGGCAACATAGAAGGGCATACTCATCGGGCGTCTCCCGCCGTAAGGCGCTGGTAGCGCTCGGCCAACTCGTCATCGGGGACACGGGTGAATCCGGACGCATCAATGGTGGCGACAACGGGCCAAATGCCTCGGACAGGATCCGGCCCGCCGGTGGCGGAGTCCTCGTCCGCCGCCGTGATCAGCGCGCGTAGGGAAAGGTCAATGGTTGCGCCCCGATCCGCGCCATCGGAGAAGCCGAGCTTGAGCACCGTGGCGGCGTGCAGGCCGCCCGAACCGGAAGTGGCGTAGTCGTTCTCCTCGTAACGGCCGCCGGTGATGTCGTACTGGAACAGGCGGCCCGCCCCTCGGCGAGTGTCGTAACCGGCGAAGAGCGGCACAACGGCCAAGCCCTGCATGGCGGCGGGAAGGTGATTGCGGACCATCTGCGAGAGCTGGTTGGCTTTGCCTTCCAGCGAGAGCGCCGTACCCTCCACCTTCTCGTAGTGCTCCAGCTGAAGCTGGAACAGCTTCACCATCTCAATGGCTGGTCCCGCTGCACCAGCGATGGACACGCCGGACCACCGATCCGCCGGGAAGACTTTTTCGATCGAGCGGTGGCTGATCAGGTTTCCCGACGTTGCCCGGCGGTCACCGGCCATGACCACGCCGTCGGCGTAGCGGACGGCCAGCACGGTGGTGCCGTGGGTGACAGGGCCCGCCGCACTCACGGGGCCATCGGGAAGAGCTCGATCATGGCCTTGACGGCGCAGTAGTGCTGCGAAATCGGGGCCGGGGTCGTCGCCCAGGGAGAACGTTGGAATCTGCACGCCGCCGAGGGTAACGCGCCCCCTCGGTATCCGGTCCCGACGCCCCGTGGCCTACTGGCCGC
>JANXNS010000182.1 GCA_025353965.1 Aquihabitans sp.
TCTCTGCCGATGCGTTCTACAACAATGGTCAGACCAGTGGCAGTCTCCATGGCACCCCGTTCGTGGACCCTGCCGTGCCGACCTGCGCAAGTATTGCTGGTGGCGTCAGCGAGACGGCCGGCGGTGCAGCCAACACCTGGACCAACTACACCAACGCTGGTGGATCACAAGGGCCGACGATCGGCGGAGGGGCCACGGTCCAAATCGCTTGCGCGCTCACCGGGTTCAGAGTCGCCGACGGCAACACCTGGTGGTATCAGATCGCTTCGTCGCCGTGGAGCCACGCCTATTACGTGTCGGCAGATGCCTTCTACAACAACGGTCAAACCTCCGGCAGCCTAAGAGGTACTCCGTTCGTAGACCCCGCTGTCCCTCTCTGCTCGTCGGTGGTCATCGGCACGCCCGGCACTGGAGTAACGGAACAGCAGGGCCACAACGGCGTCAACACCTTCGCCAACTATCACAATGCATCGGCGCTCGGCCCGCGTGTCGACGCAGCCAGCTCAGTTCAGGTGTCATGCAAAGTGTATGACCCAACGATTGCCAGCGTCAATCCGGATGGCTACTGGTACCGGATTGCCAATTCCCCTTGGAACAACCAGTACTACGCTCCGGCAAACACGTTCATGAACGGCGATCCGTGGGGCGGGCCCTACACCCATAACACCGATTTCTCGGTCCCAGATTGCACCGATGCTCCACGTTCCGGGACCCCATCGGTCAGCCTCGGTCAGGGTCCAGCGGCGCCGGCCGGTTTTCGGTACGCAGTGAGTTTGAGCGGCTTCCCAGCCGGGACTTCGGTGTCGCTGAACTGCTACGACAGCGTCAGTCCCGGCGGCTTCTATCGCTTCACGTTGACCACTGACGGTTCCGGTTCGGCTTTCACGCAGAGCCAGTGTTACTCGGGCGACGGGCCAGATCACTGGGTCGTGGCGAGTGGGGCCTACACCTCCAACCACCTGAGTTGGGGCTCGGGTGGCAGCGGCGGTACTCGAGGTATCAAGAGCGCTGCGGCGGGAGTGCAGGGTTCCACGCCCCCGAGGAGTCAGAACTCAACTACCTGTCAGGCGACGCGCCATCCCGTGAACTGTGCGACCGGCGACTTCTGGCACACCTTCCAGGACTTCTCAATCCCAGATCGTGGCCTGCCCCTGGCCTTCTCTCACACGTACACCTCCTCGGCGGCCTCGACTGGTGGTCGGCTGGGCATGGGCTGGACAGACAGCTACAACATGTCGCTGACGACGGCGGGCAGCAATGTGAGTGTGACAGAGGAGAACGGCGCGATCGTCACGTTCGTCTCCGATGGTGCCGGAGGTTTCACGGCGCCGCCCTATGTGCTCGCAACGCTCATCTCGAACTCTGACGGGACCTTTACCTTCACTCGTCTCCAAAGCCAGGTTCGCTACGTCTTCTCAGCATTTGGCGAACTTCAGCGGGTGGTGGATCGCAATGGTTATGCAACCACGCTCGGATACACCGACCACCAGATGACCTCCATCACTTCGGCGTCCGGCCGCACGCTCACCCTCGGCTACACCGGCTCGCAGATCACCAGGGTCACTGACCCCCTCGGGCGCTTCGAAACGTTCGTATATGACGAGGCAGGGAACCTCAGCAGTCAGACGTACCCGGCTGGAGGAGTGGAATCGTTCACCTACGATGCGAACCACCTCGTGCTGACGATGACCGACCCGCGTGGTGGCATCGTCACCAACGTCTACAACTCTGCCGGGCGGGTGACGAGCCAGACGGACCCGGCCGGTCTGACGACCTCCTGGACCTTTAGCGGCGACAACGCTTCGGCGGCAGGCGGCTACACGTCCATGACGGATCCCAACGGCCAGGTCACGAAGTACAGCTACCAGAACCTCGAACTCCAGTCCGTCACCCATGCGCTCGGCACCCCGCTGGAAGCCACAACTAGCTACGCCTATGACCCGGCGACGCTCGGGATCACGTCGATCACGGACCCCCTGGGTCATATCACCACCTACTCCTACGACAGCCGGGGCAACCTCCTCTCGAAGACCGATCCCCTCGGGCACACAACCAGCCAGACCTACAACACGTTCAACGAGCCGCTGACAAGCACTGATGCGCTCGGCGCTGTGACTACCTCCACCTACGATGCGAGTGGCAACCCGCTCACCACCACTGGGCCTACGGGTGACACAACGACATTCGTCTATGGCGATGCCACTCATCCGGGAGATGTCACCAGTCAGACCGACGGGGACGGACGCACCACGAGCTTCACCTACGCCGGGGGTGGCGAGGTCGCATCCAAGACTGTCAGCCGTTCCGCCGGATCGACCGACGTGGCTCGGTTTACCTACGACGCCGATGGAGAGCAGATCTGCAAGGTCTCGCCCAACGCAGTAGCCCTTGGCATCGACTGCCCGGCTCCGGGCGCCCCCAGCGTCCCACACACCACCGAGACCACCTACGACGCCAAGGGCCGAGTGGCATCCATCTCTGACCCCAACGCCCACGTCACCACCTACCAGTACGACGGGAATGGCAACCGGACCCGGGTCACAGACCCTTCAGGCCACTCCACCAACTCCGCATTCGACCTCGACGGACGCCACACCAGCACGACTGACGCCAACGGAGCCGTCACCTCAACAGCGTTCGACGGGAATGGCAACACCACCTCGGTCACAGATCCGAACGGAAAGATCACATCGAGCACCTTCGATGCGCTCAACCGCGTCACCTCGACCACCAACCCGCTCGGCGAAGTAACTACCTACGGCTATGACCTGGCCGGCAATCGGACGAGCCTGACCGACCCCAAGGGTCGCGTCACGAACACCACCTTCGACACCGCCAACGAGATCACCACCATCAGCTACTCGGACGGCATCACACACGGAGTCTCCTATTCGTACGACGCTGCTGGCCGGCGGAAAACGATGACCGACGGCACCGGAGTCACGTTCTACGGCTACGACCAGCTCGGCCGGCTGACCTCATCGACCGACGGCGCGCTACACACCATCGCCCACAGCTACGACGCCGCAGGCCACCCCACCGTGATCACTTATCCCAACGGACACACCGTCACTGAGACCTACGACGGTGCAGGCAACCCGCTCTCGATCAAGGACTGGCTGGGCCACACCACCACCTTCTCCTACGACGGGGACGGCAACGTCACCAGCCAAACCACGGGATCCAGTCCTGCGGTCACCGATACCTACAGCTACGACTTTGCCGATCAGCTCGTCTCAATCAGCGATTCAGATGGCTCCACGGTGTTGCAGCACTTCAACTACACCAGAACAGCGAGCGACCTGGTCGCATCAGCGACGCCCGACGCGTCGCCGCCGATCAACTACAATTACGACCCGACCGATCGGCTCAACACCGATGCCCAGGGCTCGTACGCATACGATCCCGCAGGTAACCCGACCACCTTTCGGGGCGTTCCCCAGACCTTCAACAGCGGCGACCAGCTGGTGGCGTCCGGCACCGGCAATACCGCACTCGCCTACACCTACGATCACCTCGGCAATCGGACGGCCAGAGTCGCAGCGACCGGCAAGGTAGCGGGCTACTCCTACGACCAAGCCAACCGGCTCACCGCGATCGTTGGACGCACCATCCAACCTGCCATCACCAGCATCTCACCAGCCTCTGGGCCCGTTGCGGGCGGCACCACCGTGACGATCACCGGCACAGGCTTCTCCGGGGCCACCGCTGTTCAGTTCGGCGGCCACCCGGCCCCATTCACGGTTGTCTCCAGCCATACGATCACCACCACCGCCCCGGCCGGGCTCAGTGCGGTGAACATCACAGTCACCCGTGCAGCCGGCACCAGCCCACTGACGACGAACGACCGCTTCACCTACACCGGCGGCCCCGCAGTCGGATCCCTGACACCGAGCAAGATGGGTTCGACCGCCAACCCGACCATCACCATCACCGGGGTCGGCTTCACCGGAGCAACGAAGGTGTACTTCGGGCTGAAAGCATCGGCTCACGTCACCGTGGTGTCCGACACCAAGATCACCGCTACCGCACCGACGGGCTCAGCATCAGTTCACGTGCGCATCGTGAACGGCACCGCCACCAGCCCGATCGTTGCCGAAGACCGATTCGCCTACGCCCAAACCTCGCCGACCATCACCCACATCAGTCCGAACTCGGGACCGGCCACCGGAAACACCAACGTGGTTGTTCTCGGCACCGGATTCAGCAGCGCCACCGCCGTCCGCTTCGGGACTACCGCGGCACTTAAGTTCAACGTCCGCTCGGACGGCGCACTCACCGCCACAGCTCCTCCGGGCAGCAGCACGACAGACGTCACCGTGACCAACCAGATCGGCACCAGTCCGAAGACGGCGGCGGACCGGTACTCCTACCTCAGCGGTGCTGTCCCGGTCGCCACCTACGAATACAACGGAGATGGACTTCGAACGTCCAAGACGGTCGGCGCAACGACCTCGAGCTTCGCCTGGGACACAAATGGCGAGCTACCGATGCTCCTGTCCAATACCGCGACCAGCTTCATCTACGGACCTGGTGGGTTGCCACTAGAGAGCATCAGCTCGACGGGGACAGTCGAGTTCTTCCATCACGATCAGATCGGAAGTACGACGCTTCTCACCTCTGCTTCTGGCACGACTGACGCAACCTTCACCTATACGTCCTTCGGACAGCTCAAAGCACATACAGGGACTGTCGCAACCGCGCTTGGTTTCACGGGCCAGTACCAGGATTCCGAGTCCGGCCTGTACTACCTTCGGGCACGGTATTACGACCCTGTGAGTGGACAGTTCCTCACTGTCGATCCGGCGATAGAGCAAACGCGAGTTCCGTATGGCTACGCTGGGAGTGATCCTCTAAATTTCGTTGATCCCTCCGGGAATTTCTCCGTTGGCAAACTGATTTGGACTGGCGTGGGGCTGGCTCTGGGCATTGGGGCGGTGGTTGTTGCTGCGCCGACTCTGACTGCCGCTGGCGCGGCGGTTATAGGTCTTGCTTTTGTAGCGGCCGGCGTGGGTGGGGCGATCGCTTTTGACGAAGCCTTTCGGTCATGTCAGCGGAACGGGTTTGCTTCGTCGTCCTGTGGTTCACATGCGTTGGCGGCTGACCTCGGCACCCTTGTCTCGGTGCTTCCGGGCTTGGGTTCCAAGGGGCTTCAAATCGCAGAGGAACTGGCTAAAGCCGGATTTGGTTACTTAATCAGTCCCAGCTGGTTTGGTGGAAATTCTCTTTCGACTGGGTCTACAAACCAGAGGCCTTGTTAGGTGCAGGGGGCCACGCCGTCGGTCAGGCGCTTGACGTCGCGTGTGGACATATTGCCGCCTTTAGTTATATAATCCGTAGCTGAAATGTTAAAGACTTCTGAACCTCGTACTGCGATATCGATGCGGCCAAAATTATTATACCCGGTTGTATATTTTCTAGTAGCGTTCGTAGTAACGATGGGTAGCATTTTAGGATTTTCACATGTGACGAACCTTGCTGCGAAGATGACAGTTCTATCAAGTGGGCTGTTTCTCGCAGGGTCAACCCTCCTAAAATCTGGTCAACTCTTTGTGTATCGAATCTCCATTGATCGCTCGGGTAATATCCTTGCTCGAACGATTCAGGGTACCGTCCTCATCAATCCTGCCGTTCTTACGAAGATCGAGATCTACGCACCTAACCCTCGTGACATTGGGTTGGTGTTATCGAATCAAACGCTAACGATGCGCATCCCTATAGATACGTTATCCAAGAGGGACGTCGCCAATCTATTGGACAGCATCAGGCCACACCTACCCAGGGACATTGTGATGAATTCCGAGGCCCGTAAAATGTTCGCAGTCTGATTGATCTAGCAGGGCCACTCCCACCACAACCCGTACAGCTGATCTCTCCTCGGGTTCTCTATCCGACACCGCGCCATCCCATCGGAGATCTCCAATTCTGTCCGTTCGTGGCCGAAGCCGACATCGAGCACGGTGTCGGCGACCAGGGCCCAGGCGGCAGCCGGGAGCTGGTCGTCCATGAAGGAGACCACGAATCGGATGCTGGCTGGTCGCCAGTCCCTCGGGAACCCGTAGAGCACGAGGGGCAGCGATGAGCCTTTCTCGGGGTTGGTGTAGCCGATGTTCTGCCCGTGGCTGAAGTGCTCATCAGTCCGGTCGTATTGCATGACCTCGATGCCGGCGATGCGCCCGTTCTTGACCCCCGCCGCCACGATGACGTGGCCGTCGAAGAAGTCGTTGAGCAGCTGGGCTCGTAGCTCACCGAGTGCCCGGTCGGACCAACGCCCGACCGTTTTGACGTCTCGTTGCTTCAGTTCGGCGAACGAGGAACGGCGGTCACCGAGCCAGTCCCGCTCTCGCCCGGTGGGCGGCCGGTCGAGGAGTTCCTCGAGGTTGAGGGCGAGGTCGACCCGTAGGGCATTGGCCCGGTCGCTGTCGCCCAGGCTGCCCAGCAACTGCACCAGCGCCTGGTAGGCCTCGACAGGATCGCTGGTGGCCAGCGAAGACAGCACTGCGGGGCTGGTGGCCAGGCGATCAGCGCTCATACCGCGGCCCTCTCGCAGCTTCTTGAGCTCGGTCAGGGTCTGGTCAGTGTCCACTCAGATGTCCACTTTCTGGGAGACGTCTGGCCTATCTCACTACCTCCCGTTTGCTCCACGCTGCCCTCCGACGGCCACCACCCCGGTGGCCCAAACGAAGGAGACACCAAAGTGAGCAACCTCATCCCCGCCAGTGGCGGTACCAGCAACTTCTTGGAGCGTCGGGAGGATCGGGCGGTCTACCGCCAGATCTCTAGCTTGGAGCGGTCCAAGGCGGTTGGTCTGGCTCGCCTGGAGCAGCAGGCTGAGCTGGAGGCGGCCAAGGCCCACGCTGTGGGCTACGTCGGTCAGCAGGCCATGCAGGCCGTGACCATGTTGAGCCAGATGGAAGGTCAGCTCGGCGCTGCCTGCCCATTGGCGGTGACTCGGCTGCAGGGCATCGCGGACATGACCGCTCTGTCGATCGCTCAGGTGGTGGCGGACTCGGCTCGGAAGATCGGTCGGTGAGCGTCCTCACGGGTGTGCTCGCCCTCATCGGGCTCATGGTGGTGGTCGGCGTGGGCCTGTTCCTGCTGGCGATTGCGTTCTTGCCGTCGGTGTCGGCGGCGCACGAGCGGTCCCGGGCGGAGCGGGAGAGCCAGGAGGCGTCGTGGCGGATCCACCAGCAGGCCACCCAGGCCTTCGGGCAGATGTTGGAGTCGGCCCGCCAGGAAGACCGCGAGGACCGGCCGTGAGAGGCGGGTTCAAGCAGCTGGTGCATCCGGGGACCCAGATCTCCGAGATCGATGTGGAGGCGACTCGGTCCGAGCGCAACCGGGTGCATGAGGAGGTCGAGATGCGGTCGTACATCGCGTGGTTGCTGGTGTCGTCGTTGCCGGGAGATGGTTTGGTGCGGGTGACGCCGTACCAAGTCCTCAGCGTGCCTGAGTCCGAGGCAGCCGCCGGTGAGGCTTCATGAACCAACAAGACCCGGTGCGTTCAGCGTCGCAGCGGCTGTGGTCGCTGGCGCTGAGTGCACTGGGCCTGCTCATCGTGTTCAACGTGGTGTGGACCTTGGTTCGGCCGTTGTTGCCGATCTTGGTGGTGTTTGCGGTGCTCTTGGTAGGGGTGACCGTGTGGAACCGGCGGCGTTGGCGCTGAAGCGCGCCAAGCCCGCAACGGTGCGCGTTCGTTGCACAAACCACAACAAATAAGTGACGACCCATTCGTATCTGTTCTTTCAGCCTGTTGTGTATTTCACACGGCCATTGGCCTTGACTGTTTACACGAAGCGCCACATAACAAATAGAGAGGGTTGTAGCAATTCTTCTACTAAATAAATATGAAGCGAAGGAGGTGATCCATGGCACAGAACAATCGTAAAGAAGTGAAGGTCCGGCCGGTTCGTAAGAACAAGCCAGATGTCCGGGCCTTGGCTCGGGTGCTCATCGAGTTGGCTATGGCCGACTCCACGCCTGAAGTAGTGAAAGCGGTCGACGTCGTGGACACCGACAGGGAGCGCTCGACATGAGCGGTCCAGGGCGCTTGGCGTGGTTCGAGCTGACCTTCCCGGCTGGACTTCCGGCCGAGGCGGCTGTCAGGTTTGTGCGCTCACTGGCCAGTCGGGGCCGGTCCGGCTGGTTGGTGTCGCTGCGGCCGGTGGTCTTCGAGCTACGGGCCACCAAGACGGGTGCGGCTTGGTTTGTCGGGCTACCCGAGAACGAGGCCAGGCGGCTTCGATCGGCCATGGAGAGCTGGCTGCCGGGACTGGCGGTCTCGCCACTGAAGGTCGCGACCGATGCCAGCGACGGTATGGCGGTGGAGGTGCGCCTTCGTTCCGGCCGACGACCGCTGCGCTCCGAGCTGCAACCGGAGATCAGCCAGGGCCTCTTGCACGGCTTGGCCGGGCTGAAGGCGAATGAGCGAGTCACGGTTCAGTGGGTAGTCGGGGGATGGCTGCCCCGCTCCGCGGTCCCTCCGGCCGGCAAACCGGATGACCCGCCCACGATCTGGAACATCTGGAACTGGGGAGCGCCCCGGCTCAGCTCGGAGGAAACGACCGAGGCTCGGAAGAAGCAGGCCGAGCAGTTGTTCGCCTGCGCCGGACGGATCGCTGTGCATGCCGCGACCGTCGGTCGCCAGCGGTCGCTGGTGACTCGGGTGGTTGGGGCGTATCAGGTGCTGCGGGTATCCGGGGCGGGGTTGTCTCGGCGGTCTCTGCCGTCGTGGCGGGCGATGAGCCGGATGCGCCGTGGGGTGGTCAACCAGGTGGACCCGGCCTGCGTGCTCCGGGCTGACGAGTTGGTGGCGGTGCTGGGATGGCCGGTCGGGCTCGACGAGAACGTGGTGTTGCCGGGTGTGGAGCTGAGTCAAGCCAGGTTGCTTCGACCCGACCGCCGGGTCCTGCGGGCCATCGCAATCCGGGATCAACGGGTCGTGGCCGAGTCGGCTTACCCATCTGAGCCAGGCAACTTGGTGCTGAGTGCTGACGCCGCCAGGCGTCACCTGCATGTCATCGGGCCGACGGGTGTCGGAAAATCGACATTGTTGGCCAATCTCATCATCCAAGACATCGAGGCCGGACACGGCGTCGTCGTGGTCGACCCGAAGGGCGATCTGGTCGACGACGTTGTTCGCCGGCTATCGCCTGCCGCGCTGGCACGGGTGGCGGTGCTCGATCCCAGCGATGAGGCCCCGATCGGGCTCAACCCAATTGGGCGGGGCGGATCGAACGTCGCGGTCGATGGGCTTCTCAACCTTCTCCACAGTTTGTGGAAAGACTCCTGGGGTCCACGCCTCCATGACGTTCTGCACGCCGGGCTGCTCACATTGTCGCTCGAACCAGGGCACTCACTGGTCGAGCTGCCGGTGCTGCTCACCAACCCAGCTTTCCGCCGACCCTTGGTGGCCCGGGCCTCGGCCCATGACCCACTGGGCCTGGGCAGCTTCTGGTCCTGGTTCGACCACCTCAGCGAGGAACAAGCCGCTCAGGTCCTCGGCCCGGTCATGAACAAGCTCCGGGCCTTCATCCTGCGACCAGATCTCCGAGCAGTACTCGGCCAGGCCGACCCACGTTTCAAGATCTCGCAGGTCTTCGACACTTCACCAGAAGGTCGCCGCTCACTACTGGTCCGGCTTCCGAAAGGAGAACTCGGCGGCGAGGCAGCGGCCCTGCTCGGCAGCCTCGTTGTCCAGCAGGTCTGGCAGGCCACCTTGGCCCGCTCGGCCGTCTCGGCTCGATCCCGTCACCCGGTCATCGTCTACCTCGACGAGTTCCAAGAGTTCGTTCGGTTGCCCCTCGATCTCGGCGATGCCCTCGCCCAAGCACGTGGTCTCGGTGTCGGGCTGGTACTGGCCCATCAGCATCTGGGCCAGCTGTCCGCAGATCTCCGGGCTGGGGTGCTGGCCAACGCCGGATCGAAGGTGGCCTTCCGCCTCGATCATGAAGACGCCGCGGTCATGGCCCGTCGATCCGGAAGCAAGCTCCGAGCCGAGGACTTCTCGTCGCTCCCACCGTTCCAGGCCTACGCCGATCTGGTGGCCGAGGGTGCTGCTCGCGGGTTTGCCTCGGCCAGAACCCAGCCACTCGGGCCCGCTGTTCGATCGCTCGGAGGGGTCCGGTCGTCTAATCGGAAGGCGTGGGGTGTCCCCCGGGGTGAGACCGAGGCGCTCCTGCGGAGCACCGCGCTCGGACCAGTTAGTAAGGGTTCGAGCGATCAAGGTCGGGCGCCTAGTGGGGCCTTCGGGGTCATCCCGGAAGCCGGGGGCTCGTCATGACGGGGGTCGGGAGCATGGTTCGCGTCGCTGTTCGCGTCGGCATCGTGGTTCCGGGCCGGTGGGCAGGCAGAATGCGGCTGGAACTGCCAGGGACTTACTCCCGTTTGGGAACGGTCAATTGGAGTGCGACGTGAGCCGGCGGACAGCACCCCGGCGGGCGCTCGGAGATCGGGAGATGGCGCTGCTCCGTGATGTTGGTCGGCTGAGGTTCGTGAGCGGCGATCAGGTGGCCCGGCTGCACTTTGCCGAGGGGACACCGGTTGGTCGCCAACGTCGAGCACAGGCCACGCTCCGACGACTGACCGATGATGGCTTCCTGTTTCGGTTACCTCGTCGGATAGGAGGCTCCGGAAGCGGGTCGGCTCGGTTCATCTACCAGCTCGGCTTTCGAGGCCAACGGGAGATCTGGCCGGAACGGAGAGCGCGTACGCCTGACGAGACAGGTTGGCTGTTCGTCGAGCACACCATCTCGGTCTCGAATCTGGTGGTCGAGCTGATCGAACTGGAACGAGACAATCGGTGCCAGGACCTTCGGATCGAAACCGAGCCAGCCGTCTGGCGTCACTACCTGGGCAGGTCCGGGCGAGCGCTGGTCTTGAAGCCCGACCTTGGCCTGGCGCTGAGCGTCGGGCCCAGCCAGTTGACCTGGTTGGTCGAGATCGACCGGTCGACCGAGAGCCTGAAGCGGATCCGGATCAAGGCCACCCAGTACCTCGACTACTGGCGCACCGGCATCGAACAGGCACGACCCGAGCTCCGAGGAACGTTCCCCCGAGTCCTCTGGTCGGTGCCCGACGACAAGCGCGCCGCAGCGCTCAGAAGGACCCTGGCCACGTTGCCGAATCCGGCCGAGGCGATGTTCGCCGTGGCCACACATACACATACAGCCCGAGCTTTGCTCGGGCACCCGACTAACCAAGGAGGTGAAACATGAACAACAAGAAACTGAGCAACGAGCACAACACGATGGGACTCCCGACCGGGCAGATCCTGGTCGGCGACGCCGTGACCCGCTTGCGGGAGTTGCCCGCTGGTTCAGTCGACACGGTGGTGACCTCACCGCCGTACTTCATGCTGCGCAACTACGGCGTGGACGGTCAGATCGGGCTCGAGGGAACCGTCGAGGACTGGGTCCAAGCGCTGCTGGCAGTGCTGCGCGAGGTAGCTCGGGTGTTGAAGCCGGGCGGGTCGCTGTGGCTCAATATCGGCGACACCTACGCCCGCCATGAACGCCACGGCGCCCTGCCCAAGGGCCTGGTGTTGGCCCCCGAACGACTGCTCCTGGCCTTGATCTCGGAGGGCTGGATGGTGCGCAACAAGGTGGTGTGGGCCAAACCAAACCCGATGCCCGCCAGCGTGCAAGACCGGCTCAGCACCACGTGGGAACCGCTCTACCTGCTGACCCGCGACCGGCGCTACTTGTTCGACCTGGATGCCATCCGGGTTCCGGCCCGATCCCAGCTGAATCATCCAACGACGGCGGGATCAGGAACCAAGTACGGCATGCGTTCAAAGGCCAGGCCTCACTGGTCGGGTCCGCTCGCTGGCAGCAACTCCGGTCTTGAACAAATGAAAGCGCGCGGTGTGAGTTCGCACCCGCTTGGCAAGAACCCTGGCGATGTGTGGACGATCGCGACCGCCGCGTACCGGGGCGCGCATTTCGCTACCTTCCCCGAGGCCCTGGTCGAACGGCCGCTTCTGGCGACGTGTCCGGAACGGGTCTGCCAGGGCTGCGGTGCCGCCTGGCGGCGGGCCCGAGTCGTGCGCTCCCTTGGGTCGCTGGCGGTGCTGGGTGCGCTGCGTAAGTCATGTGGCTGCGTGGACAGGGCCTGGCAATCGGGCATCGTGCTCGATCCGTTCATGGGCGCCGGAACCGTCGGCGTGGTGGCCGAGCGGCTGCATCGGCGGTGGATCGGGATCGAACTCAACCCGGACTTCGCCCAGCTGGCCACCCGGCGGATCCGGGCTGTGAACAGCGAGAACCAAGCAGCGGCATAAGCCGCTGCAAGACAACTAATTGAAGAAGGAGGCGACATGGAACAACCACATGACAACAGAGGAGGACAATCAGACGGGTCAATCGACCCGAGCCAGGAAGTACCGGGTACTAGCGAGGCCCGACGTGAGATCGAAGGGCCATGGATCTATGTGGCCAGTCTCAGCGACTACAACGCCGGGATCTTGCACGGCACCTGGTTGGCGGCAGATCTCGGCGCCGAGGTTCTGCACCAGGGCATCGCCGAGATGCTGGGCGACTCGCCAACGACCAAGCGCTACGGCGAGGTGGCCGAAGAGTTTGCCATCCACGACTTTGAGGGCTTCGGCCCGGTGTACCTCGGGGAGTACGAATCAATCGAGCGAGTCGCCAAGCTGGCCCACGGGCTGGCTGAGCACGGTGAACCGTTCGGGGTCTGGTGGGCGATGGAGACCCGAGACGACGAGGACTGGGGAGAGGTTGAGTCCCAGTTCGAACAGCAATACCTCGGGCACTACCGATCAATCGAGGACTACGGCGAGCAGATGCTCGACGACATGGGCGTCGAGATCGACGAGATGGCGGGCATCCCCGAGGGCCTGCGGCCCTACGTCAAGGTCGACGTCGAAGCCTGGACGAGGGACATGGTGCTCAGCGGAGACATCTCAACGATCGAGGGCAGCGACGGGGGCGTGTATGTGTTTTGGAACAGGTAGCGACTGTTGGTGGTCACCCGGTGTGCGATGTGGGCTGGTCGACACGGCGATAGATGTTGACCCCACCTCGATGCACGTAAGCAATGACGCCCGCTTCAATGAGAATTTTAACCGGACGGGTCATGCTCCAAAACGGGATACCAGTGACTTCAGACAGCTGGTGAGTTGTGAATTCTCCAAATGGAAGCAGAGCGGCGATGGTGTCGAGATCGAAGGTCTCAGTTACGCCATCTGTCGTCATGGTAAATTGCCGATCAATCATGTATTTACGATACAAGTTCAACTTGTTGTAGGTCAATATATGCGCGCGCATTCTACAACAATCGGGAGTCAGGTTTGTTGACCTCCACGGATATTCTTCTGGGAAGCAACACCCTGAGTCTGTTCCTTTTTGGTTCGTTGTGAAATAAACAATCTTTGTTTACTCCCCGCGACATTCGTGAGAGAATAGATACATAAACGGAGACAGTTAGGCTATGAGCACAAGCGACAACAACGGTACAAAATCTGGCGGGGTGCATCTCGGCGAAGCCATCAGGCAAGCCCGAGTGGCACTTGGTCTGTCGCTTCGCCAACTGGCCGAAACAGTGAACGTGCATCACAGCTTCCTGGCCCGCCTGGAATCCGGTGACTACCAAACCGCCAAGCCTGCCTTCCTACAACGCCTCAGCCGAGTGTTGGAGCTCGACGAGCGAGATCTGTTCTCCCTGGCCGGGCTCGACGCCCCCGAGGGCCTCCCCACCTTCACCCCGTACCTGCGAGCCAAATACGAGATGACCGACGAAGCCGCCAAGGCCCTGCAGGAGTACTTCATCTTCGTCACCGACAAGTACCACGTTCGCGAGAAAGACCACCCGCCCGCGGCCTGAGCTGAGGAATCACTCCTGCGATCCTCCGCTTGAGCAGGCCATCACCCTTGACCCTGAAAGGAGGATCACCATGAACAACTCAATCAACCATCAACCAACTGTCGCTCGTCACGAGGTCATCGGCGCAGCCCGAGCCCTGATGCCGCACCGACCGCTAGAGGACCACGAAGCCCGCTCAATCGCTGAGCGTCAGGCCAGACGGCTCACGCAGCTGCTCGACCTCGGTGGTCCCGTCGTGGATCTCGGCCCAATCGCTTCGCTGCCCCGACTCGACCTGCGCACCAGGCCAGGCCTGCCGGTGTCAGGCTTCTCAGAGTGGAGCCGCAGCCGTTGGGTCATCGCCCTCAACGAAGACGATCACCCGACCAGGCAGCGCTTCACCTTGGCCCACGAGATCAAGCACGTGCTGGACAATCCATTCATCGAGGCGCTCTACCCTGGCCGTGACGGCAAGCCGTCAGGCAAGCGAGCTGAGTCAATCTGCGACTACTTCGCTGCCTGCCTGCTCATGCCCCGCCCGGCCGTGAAGAGCACCTGGTTCCAAGGCCACCAGCGAGTCGATGACCTAGCGGCTCACTTCGGGGTGAGCCAAGCGGCCATGGGTCTGCGGCTCAGCCAGCTCGGTCTGATCAGCGATCGGCGTCGCTGCCGGCCGTTGCCCTCGATCCGGTACGAACGAGCCGGAATACGCCCTTCCTTCTCGCTCGATCTAGCGCCAAAATTGGAGGCATGGACATGAGCGACCAGATCGGCAGCAGCCCACCGAAGCGGGCGGTGGCCTACCTGCGGGTGTCAACCCGCCAACAAGCCCAGCGCGACGGCAGCCCCGAGGGATACTCGCTGCCGACCCAGCGCAAGATTGTGACTGAGAAGGCCGAAAGCCTCGGCGCGGTGATTGTCGACGAGTATCTCGACAAGGACACCGGTACACGCACCGACAAACGGCCCGACTTGCAGGCGCTCTTGGCGCGGATCCTGGCGGACCAAGATGTCGACTACGTCATCGTGTTCAAGCTGGATCGATGGGCCAGAAACGCCCGAGAGGATCTGGCCAACGATTACCTGCTCGAACAGAACGGTGCCGAACTGGTGTCGTGCTCCGAGCCCATCGATCGCAGCAACTCCGGCCGGCTGAGCCACGTGTTTCTGGCTGGCACCAACGAATACCAGTCGCGCAACATGGGCGACGAGATCCGGCGCAAGCGCCTTATCAAGATCGAGAACGGTGGCACCCCCGGTCCGGCACCGCTCGGCTACAAGAACGTCGGTGAAGGGGGTCGCCGCTACGTGGTCCAGGACCCCGACGTGGTGCCACTCGTTGCCTGGTTGTTCGAGGCCTACGCGACCGGTGACTGGACTCTTGTCGCTCTATTGGCCGAGGCGACCGAACGGGGTCTCTGGAGCAAGGGCGGTCCGAACACACCGAGAAAAGTGTTGGCCGAAGGCCAACTCAACCGGATACTTGCCAGCCCGTACTACAAGGGCATCGTCCGTTTCAATGGGGTCGAGTATCAGGGCAAGCACGAGCCAGTCGTCGACGAGGCAACCTGGGACCGGGTGCAAGCCGTGCTGGAATCTCATCGACAGGGCACCAAAGCCCGCCAGCACCCGCACTACCTGAAGGGCACCATCTTCTGCGGGCACTGCGGCTCGCAGCTGTGCATTACCAACAGCCGCTCCAAGACCGGCAAGTACTACATGTACTACTTCTGTGTTGGTCGCCATCAGAAGCGCACCACCTGCATGTTGAAGCACCGGCCGTTGGCTCTGGTGGAAGAACAGATCGAGGACCACTACCGACTGGTCCAGCTCACCGCCGACGGACTCAGAGAGACCGCCGCTGCGGTGGTCACCGAGCTTGCCAAGCGGCAGGCCGACACCAAAGACGAACAACAGCGTCAACGAGAGCGCCTTCGTTCCCTTGACGATGAACGCACCAAGTTGCTCCACGCCCACTACGCCGGAGCCGTCCCACTCGACCTGCTGAAGGTCGAGCAAGAACGAATCACCGCCGAGATGAAGGCCGCACAAGGCGCCCTGGCCAAGGCCGAGGCGGGCATGGGGGAGATCGAGGCGATCGTGGTGAAGGCAGTCAGCTGGGCCGAGAATTGCCACGAGGCCTACCTGGCAGCTGGCCCACAGCTGCGCAAGCAGATGAACCAGGCCTTCTTCTCCCAAATCATGGTCACCGAAGAAGGTGTGGTCGGGTGGGAGTACCAGCAACCCTTCGATGTTCTCATGCGCATCCATCCGCCCCTCCCCGGAGTGGTCGGCACGAGTCAAGGACTGAGCGAGACAGGGGCTGAGGCAGCACTGCGCTGGTCACTCACCGGCGTCGTGGGCACGGAGCCAACCGCCATTGGCGGTCGCCAGCATCGGCCGACGAAAGCGAACAGCCCGAGCTGGTGGGCTCGGGCTGGTTTCGTTGGGCTGAGTTCGAAAGACGAACACTTGGCGGAGCGGGAGGGATTCGAACCCTCGAACCTTTCGGTCGCCGGTTTTCAAGACCGGTGCATTCGTCCGCTCTGCCACCGCTCCGCTCGACATCGTAGGCGGCTCGCCGGGTGGTCGGATTCCGGTGGGGAGCGCACACTGCGGGCTGTGTAACATCCGCCTGCGCAAAGGAGAGGTGCCGGAGTCTGGTTGAACGGGCTTCCCTGCTAAGGAAGTGACGGGTTAAACCGTCCGTGGGTTCAAATCCCACCCTCTCCGCCAAGGTGATCTCGCGAGAGATCGGAAACTCCCCGAACCTGCAAAGGGTTCGGGGAGTTTCACGTTTTTGGCGTTGGCTGGGGTGGTCGTCGGGTGGGCTGGTGGCCGCGGATGGGGTTGAGGGTGAGGTGCCGGAGGGTGACGACGCGGGAGTTGTCGATGCGGTCGTGGCGGACGCGCAGGTGGGTGTTGGCGGGGAGGGCGGCGGGGGTGGCCTTTGGGCGTGGGATCGGTGGGGGCGTTGGTGCTGGCTGATGATCAGGTCGACGATCTCGGTGCTGAGCATCTGCGGCGAATGCTTCGGACGACGCGACCGGGGCTCGAACGCTTGATCGCCCTCCGCTCTGGACCCCGGCCATTGCGGCCGGGGTCTTTCGCGCCCCTAGCTCGGGTATTTCTTTTCACCGCGCCGTTGGGTCGTTCGAACGATCTGTGGTGCTGGACCTTGTGGATCACCGCAGCTCAGGGGGTTGTCGCCGGGCGTTTTCCCGATCTTTGCCCACCGTACGGCTCCGAGACGTGTGTCACGATTGGGCCACAGATGTTGCATTCCCGTTACCGATGCGACAATCATGTCACTCGTCAATCCTGTCAGCTGATGCGTGGTCGTCTCTCCGGAGACACTCCCCAACCCGCCCAGCGTCGTGGCTCCGGTTCGCCGCAGCCGCCCGCCCGAGGGCGAACGGGTCCGCCTATCAAGGAGTACGACCACGTGAGCAGCCCCGAGAACACCGACACCATCGAGGACGTCACCGTTCCGAAGTTGCCGGTGCGACGGAGCCGCAAGTCGCTGCGGGTGACGGGCTGCCTCTTGGCCCTCGCTGCCTTGGCTTTCGCCAACAGTGCTTGCACGCCCGAAGCGACAGCGCGGGATGCGGTCCAGAAGTACTGGACCGTGTACTCCCCATGCGCCGACAAGATCGTGGCCCGCGAGTCCGGCTTCGATGCCACCGTCGTGAACTCGAGCAGTGGGACCACCGGCCTGTTCCAAATCCACCCGACCCATGCTGCGTGGATAAAAGCCAAGTACGGCTACGAGTTCGGCGAACTAACCGATCCCTACAAGAACGCCCGAGTAGCCAAGGGCCTCTCGACCGAGGCGTACCGCTACTACGGCGACGGCTGGCAGCCGTGGCGCCTGAGCGGCAAGGTTGCCCCCGACGGTGGCTGTCCCGCCTGATCTGTGGTTCGTTCCCACGTGACCACCAGTGCCTCTGAAGGCAGCAGCAGCCCTCTCCTCGTAAGCGACGAGGCTCGGGTGCGCACGCTCACCCTCAACCGTCCCGAGGCCCTCAACGCCTGCAACGAGGCCCTCTACGACGCCCTCACGGACGGCCTTCTGGCTGCGGCCGAAGATCCCGCCGTGGCCGTGTTGCTGCTGACCGGTGCCGGTCGGGCGTTCTGCGCAGGCACGGACCTGGTGGAGATGGCGTCTCGGGTAATGGACCCCGAATCGTACGTGGAAGGCAAGCACGGGTTCCTGGGGTTGGTGGACGCGTTGGCGGCCTTCCCCAAGCCGCTGGTGGTCGCCGTCAATGGTTTGGGCCTCGGCATCGGCACCACGATCTTGGGCTTCGCCGACCTTGCTTTTATGAGCACGGCGGCCCAGCTGAAATGCCCGTTCACCAGCCTGGCCGTTGCCCCTGAGGCCGCGTCGAGCTTCCTGTTCCCCCGCCTTCTCGGGCACCAAGCGGCCACCTGGGCCTTGCTGAGCAGCGAGTGGCTCAGCGCCGAGGAAGCCCACCAAATGGGCTTGGTCTGGAAGCTGGCAGCCCCGGAGGACCTCATGGCCGAGGCCCGTCGTCATGCTGAAGTGCTGGCGGCCAAACCGATCTCCAGCCTGGTCGCCTGCAAACGGGTCATGGTCGCCCCGCTGCGCCAAGAGATCGCCGCGGCCCGCGAACGTGAGAACCAGTGCTTCGCTGAACTCATGGGCGGGCCAGCCAATACGGAGGCGCTGGCCGCATTTGGCGAGGGTCGCGTTGCGGACTTCACCAACCTTCCGCCGGGCTGGTAGCCGGGGAACCTCAGCTCAGTTGCCCGGCGGTGGTGCGGAATTGGTCCTCGGCACGGCAGGGGGCCGGTGGTGGGGTCGGGTGATCGAAGAGGCGAGGGGTGTTGGTCTGTTGGCCGAGCTCGATGTCTCGGACATGCTTTCTTTGGTCGCTACTGAAGCCGATGGGCCTTGGCTCAGTGGTGGGCGATTTAGTGGTGACCATGGGCAGGCCTGCCTCCACCGCCGCAAAGCGGATGCCGCACGGGTAGAACCGGCCGTTCTGGGGGTAGCCCTTGAGCGGTTTGAGCCGAAGCGCCCCAGCGTCGGGATCTTCATTGGGCCTGTCGACCGCCAGGTTGGCGCTACCCCGTTGGCTGGCCAGTGAGGTGCCCGACTAGGGTCACTTGGCGCCATTGCAAGCGCTTGTAGCTCAATTGGATAGAGCATCTGATTACGGATCAGAAGGTTGGGGGTTCGAGTCCCTCCAAGCGCGCCAGCAAGATATGCAGGTCAGAGGCGGCCACTGATTCGGAGGCCGCCTCTGTCGCGTCTGGGCCGGGCCGACTTCTAACGGTTCTTCTAACGGATCGGGCAGAACGGTCCACTGTGCACCACCACGGGCGTGCTCGATGCCAGCGGGGACTAGAGGTCACTCAGCTCGTTTTCTAGGCGGGCTGCGGCGGTGCCCTCACGTTGGATCTGCTGCCAAGGGAGCCGGGCACCGAGTAAGGCCGTTACCAGCGATTGAATGACCACGAGTTCCATGAGCTGGCGGTACACAAACTGTTGGAACGGCATGGCCCACAACGGTCCAAGCGGCTCATGGTCGAGCCGAAACGCGTAGCTGGCGATGCCCAATTGGAGGAAGGTGAACCCGAGCCAGGCTAGAAGAACTGGGCCCGGGTTCAGAAACAGGACCCCGTAAAGTCCGTAGAGGTCGATAGCGGGTGCAAGCAACGGCAACAGGACTTGAAACAAAAGAAGATAGGGAAGAGCCCGGCGCCCGATACCTCGGTGCTCCTGGTCGCGTAGTGCGTGTCGGTGCTTCCACATTGCTTGCATCGTTCCGTAGGACCAGCGGTAGCGCTGTCGCCACAGCCCGCTCAGCGAGGAGGGTGCTTCAGTCCAGGCGACGGCCGATTCCTCGTAGACGACGCGCCACCCTGCCCGGTTGATAGCCATGGTGAGATCGGTGTCCTCCGCCAAGGTCTCCTCACTGAGGCCGCCCGCGGCGTCGAGGGCTTCGCGGCGGAAGGCGCCAATGGCACCAGGGACGGTGGGCATGCAATTGAGTTCCTCGTACATGCGCCGGTCAAGGTTGAAGCCCATCACGTATTCGATGTGCTGCCACCGGCCGAGAAGCCTGGTGCGGTTGCCGACTTTGGTGTTGCCACTAACAGCACCAACCGTTGGACTGGTAAAGGGGGCGACCAGGTTCCGGACCGTGTCGGGCTCAAAGACGGTGTCGCCATCGACCATCACGATCAGTGCGTGGTGGGCCGCAGCAATCCCGGTGTTGAGCGCTCGGGGTTTGCCTCCGTTGGTTTGCCGGATCACCGTGACGTTGGGCAGCGCGAGCGCTTCAGCGATAAGAGCCGTGTCATCGGTCGAGCCGTCGTCGACGACGATGATTTCGACCTCGAGACCGGTGGATGCCGCGATCGTGGTGATGGTGCCAGCAATGCCGGCCGCCTCGTTGTAGGCGGGAACGATCACGCTCACCGGGCCGAGGACCACCGGTGCACCCCCGGAAGCGGCCAGGCGCTGGGAGCGTCGGCGGAGATGTCTCCGGGCCAGCACCACGACGGTTATGGCGCGCAGCAATGCCAAGATGCCAATGGGAAGCAAGAGCCACTGCAAAACTTGAGCGAAGAACGATGACGTCGTCTGAAGCGCCACCATGGCCTGGCCTTCAAGCCGGACCGCACCGTGCACAGGAGCATTCCCCGAGCGGCTACCAGTGCTCCGGCCTGCACCATGGGTCAGGTCGCTCACCGTCGTGAAGTGGTAGTTCCGGGATTGGAGGCGGGTGAGGAGTTGATCGAGCGCTTGGACAGTCTGTGACCGGTCGCCGCCACCGTCGTGTAGCAACACGACGGCGCCGCGCCCCGCGGCCGGAGTCGCGTTAGCCACGATGTGGGCCACGCCGGGTTTACGCCAGTCCTCACTGTCGAGATCGCTTAACACGATGAGATAGCCCTGGGCCGCTACTTGGCGGTAAGCCCGCAGGTCCTGGAATGAGACGGCGTCCGGGGTCGACGAGTAGGGCGGCCGGAAGAGGTTGGTGTGGATCCCGACCGTCCCAGCCAGTGTCGTTTGGGTGAGCGAGAGCTGGAGGTTCCGCTCCCAACCAGCAGCATCGGTCAAATTCTGATGGCTGTAGGTGTGGGAGCCAAGCTCGTGTCCTTCGGCTCGGATCCGTCGAATGGTCGCCGGGTTGGCCGCTGCTCGAGCTCCAATCACAAAGAAGGTGGCCGGCACATGGTACCGGCGCAGCACGTCGAGGACTAGGGGCGTCCATCGGGGGTCCGGACCATCGTCGAAGGTCAGCGCAACCGTCCGGGCCGGGGCCTTCACCGATCGTGCGTCATCCTGCGAGAGATCGATAACCGGCCCGGTGCTGGATCGGAATGGCGAAACCTTTGACCGCTCGCCGGTGGATGGAGCGCCGAGTCGATGATCCGCATAACCGGAGAGAGTCAGGCCCAACACCATCAAGATGGTGGCCAGGCCCCACAGTCCCCAGTGCGCACGCGGAATTGCGCGAGAGCGCCGGGCTTTCACAGAAGCCTCATGCTGGGTTGCCGCCAAACAACCTCAGCGACCTCCATGAGGTCGCGTCGTTGGCGTCGGGTGGCTCGTTGGGGGTGAGGGATGGGCAACAGTCGTGGGCGTAGGACGGGTTGTTGGCGGTCCGGTGGTTGGTGGACCGGTCGTCGGCGGTGGCCCCGTCGTGGGAACCGTGGCCGGTGTCGTGGATGTGGGATGGGCCGCGGTGGTTTGCGTGGTTGTGTCGGGACCGGTGGTGGCGGTCGTGCTGGACCGTGAAGAGTTGGTGCTCGTGGAGGTTTGACTTCCGGGTGAGTCCGAACCCTGCGGGCCGTTCGGGCCAGCTGCGCTCGTTGCCACTGGGTCGACATTCGCATCGGTCGACCGCAGGAGAGGACCCGAAGAGGACGGGCCAGAGTTCGAGGCGTGCGGCCGTTGTAGGACCGGACCGAGTCCGGGAAGCGACACGCGCGGTACCCAAGTTGCGCCAGTTAGTGAAGCGACCGCCAACACGATCCAAACTAGGAGAAGAAGGCCCCCGGCCCACCCGAAGGCACGGGCCAGTCGGACTCGGTGACCGCCTGGATCCACGAACACCGGTACCGCTGTACCCGGTTGCTCCATGGCGGCATCGTAATCTCACCCTCGTTCTGGTAACGGTTCCTTGCACTGACTCACCTCAAACCTCCGCGGAGCTGGGGCCGTGTTCGGGTCTACTCATCGTCGCTGAGCAGGTCGTCGAAGATTTGCGCCGCGTGGGCCTGCATTCCGGGTAGGACGTGCTGGTACACGTTGAGCGTGAAGCCTGCCGATGCGTGACCGAGGCGCTCCGCCACCACCTTGGCCGGGACGCCAGCCTTGAGGAGCAGGGTTGCGTGGGTGTGTCGGAGGTCGTGAAAGCGGATGACGGGGAGCTTGTGTGTGGCCACGAGGCGGTTGAAGCCTCGAGTGATGTACTCGGGGTGCTCGGGTTCGCCGTTAGCGCGGCCGAACAGCAAGCCTTGGCGATCGAACTGTTCTCCGAGTTCTGTTTTCGCCATCTCCTGGGCGGCTTGCCGAGCCTGGAGAGCTGTAGCGGTCCGTGAGTCGATGTCGATGGTCCGGCGGCCCGATGGCGTTTTGACGTCCGAGACGTGGATCTTCCAACCGACTACGACGACGGCGCGCCGAACCGAGAGGGTCGATTTCTCGAAGTCGACGTCGTTCCAGCGCAGCCCCATGACTTCGCCTCGGCGCATGCCGGTCTTGGCGGCGACGAGCAGCAGCGTGTGATGGCGGTGGTCCTTCGTGTCTCGAGGAAGCGGCGGAGGTCTGGGGCGTCCCAGACCTGGATCTTTGATTTGGTCCCGATCGACTCACGCCTGGGTTGGTCGGCGAGTCCTGCGACGTTGCGGCTGACAACACCCTTGCGGAGGGCGTCAGTGAGCGCCTTGTTGATGACGCGGTGGACGTAGCGGACCGACGTCGGGTCGAGGCCACCTGTAGTCCTGCCGCGTCGGTTACCGCTCCGCAGGGAAACGAAGTCCTACTACCCACCACGAACCTCGGCCGAGAGTTCGTCCCACGACCGGCCATGCGATGTAGTCGACCAGAGTGAAAAACGGCAGGGACACGAGGCGAAGCAACAATGCTGTGATGGTGAGTTCAGGGTCACCCGTCTCGAACCCAGCGACTTTGCCAGCCCTGATTCGCTGTAGCCGGTACCTCAGTCGCGATCTGGGCGTCAGGACACGACCCTTGCGGAGAAGAAGCGGTCCGGTCGACACCGCCTCATGATGCTTGGCTGACCGGGGAACCAGCAAGAACAGCGGGCCCTGTTGGGTCCTGTAGTTCGTCGCCTGAGGTAGCGAATCGGGGGTGCCCTCGATGCGCCAGTAAGTGATGGTCGGCGGTCCCATCGCTCACCTCCATGTCCAGGTGTGAACAACGTCCCGCGACAGCTGTGAACGAAGTCCTGAACTCAGACACCTCCTCGCGCGCTGGGAATCCCGCGGGGGTCGTGCTACCGGGATTCGCCGGTTTGGGCCGTCGGCCGCGGGGTGCGCACCCAACGTTCGGTGCCTAGCTCGCCCCGCAGGCGGTCGACTCCCAGGCGGTGACAGAAGTCGCCGAACCGTTCCCCGTCGTGGCGGTGATCGCGGTAGTGCACCAGCACCGGGCGCAACACGTTGACCAGCTCGTCGCGGGGGACATTTTGGGCGAAGACGGCGTTGAGGCGGATGCCGACCGGCTCACCCCCAAGGTGGATGTCGTAACTCTTCTTGCCTCGCCCCACGACGCCGATCTCTGCCGTGTACGGCCGGGAGCACCCGTTGGGACAGCCGGTCATGCGGACATGGGCGTCGAGCCCACCGAGCCCCAGCGCGTCCAGCTCGGCTTCCAGATCGTCGAGCAAGGCAGGCATGACCCGCTCCGCTTCGGTCAGGGCCAGCCCGCAGGTGGGCAAGGCCGGGCAGGCGAAAGAGTTGCGTTTGATGGGCGCCCACCGCTCGGCCGGCACCACACCGTGCTCGGCCAGCAGGGCCTCCACGGCCGGCCGGTCATGGTCGGCCAGGTCGGTGAGCAGCACGTCCTCCCTGGGGGTAAAGCGCACCCCGGGCGAGAACCGCTCGATGACAGCCCGCAGCCCTGAGCGCATCCGCACGCCGTCGCGGTCGATGACGCGGCCGTTGCTGACCTTGATCCCAAGGAACCAGCGGCCGTCGCCCTGGGGGTGCCAGCCGAGATGGTCGTCGGCGGCTGCGAAGACGACGGGCTCGGCGTCGGGGAGCGAATAGCCGAGGCGCCCCTCCACGGCAGCTCGGAACCGCTCGATTCCCCAGCCGTGGACCAGATACTTGAGCCTGGCTTGGGCGCGGTCGCTGCGGTTGCCGTTGTCTCGCTGAACCCCGACGATGGCCTCGAGGACCTCGAACAGCTTGTCGGCGGCGATCGTGGTCAGCGGGTCGGCGAGCCGGGGGAAGGTGTCGGGGTTGGTGTGGTTCTTGCCCATGCCGCCCCCGACGAGCAGGGTGAACGCCCGCAGGCAATCGCCGTCAAGCACGGGCACGACCCCGATGTCGTGGGTGTACACATCCACACAGTTGTCACCCGGGAAGGCGAAGCCGATCTTGAACTTCCGGGGTAGATAGGTGGCGCCGTAGATCGGCTCGTCGTCGGGCACCTCGGCGGTCACCGCTTGCTCCCCGTCGAGCCAGAGCTGGAAGTAGGCGTGGGAGCGGGGTCGGAAGCGTTGGGCCACCTCGTGGGCGTAGGCCTGGACGTCGGTGCGGATCGGGTCGGCGAGCGGCGCCGGGCAGCACATGGTGTTGCGCACCACGTCGCCGCATGCCCCCAGGGTGGTGATCAGGTGGTGGTTGAGAGTGGAAAGCAGCGACGTCAGATCACCCTTGTCGACGAAGTGGTACTGGATCCCCTGGCGGCTGGTGATCCGCAGGGTGCCGTTGCCTACGGCGTCACACAGCTTGTCCATGGACAGGTACTGCTCGGCGTTGAGGATTCCGCCGGGAATGCTGACCCGCACCATGCAGCTGTGGTCGAAGTCGAGGCCCTGGCGTTTCCGCTCGGTGCGGACGTCGCGATCGTCCTGCTGGTAGATCCCGTGGAACTTGAGCAGCTCGTAGCTGTCATTGGAGAAGACCGGGACGTCAGCGGCCAGCTCCTCGGCGATCGTGCCCCGCAGGTGGTCGCTGGTGACCTTTATCCCTTCGACCTTGGAGACGGGGGTGTCGTTGGTCATGGGCCTCTCCGGTCACGCACGAAGCTCATCCGTTGCCGGTGTCACCGCAACCGGCCGGCGCCGCCGAGGCGCAGCCACCCGGTGATCACGTGGTCGGACCTCATACCCGCAGGCGTAGGCGCCTGCCGCTTTGTGCGCGACCCGCTCGACCTCGACCTCGGGTAGAACCTCCCGGAGGAACTCGAGCTCGGTGGTGCAGGCCTGACCGTACCGGGATGCCACGGCCCAGATGGCGCAACTGTGCAGGGTCATCCTGTAAGCACCGCCGGGCAGCTTCTCGAAGTCGGCGAGGTATCCCTCCTCGTCGAGCATGCCGGCGAGGAACGCCATCTTCTCGTCGAGGTTCTTGCCCGCCATTTGTGTCCGAGCTTGCTCAACCCGCCGATCTCGGCGCCGCTCGAAGATGCGGGAGACGAGCTGTGGGTCCTCCTCCTCGATGTGGCCGAGTAACTCCACAGAAAGATCGACGGAGACCTTGGAGAGCACTGCCTCGGCGAGATCGGTGCTGTGGTAGAGGTCAGTCGGGCGCCCCGACCGGCCTCGCTCCTGACGGGCGGCGACGATCCCGGCGGCCCTGAGGGCGGCCAGGTGCTGACGGACACCGCTCGGAGTAATTCCCAAGGCCTCCGCCAGCTCTTCCGCCGATGCTTCCCCTCGCCTCTTCAGTGCGACCACAACCTGCCTTTGGGCAGCCGAAAGATCAACCGGAGGCACGTGGACAGCGTTCATCATGCTTTCAGTCTAACGCCCGCAAGGCCAAGACGCCAGGTTGACAAGTAGTAACTTGCGTAACTATCCTCTATGGGGCACCAACCCGCAGCCACACGGAGACGAGACGATGACTCGATCGGCGATTGCGATCACCAGGTACACCCCGATGGGCGAGGTCCTAGCGGGGGACCTGGGATCATGACCGACGTATCGAGCGAGGTCCGCGAGTTCGCCAGCCGGGAGTACCAGTACGGGTTCGTGACTGATCTCGAGACCGACGTCGCGCCACGGGGTCTGAACGAGGATGTTATTCGGCTTATCTCGTCCAAGAAAAACGAGCCGGACTGGATGCTCGAGTGGCGCCTCAAGGCCTACCGGGGCTGGCTCACGATGGAGGAGCCCACCTGGCAGAAGGCCAACTACGCGCCGATCGACTACCAGGACATCATCTACTACGCCGCTCCCAAACCGAAGGTGGCGCTGACCAGCCTCGACGAGGTCGATCCCGAGGTGCTGGCCATGTTCGACAAGCTGGGGATCTCCCTGGCCGAGCAGGAGCGCCTGAGCGGCGTCGCCGTCGACGCAATCGTCGACTCGGTGTCGGTGGCCACGACGTTCAAGGAGAAGTTGGCCGACGTCGGCGTCATCTTCTGCTCCTTCTCCGAGGCGGTCCAGTGTCACCCCGAACTGGTAAAGCGATACCTCGGCACCGTGGTTCCGAGGAGGGACAACTTCTTTGCCGCCCTGAACTCCGCGGTGTTCTCCGACGGCTCGTTCTGCTTCATCCCCAAGGGGGTGCGCTGCCCCATGGAGCTTTCCACGTACTTCCGTATCAACGCCGCCGATACCGGCCAGTTCGAGCGGACGCTCATCATCGCCGAAGAGGGCGCCTCCGTCAGCTACCTCGAAGGCTGCACGGCCCCGATGCGCGACACCAACCAGCTCCACGCCGCGGTCGTCGAGCTCGTCGCCCTTGATGACGCCCAGATCAAGTACTCCACGGTGCAGAACTGGTACCCGGGCGACGCCGAAGGGCGGGGCGGCATCTACAACTTCGTCACCAAGCGTGGGAAGTGCGCGGGGGTGAACTCGAAGATCTCTTGGACCCAGGTCGAGACTGGCTCGGCCATCACCTGGAAGTACCCGGGGGTGATCCTCCAGGGCGACAACTCAGTTGGCGAGTTCTACTCGGTCGCCCTCACGGCCAACCATCAGCAGGCCGACACCGGCACGAAGATGATCCACATCGGCAAGAACACCAGCAGCACCATCGTCTCCAAGGCCATCTCCGCCGGCCACGGCCAGAACACCTACCGGGGCCTCGTGAAGGTCCTCGACTCGGCGAGCGGCGCTCGCAACCACACCCAATGCGACTCGCTGCTCTTGGGCGGCGACTGCGGCGCCCATACCTTCCCTTACGTCGAGGTGAAGAACCCAACGGCACAGGTCGAGCACGAAGCGTCGACCTCCAAGATCGGCGAGGACCAGCTTTTCTACTGCCGCCAGCGCGGCATCCCCGAGGAGGACGCAGTGTCGATGATTGTGAACGGCTTCTGCCGTGAGGTGTTCAAGGAGCTGCCCATGGAGTTCGCGGTCGAAGCTCAGAAGCTGCTCAGCGTCAGCCTGGAAGGGAGCGTCGGGTGATGCTGCAGATCGAGAACCTTCGCGCCAGTATCGGTGGCAAAGAGATCCTTCGGGGTGTGAACCTGGAAGTTCACGCGGGCGAGGTGCACGCGGTCATGGGGCCGAACGGCTCGGGCAAGAGCACCCTCGCCCAGGTGCTCGCTGGCCGCGAAAGCTACGACGTCACCGGCAAGGTGCTCTACGAGGGCGAGGACCTGCTCGCCCTGTCGCCCGAGGAACGTGCCGCGGCAGGGGTGTTCCTAGCTTTCCAATACCCGGTCGAGATCCCCGGGGTGGGAAACCTCTACTTCGTACGCACGGCGCTCAACTCGCTGCGCCGCCAGCAAGGACTCGACGAGCTCGACGCCATCGACTTCCTGTCCCTCGCCAAGGAGCGGATGCGCCTCGTCGAGATGGACGAGAGCTTCATGGGCCGCTCCGTCAACGAGGGGTTCTCGGGGGGCGAGAAGAAGCGCAACGAGATCTTCCAGATGGCAGTCCTCGAACCGAAGCTCGCCATCTTGGACGAGACCGACTCGGGCCTCGACATCGATGCCCTGCGGGTTGTTGCCCAGGGGGTCAACGCGCTGCGGAGCGAGGGCCGGGCCATGTTGGTCATCACCCACTACCAGCGGCTGCTCGACTACATCGTTCCCGACGTCGTGCACGTCTTCGCCGACGGGCAGATCGTCCGTTCCGGCGACAAGGACCTGGCGCTCGAGCTCGAGCAGCACGGCTACGCCGACCTGGAGCAGCGCGCCACCCTGGCGTCGGCCGCTGCGCCGGTGGTCGGAGCGACGTCATGACCACCACGGCCACCACTGCGTCGCCCCGGGGCCTCGCCGGCCTCGAACCCGCGCTCAATGGCCACCAGCCGGGCTGGCTTGGAGGGATACGCCGCGCTGGCCTCGAGTGGGTGGCAGAGCACGGGTTCCCCACGCTCGGCGACGAGGACTGGAAGTACACCCGGGTCGGGCCCATCCTGGACGTCCCCTTCCAGCCGGCCGTAGGCGGGATGAAACACCGGCTGTCGGCGAGCGCCATCGACGGGCTCGCGGGCGACCTTGGCGGCACGCGGCTGGTCTTCGCCAACGGCTACTTCGCTCCCGAACTGTCAACGCTGATGGCGCTTCCCGAAGGCACAACAGTGACCAGCCTCGCCTCGGTGCTGGCCGGCGACGCTGAACGTCTCGAACCCTTCCTGGCGCGCCCGCTCTCATCGCAACACCACGCCTTCACCGCGCTAAATGCCGCGCTCGCCGAGGACGGAGCGTTCATCCAGATCCCGCCCGATGCCACCATCGCCGCGCCGATCCACCTGGTGTTCGTCTCCGACGCCGGCGCCTCCCCGCTGGTGTCGAGCCCGCGGTCGGTGGTGCACGCCGGTGCCCGAAGCCAGGCGACGATCGTCGAAACCCACGTCGGGAGTGGCGGCGTGTACCTCACGAACGCGGTCACCGAGGTGATCCTCGAGGACGGTGCCCAGGTCCAGCACTACAAGGTGCAGGACGAGGCCGACACCGCGTTTCATCTGGCGGCCCTGCACGTGAGACCCGGTCGCGACAGCAGCTTCTCCACCCACGCACTGGCCCTCGGCGCCGCTATCGCCCGCCACGAGGTCTGGGTGAAGCTCGAGGCCGCGGGGGCGGAGGTGACCCTCAACGGCCTGTACCTGCCCGACGGGAACCAACACCACGACAACCCGACGTTGATCGAGCACGTTGCGCCCCGCTGTACCAGCCGCCAGCTCTACAAGGGCGTCCTGGGCGGGCATGGCCGGGGGGTGTTCAACGGGCACATCGTCGTGGGCCCTGACGCGCTGGGGACCGACGCCAGCCAAACGAACAAGAACCTGCTCCTCTCCGACACGGCAGAGGTCGACACGCGGCCGCGGCTCGAGATCCTCACCGACGACGTGCGCTGCACCCATGGGGCCGCAGTGGGCCAACTCGACGAGGAGGCCGTGTTCTATCTGCGCTCGCGGGGTGTCCCCCACCAGCAGGCCCGGGGCGTGCTCACCTACGCGTTCGCCGGCGAGATGCTGCAGCTCATTGGGGTGGGGCCACTGCGGTCCCGTGTCGAGAGCAAGGTCGCCGAGCGCCTCAACCGCGAAGATACCGACCGGGAGACGTTCCGATGAGCAGCGACCTCCGGGGTCTCTACCAGGACGTAGTCGTCGACCACGGCCGCCATCCGCGGAACTTCCGCGAGATCGCCGACGCCACCCGCACCGCGGAGGGCGTCAACCTCTTATGTGGCGATCAGCTCACGCTTTACGTGAAGCTCGCCGACGACCGCATCGAAGACATCGCCTTCCAGGGCGTCGGCTGCGCCATCTCGCAGGCCTCGGCTTCTTTGATGACCACGGCCCTCAAAGGTAAGAACCAACAAGAGGCCCTCGCTCTGTTCGGCCCCGTCCACGCCATGCTGACTGAAGGTCCCAACGGCGAGGTCCCGCCCGAAGAACTGGGCAAGCTCGCCGTGCTATCGGGCGTCTGGGAGTTCCCGATGCGGGTGAAGTGCGCCACCCTCGCCTGGCACACGCTGCGAAGCGCCCTCGAATCCGAATCAACCGCCGACCGCGTGTCGACGGAGTAGGTGACCATGACCGACCGACATACCTCAATCGAACTCCAGCGGGACTGCGAGGTAACCGTGATCCCCGGTGGCGACAGGATCACGCTCCGGCGCGGCGACCAGGTACAGGTCACCCAAGCCCTGGGCGGCAGCTTCACCGTCACCACCAGCCAGGGCTACCTGGCCCGGATCGGGGCCGCAGACGCCAGCGCGCTCGGCCTGGCCCCTCTGCCGGCGATCGACCAACCGTCGGCGTCGGGCCCGTTCGAGGTCCAGCAGGTGATCGAGCAGCTCAAGACCGTCTTCGATCCGGAGATCCCCGTCAACGTCGTAGATCTCGGCCTCATCTACACCTGCGAGGCGCAACTGCTCCCCGACGGCGGCAACCGGGTCGAGATCAAGATGTCCATGACCGCTCCCGGCTGCGGGATGGGCGACGTGCTCCGCGAAGACGCCATCGCCAGGGTGCAGGAGGTTCCCGGCGTCGCTGAGGTCGACGTCGAGCTCGTCTGGGACCCGCCCTGGGGCCCGGAACTCATGTCCGAAGCCGCCCAACTCGAACTCGGCATGTTGTGAGAAGGAACGTACCGTCGGCCCAGAAGCCGTTGCCCGACGCCGAGACCACCCGACCAGCCGTACCAGAGGAGAACACATCACCATGAAGGTTTGGATCGATCAGGACCTGTGCACGGGCGACGGCCTGTGCGAAGAGATAGCACCCGACGTGTTTACCCTCCTCGACGACGGCCTGGCCTACGTCAAGGAGGGCGACAAGGTCTTCGCTGCTGCCAAGGGCAACCCCGAGGGTTCCGAGGGCATGGCGATCATTCCCGCCGGCCAGGAGGAGGCCGTAATCGAGTCGGCCGAGGAGTGCCCAGGCGAATGCATCTTCATCGAGTTTTAGACACGACCGTGCCCGGCAACCCGGTGGCTGAGGAGGCCGTACGCAACGTTCTGCTCGGGGTGATGGACCCGGAACTGGGCGATAACATCGTGGACCTGGGCATGGTCCAGCGCATCGAGATAGACCCGCTGGGCGGCGACGTGGATGTCACCATTTCCCTGACCACGTCCGGCTGCCCATTACGAGCCCAGATCATGAAGGACATCAAGCGGCGCGTGGCTGGCCTGCCCGGTGTCGCCGAGGTGCGGGTCCACTTCGGCGAGATGACCACAGAACAGAAGAAAAACGTCATGGCTCGGGCCCGGTTCAAGGCGCGCGACAATGCGCTCGACACCGACATCCCGGCCACCACTCGTATCGTGGCCATCGCCTCGGGCAAGGGCGGAGTGGGCAAGTCCTCGGTTACCGCCAACCTGGCCGCGCAGCTGGCCCAGCGGGGCCTCACGGTCGGTGTGCTCGACGCCGACATCGGCGGGTTCTCCATCCCCCGCATGCTGGGCGTAGAGGGCCGGGTCCAGGGCGAGAAGGACAAGACTGGGCGGGCCCGGTTCGCACCGCTGGAGAAGCCGATCGGGTCGGGCCTGCTCAAGGTGATGTCGATGGGTTCGATCGAGGGGACAGGCGAGGACCAGGCCATCATGTGGCGGGGGTTCATGCTCAACCGGGCCGTGCAGCACTTCCTCGAAGACGTGGCCTGGGGCGACATGGACTACCTGCTGATCGACATGCCCCCAGGCACCGCCGACATCCAGATGGGCCTGGCCCGCATGCTGCCGCGCACCGAGGTGGTGATCGTCACCACCCCGACACTGGCCGCCCAGCAGGTGGCGGCTCGGGCGGCCGACATGGCTCGCAAGGGCTACCTGCGGGTGGCCGGAGTCGTCGAAAACATGAGCGCGTCGGTGGCTCCCGACGGCACCCGGTATGCCGTGTTCGGCGCGGGCGGGGGCGAGCGCCTGGCCGAACAGCTCGGCGTGCCCCTGCTGGGATCGATCCCCCTCGACCCAGCCGTGGCCGCCGGGGGCGACGCCGGTGAGCCGGCCGCGATCGCCACGCCGCAATCACCGGCGGCTCAAGCCTTCGCTGCCCTGGCCGAGTGCATCGTGACCGAGGCCATCCCGCTCGTCGAGATGGTCACCTGCACCGCCCGACAGTTTTTCAAAGCCGCCGGCCTGCTGAACCCCATGCACAACGACAAAACAAGGAGCCCTTTCCCATGAGCACCACCGAGGTAACCACCACTCCGGTCATCAACCTGACCGACCAGGCCGCAGGCAAAGTCGCTGAGTTGCTGGCCCAGGAGGGCGACGACCAGCTCGCCCTGCGCGTCGCCGTCAAGGCCGGCGGGTGTTCAGGGATGTCCTACGAGATCTTCTTCGACACCGCCACCGAGCCCGAGGACCATGAGGTCGTGTTCGGCACGGTCAAGGTGAGAGTCGACCCGGCCAGCGCCCCCCACCTCGCTGGTGCCACCCTCGACTACAAGGACGGCCTCAACGACGCCGGGTTCCACATCGAGAACCCCAACGCCCAGCGCTCCTGCGGCTGCGGGCAGTCGTTCTCGTGACGCGTGACGCGCCAGGAGAGGCGGTGGATCCCCTGGTCCGTCAGAACTGGCCTGAGCTCAGCGAACGACTCGTCAAGGTCCTCCGGCTCGCCACGGCCCCGGTGGCCATCAGCTTCGCTGACAGCCCGCCGCCGGGCGTCGACCGCTTCGACGCCCCGATGCCCGCCGCGACCGATGACGGTCGCCAGGGGCGGGTTCCGGCTGGCTGCGTGTTCTGGGTGCACGGAGCCAAGCGAGCGTTCGCCACGGTGCCCGAGGACCACGGCAACTGCAGCGTCGGCAGCGTCACCCATGGCCTGCTGGCGCCGAGCGAAGTGGTCGATCACAGCGACATCGCCGCGCTGGTGGGCGCCGGGTGGGTCGGCCCCGACGTTCTCGAGCAGCTGCCCAAGGTGACCGGACAGCCAGGATCGGTCGTCTACGCGCCGCTCCAGGACACCCCGGTCGAGCCTGACGTGGTGCTCTTGAGGGTCAACGCCCGTCAGCTGATGGTGCTGTCCGACGCGCTGCCGGGCCTATCGATCGGGGGAAAGCCGCAGTGCCACATCGTGGCGCTGGCCAGAGAGCACGGTGTCCCGGCGGCGAGCGTGGGCTGTGCGCTCAGTCGCCAGCGGACCGGTATGGGCCCCGAGGAGATGACGTGTGCCCTGCCCGCCCCACAACTCGCCTCGATCGTCGCAGCCCTCGAGAAGACCTCAGGGATCGATGCAACCGTCGGTCGGTACGCCGCCGAGGACGCACGCCGCTTTACGATCCAGGGGTCGTGACCTGCGTGCTGCTCCTTCTGCCGACCGAGACCTACCGGGCTGCGGATTTCCTGGCGGCCGCCCGCCGCCTCGACGTCGACGTCGTCGTCGGCTCTGAGCATCGCCAGGCGATGGCCGGGTCGATGGGCGACCGGGCGGTGGTCGTGCCCATGGGTGACGTCGACGTCGCCGTGGGCATCATCGCTGCCCTCCACCAGCGTCGACCGCTCGACGCGGTGCTGGCCGTAGACGATCAGGGATTGATGGTGGCCGCTGCCGCGTCCGAGCACCTGGGGATGCCCCACAACCCAACCGACGCGGTGGCCGCGACGAGAGATAAAGCGGCTCTGCGGGCACGCTTGGCCGCATCATCGGTGCCCCAGCCCGACCATCGGCTCGTCATGCCCGGTGGTCGGATTTCCGCGGCGGCGGCCGAGATCGGTTACCCGTGCGTGGTCAAGCCGGTGTCCCGCTCCGGTAGCCAAGGGGTCATCCGCGTCGACGACGGCGCCCAGGCGGTCGCCGCCGAGGACCGAATTCGGTCGATCGTCGGTGCATCCGAGCCGCTCCTCGTCGAGCGGTTCGTTCCCGGCGCAGAGGTCGCCGTCGAGGGGCTGCTCGCAGGCGGGACGCTCGAGGTTCTCGCCGTGTTCGACAAACCCGACCCGCTCGACGGTCCGTTCTTCGAGGAGACGATCTACGTAACGCCGTCACGCCAGCCGCCACTGGTCCTCGCCGCCCTCGAAGCGACGGTCGCCTCCGCCGCGGCGGCGCTCGGGCTGAGGGAAGGCCCCGTCCACGCCGAGCTGCGCATCGGCCCGGCTGGCGAGCTGACCGTCCTAGAGATAGCGGCGCGCTCCATCGGTGGGTTGTGTGCCCGAGCGCTGCGCTTCGGGGCCGGGGTGAGCCTCGAAGAGGTCATCATCCGCCACGCCGTCGGCGCCGGTCTCGACGGGCTGAGTCGGGAGACTCAGGCGTCGGGGGTGATGATGCTCCCGATCCGTTCGGCAGGGGTGCTCGAACGGGTCTCCGGTCTCAGCGACGCGCTGGGCGTCGACGGCATCGTCGGCGTGGAAATCAGCATCCCCGTCGGGCGACCGGTGATCCCGCTCCCCGAGGGCGACCGCTACCTCGGGTTCGTCTTCGCCCGCGGGCCCGCCCCGGCCGACGTCGAACTCGCCCTGCGCCGGGCCGAGGCTTCACTGGACGTCGTTGTGCGCCCGGCGCCCGGACCGGCGAGACCTGACGGTAGGGCCGAAGGGTGAGGGTTCTGGTGGTATCCACCTACGAGTTGGGGCACCAACCGCTCGCCGCGGCGTCGGCCACGGCCGCGCTGCTCGGTGCCGGACACGAGGTGCGTTGCGTCGATGTCGCCGTCGATACCCTCGACAGCGCCGATGTCGACTGGGCGGGGGGAGTGGCACTATCGGTGCCGATGCACACGGCCATGCGACTGGCGTTGCGGGTCGTCGAGACCATCCGGGCTCGTCGCCCTGGCCTGGCGATGTGTTTCTTCGGCCTGTACGCAGGCATGGGTCGAGAGCTCACCGTGACATCACCGGCGGACGCGGTCATCGCCGGCGAGTACGAGGCTGGCCTGGTGGCATGGGCGGACGGCGCAGACCCAGGAGCCGCCATCCAGCTACACCGCTCCGAAGGTCGTGTGCCGATCCGCGAGTTGTTGCCGGAGCTGGGGCGCTACACCCGCCTGGCCATCGCCGGCGAGGAGCGACTCGTGGGCTCCGTTGCCGCCAGTCGCGGTTGCGCTCACCGCTGCCGCCACTGCCCGGTTCCGGTGGTCTACGACGGGCGGGTCCGCCGCGTCGAGGCGGCGGCGGTGCTCGCCGAC
>JANXNS010000199.1 GCA_025353965.1 Aquihabitans sp.
GGCCGACAACATCAGCACGCGGGCCTCAGCCTGCGCCTCTGACGAAAGCGGGAGGTGTACGGCCATTTGGTCGCCGTCGAAGTCGGCGTTGAAGGCGGTGCACACCAACGGGTGAATCTGTATGGCCTTGCCTTCCACCAGCACGGGCTCGAAGGCCTGGATGCCGAGGCGGTGAAGTGTTGGGGCCCGGTTCAACATGACCGGGTGTTCCTTGATGGCCTCTTCGAGCACATCCCACACCTGGGGGCGCTTGCGCTCCACCATGCGCTTGGCGCTCTTGATGTTCTGGGCCAACTCGGCATCTACCAGCTTCTTCATCACAAAGGGCTTGAAGAGTTCCAAGGCCATGAGCTTGGGCAAGCCGCACTGATGCAGCTTGAGCGTGGGGCCAACCACGATGACCGAACGGCCCGAGTAGTCGACGCGCTTGCCGAGCAGGTTCTGACGGAACCGACCCTGCTTGCCCTTCAACATGTCCGACAGGGACTTGAGCGGGCGGTTGCCCGGACCCGTCACCGGACGGCCACGACGACCGTTGTCGAACAAGGCGTCGACCGCTTCTTGGAGCATCCGCTTTTCGTTGTTCACGATGATCTCGGGGGCACCGAGATCGAGCAAGCGCTTGAGGCGGTTGTTCCGGTTGATCACCCGGCGGTAGAGGTCGTTGAGGTCCGAGGTGGCGAAACGGCCACCATCGAGCTGCACCATCGGGCGCAGCTCCGGCGGGATCACCGGCACCACATCGAGGATCATGGCCCGAGGGTCATTGATCCGCTTGCCGTTCTCGTCGCGCTGGTTGAACGATGCAACAATCTTGAGGCGTTTGATGGCCTTCTGCTTGCGCTGAGCCGACAGGGGGCGCTGGCCCTCCTGCGGGTCAATGGCGGCCCGCAGCTTGACCTCTTCGACATCAAGGTCGAGCTCGTTGATGAGCGACTTGATCGCGTCGGCACCCATGCCGCCCTCGAAGTACTCGCCGTAGCGGTCCTCAAGCTCACGCCACAACATCTCGTCTTCAATGATCTGACGAGGGAAAATATTCTTGAACTCGTCGAAGGCCCGGGTGAGCACGTCGAGCTCAAGCTCGTAACGCTCCCGGATCAGACCGAGGTCTTTGTCCGCAGCCTTCTGACGGGCCTTGAGCTCAGATTCCTTGGCGCCATCGGTCTCGAGCTGCGTGATTTCCGCCTCGAGCTCCTCCATACGCCGAGCCAACTCGAGCTCGCGGTCTTTCTCGATGACCTCGCGCTCAGCGAGCACCTCAGCTTCGAGGTTGGGGAGGTCCTGATCGCGCTTCTCGTCGTCTACCGAGACGACGAGGTTGGCCGCGAAATAGATGACCTTCTCCAGCTGCTTGGCCTTCAATTCTTCACGGGGCTCCGTGCCCATGAGGAGGTAGGCCAGCCACGAGCGGGTACCACGGAGGTACCAGATGTGGACCGTGGGCGCGGCCAGCTCAATGTGGCCCATGCGCTCACGGCGGACCTTGGAACGGGTGACCTCTACGCCACAGCGCTCGCAGATGATGCCCTTGAAGCGCACCCGCTTGTACTTGCCGCAGTAGCACTCCCAATCCTTGGTCGGGCCGAAAATCTTCTCGCAGAAGAGCCCGTCCTTTTCTGGCTTGAGCGTGCGGTAGTTGATGGTCTCCGGCTTCTTGACCTCGCCGTTGGACCACATGCGGATGGAATCCGCAGTGGCCAGGCCGATCCGGAGCTGGTCGAAGTTATTGACGTCGAGCATGTGTGATTCCTCTTGGTTCGACTAGGGCTCAGGACAGACCAGCGCGTCGGCGCTCGTCTTCTTCGTCGGAGCCACGCTCCGGCCGGGACAGGTCAATGCCGAGTTCTTCGGCAGTGCGGAAGACGTCTTCGTCCAGCTCACGCATTTCGATCTCTTCGCCAGACTTGGCCAAGACTTCGACGTTGAGGCACAGGGCCTGCATCTCCTTGATGAGCACCTTGAAGGACTCCGGGATGCCGGGCTCAGGGATGTTCTCACCCTTGACGATGGCCTCGTAGACCTTGACGCGACCGAGCACGTCATCGGACTTGATGGTGAGCAGTTCCTGCAAGCAGTAAGCGGCGCCGTAGGCCTCGAGGGCCCACACCTCCATCTCACCGAAGCGCTGGCCACCGAACTGCGCCTTGCCACCGAGCGGCTGCTGGGTGATCATGGAGTACGGGCCGGTGGACCGGGCGTGGATCTTGTCGTCCACGAGGTGGGCGAGCTTCAGGATGTACATGTAGCCGACCGTGATCGGGTTGTCGTACGCCTCGCCGGTACGACCATTGAACAACGTGGTCTTACCGTTGCTCTGGATCATCCGGCCACCATCGCCATACTCAGGGTGCGGAGACTCCGGGCTGAGCCCGATGAGGATCTGCTGGATGGTCGGGTGCTTCTTGGCCGCAGCCTCTTCGTCCCAGAACGCACCGTCGAACACCGGGGTGGCGATCGGTACGGCCGGGGCCGTAGAGGGCCGGGTCTTCTTCTCGTTGCGGATGGCGTGATCGCCAACCGGGCCGGACTTCTCGGTATCCCAGCCCCAACGGGCGGCATAACCAAGGTGGGCTTCCATGACCTGGCCCACGTTCATGCGGGACGGCACACCAAGCGGGTTGAGAATGATGTCGACCGGGCTGCCATCGGCCAGGAACGGCATGTCTTCGATGGGCAGAATCCGGGAGATAACACCCTTGTTGCCGTGGCGGCCTGCGAGCTTGTCGCCCACGCTGATCTTGCGGCGTTGGCCGACGTAGACCTTGACCAACTGGTTGACACCAGGGGGCAGTTCGTGGCCGTCATCTCGGGTCTGGACCCGAACATCGATCACCTTGCCGGTCTCGCCGTGCGGCACCTTGAGCGACGTATCGCGGACCTCACGGGCCTTCTCACCGAAGATGGCCCGTAGGAGGCGCTCTTCTGGGGTGAGCTCGGTCTCGCCCTTGGGGGTGACCTTGCCTACCAGCACGTCTCCGGCCTCAACTTCGGCACCGACCCGGATGATCCCGCGCTCGTCGAGGTCAGCCAAAATATCTTCGCTCAGGTTCGGGATGTCCCGGGTGATTTCTTCTGGGCCGAGCTTGGTGTCGCGGGCATCGATCTCGTGCTCCTTGATGTGGATCGACGTCAGTACGTCGTCTTTTACCAGGCGCTGCGACAAGATGATCGCGTCTTCGAAGTTGTAACCCTCCCAAGGCATGAAGGCCACGAGGAGGTTCTTCCCAAGGGCCAGTTCACCGTTGTCGGTGGAGGGGCCGTGGGCGAGAATTTCTCCCGCCTTGATCTTCTGGCCGGCCCGCACGATGGGACGCTGGTTGATGCAGGTGTCCTGGTTGGACCGCTCAAACTTGGCGAGCTTGAACACCTTCTTGCCCTGGGTCTTGTACTGGACCGTGATCAGGGTGCCATCTACTTCGGTGATTTCACCGTCGTCGGTGGCGATGATCATGTCGGCCGCGTCGCGAGCCGCACGAGCCTCAATGCCGGTTCCGATGTAGGGGGCCTCGGCCCGCACCAACGGCACCGCCTGACGCTGCATGTTGGCGCCCATGAGGGCGCGGTTGGCGTCGTCATGCTCCAGGAATGGGATCAGCGCCGTAGCGACCGACACGATCTGGCGGGGCGAGACGTCCATGAGCTGGACCTCCGCCCCGGGGATGTACTGGATATCGGTGGTCGCCCCGAAGAAGATGTCTCGCTCCAACTGGAGGCGGAGGTCCTCGAGGGAGGCGGCCTGCGGCGAACGCCGCACCAGGACGCGCTCCTCGGCGAAGCTCCCGTCGGCGTGCACCGGCGTGTTGGCCTGCGCAACGACGTATTCCTCTTCGGTGTCTGCGGCGAGATACAAGATCTCGTCCGTGACCTTGCCGTCGATGACCTTGCGGTACGGCGACTCGATGAAGCCGAACTCGTTGACCCGGGCAAACGTGGACAACGCACCGATCAAGCCGATGTTCGGGCCTTCTGGGGTTTCGATCGGGCACATGCGGCCGTAGTGGCTGAAGTGCACGTCTCGGACTTCGAAGCCGGCCCGCTCACGCGAGAGGCCACCGGGGCCGAGCGCCGAGAGGCGACGGCGGTGGGTGAGCCCCGAAAGGGGGTTCACCTGGTCCATGAACTGCGATAGCTGTGAGGTGCCGAAAAACTCCTTGATCGCGGCCACAACCGGCCGGATGTTAATCAGGGTCTGCGGGGTAATCGCTTCGACGTCCTGGGTGGTCATGCGCTCACGCACGACCCGCTCCATGCGGGACAGGCCGATGCGCACCTGGTTCTGGATCAGCTCACCCACCGAGCGGATGCGCCGGTTGGCGAAGTGATCCTGGTCATCGAGGCGGTAGCCGGGTGTTGCCTGCACGAGGTGCAGGAGGTAGGTCATGGAGGCGAGGACCTCGCACCGGCTGAGAACGGGCTGGCCAGGCTCAGGACGGTCAAGATCGAGCATCGGGAACAGCTCAGCAATCTTGGCGATCTCGTTGCCGAGCTTGCGGTCCAGCTTGTAGCGGCCGACCCGGCTGAGGTCATAGCGACGGCTCTCAAAGAACGCGTTGCGGAAGTACGCCTTGGCCGATTCCACCGACGGCGGCTCACCGGGGCGAGCACGCTTGTAAATCTCCACCAAGGCTTCGTCCTGGGTGGTGGCGACGTCTCGCTCTTTCTCCCACTGCCCCTGAAGGAAGTCGAAGTGGCGAACGAAGGAATCGATGAAGCCGGGAGCGTTTTCCTCGTCGTAGCCCAGGGCCCGCAACAGCACGAAGATGCCGAGGCGGCGCTTGCGGGCCACGCGGGTGCCAGCGGTGACGTCCTTGCCTGGCTTCTGTTCGACGTCGAACTCGATCCACTCACCGCGATACGGGTGGATGGTGCCGGTAACCAGCTGATGTTTGGCCAGGTTCCGCAGGCGGAAGCGCTCACCGGGCTGGAAGATCACGCCGGGCGAACGGACGAGCTGCGAAACAACCACGCGCTCGGTGCCGTTGATCACGAACGTGCCCTTGGTGGTCATTTTGGGGAAATCCCCCATGAAGACCGTCTGCTCTTTGATCTCGCCGGTGTTGGCGTTGATGAACCGGGCCCGCACGAAAATCGGGGCCGAATACGTCATGTCCCGCTCCTTGCACTCCTCTACGGAGAACTTGGGGCGGGGACGAAGGTCCTCATCGTTGGGGTCGAACTCCAACTCGAGCTGGAGCGTCTCGGTGAAGTCCTTGATCGGGCTGATGTCGCGGAACGTGTCCGCCAAGCCCTGGTCAAGAAACCAATCGAACGATTCCCGCTGGATCGCAATGAGATCCGGGAGGGGAAGCGCTTCATCGAGGTTCGCGAACGAATAACGGTCACGAATGGTGGGCAGGGAGGACAAGACCGGCTCCTCAGCACTGGTTGATCAGGGGTGAACAGCTCGTGAGGGGACGCGCCACTTCGATCAACCAATTCTGAAGAGCGACAAACAACATCACGGCAACGGGCGATCCTAGGGGGACCGGCAGCGCGATGCCAACCCGGATTCACAGCAATCGGGATCTGGGCGCCAAGCTGGGGCCGACGGTAAACCGGTTGTGCCCTCAGGTCAAGGATTTCCCCGTGGATTTCCGGGGTTACGAACTGACGATCTCACTCGTCTGCATCACCGGGGTAATAGTCGTGTAGTTGGCCACGTCGGTCAGCACGTCACCGGTGCCAGGCACGCCCAGAGCTGCGCCCATGGCCTCGAGCGAGTCGAACGTGAAGTGCACAGCGGCCACGTAGGGCCCATCGACACCCTTGTCGATCTCGGCGGGGGCAGTACCCCACGTCTTGACGGCCAAGGGGACGTGGTGGTCACGATAGTAATCGTGGTCGAAGGTCGCGCCTTCGGTGGTCGGGTAGAACACACTGAGTCGGATCATGTCGGTAGCGTATTGCCCCGGCCCGGGGGGCTAAGCCAATTCGGGCAGACTCGCAGTCGTGACCGCTCCCGACCCTTGGATCCCGGTCGATGACCCCGCCGATCTTCGCGTTGCCGAGTTCATCGGCCTCCGCGATGCCGAGCTTCGACGCCGGCGCGAGTCCCCGGGCGGTGATCTCGCCGGTATTTTCGTGGCCGAAGGAGACATCGTGGTGGAGCGGGCCTTGCGGGCTGGCTACCAGCTGCGCTCGGTGCTCGTCGATGCCACCCGCACCAAGCCACTCCCCGATGCCATAGCGAACGTGCCCGTCTTTGCCGCCGGACCGAAACTGGTGCTTGCCATCACCGGCCTCGGCATGCACCGGGGATGCATTGCGTCGTTCACCCGGCGGCCGGTGCCCTCCGCGGCATCGGTCCTAGCCGGAGCAACCCGAGTCGTCGTGCTGGAAAACCTGAACAATCCCACCAACCTCGGGGTCATCGCCCGGAGCGCCGTGGGACTGGGGGCCGACGCGTTGATTCTCGACCCGTCCTGCTGCGATCCGCTGTACCGGCGGGCGTCGCGCGTGGCCATGGGCGAAGTCTTCGGACTCCCCTACGCGTACACCGATCGGTTCCCGGATGGACTCAGCGTGGTGACCGACGCCGGATTCTCGCTCCTTGCGCTCACCCCGGACCCCGACGCCGAACCCATAGACGGCGTGTCCTTCGCGCCCGACGAGAAGGTCGCCCTGGTGTTGGGGTCCGAGGGCCCGGGCCTAACCGCCGAAACCATGGAGCGGGTAGGCCGACGGGTGCGCATACCGATCCACGGGGGCGTCGACTCACTGAACGTCGCCGCTGCCGCCGCTATTGCTTGTTACGTCCTTGGGCGCGGACGGCCCTGAATGACCGACTCAGTCCCATCCGCAAACGGCGGTTTGAGCGAGGCGAGCGAGGTAGCCGCTCTGCGGACCGAACTGGCCAATGCCGACGGCACCCGCCTGGCTAGATACACCACACGGGCTCGGACGGCGGCCCGGCTACTGGCCGCGCTGGTGGTCTCCACCGGGGTCGTTGCCCTCCTGGTGGGCCTGGCTGCGTGGCGCCACACCCCGGCGGGCATCGTCGCCGTGACCCTGCTTTGCCTGCCCGCGATCGTTGCCCCGCTTTACGTGGCCAGCCGTGCTGGTTCCGTGGCCCTAGCCGCGGGCCACCCCCGCGAGATGGCTGTTCAGATCCAAGACCTGGCCCGGGGACTGCGAGACAGCGTCGAACTCCGCCAGCTGGCCCGGCTCATGTCCCGACGGCGTTCGGGCCAGCCGGTTCAGCGGGGGAAACTTCGGGGCGCTCTCTCGCTGGCCCGGGTGGCCAGCACGGTGATCGGCCAAGCTCAGCCGGACCCCAAACGCCACCCGCTCCTGTTGCCGTTCACGCCGGAACGGCTGCGCCATACCTGGGCCGCGGTCATCATTTCGTTGTGGGCCTGGCTCATCGCCGGCCTCGTCTTCCTGGTGTCGATCCCGGAGTTGGCCATCAGTTTCTTCTGATCGGCCACCGCTCTGGCCCGTTAGTCCAGGTCGGTGTCGTTGATTCCATCGAGTGGGCCCGCCCCGCGGAGCACGTGCGCGCCGTCAACGGAGCGCACGAGGAGGGCCTGGCCTTGGAAATAGCGCCCGTCGAGCGAGGTCAGATCCACGCGGTACTGACCAGGTGGGATGGGAGCCAGGCTGAGCGCGTAGGCCAGGCATTCCCACTGTGGATGCTCGCTGTCATCGGTTTCGGCCACCAGGAGGTACGCCGCTTTAAGCGGCACGTTTACCCGTTCGACAGCGAGGCTGGCAACGTCGAATCGAACATGGCGCACGCCGGATCTTGGCACCGTTTGCCGTCGGACCGTTTCCCCGTACCTCACCCAAACGAAAATTCGGCTGTCAGGGCGGTCAGAGGCGGTCGGTAAGATCGACGACCGTGAGCAACGACGGCCAGTCTCCGTACCCAAAGGTTCCCAGCCGCGCCGACTACCCGGCGATTGAGCGGGCCATCCTCGAGCGCTGGGCCGCAGATCGCACCTTCGAGGCCTCGGTGGAGGCCCGCCCCGCGAACAACGAGTACGTGTTTTACGACGGGCCCCCGTTCGCCAATGGCCTCCCCCATTACGGCCACCTCCTCACGGGCTACGTCAAGGACGTTGTCCCCCGCTACCAAACCATGCGCGGCCACCGCGTCGCCCGCCGGTTCGGTTGGGACACCCACGGGCTCCCCGCCGAGATGGCGGCCGAGAAAGAACTCGGCATCGCCGGACACAAAGCAATCACTGAATACGGGATCGCCAAGTTCAATGACTACTGCCGCACCTCGGTGCTGCGTTACACCGCGGAGTGGGAGCGGTACGTGGACCGCCAGGCCCGGTGGGTGGATTTCAACGACGACTACAAGACCATGGACCTCCCCTACATGGAGAGCGTCATGTGGGCGTTCAAACGCTTGTGGGACAAGGGCCTGATCTACCAGGCCTACCGGGTCATGCCCTACAGCTGGGGTGCAGAAACCCCCCTCTCGAACTTTGAGATCCGCCTCGACGATGCCACCAGACCACGTCAGGATCCGGCGCTCACCATCGGGTTCGACCTCACCCCCATTGCTGGCGACCCCGGCCCGCTTCGTCTCCTGGCCTGGACCACAACACCGTGGACTTTGCCGTCCAACCTGGCCCTCGCCGTTGGGTCGGACCTTGACTACGCGGTGGTCGAACTGAACGGGCAGCACTACGTCTTGGGTGCCGCCACTCTGGATCACTACGCCGCGGAACTCAGCGATGCCAACGAGGTCGCCACACTGAAAGGCAGCGACCTGGTCGGCCGCACCTACACACCCCTATTTTCCTACTTCGCCGACAACCCGGGGAGCTTCCGTGTGCTCGCCGGCGACTTCATCGACACCACCGAGGGCACTGGCGTCGTCCACCTCGCCCCCGGTTTCGGCGAGGACGACCAACGGGTGTGCGAGGCCGAGGGCATCCCTCTGGTGGTCCCGGTCGACGAGAAGGGCCAGTTCACCGACGAGGTCCCCGCCTGGGCAGGGGTCAATGTATTCGAGTCCAACCCGGACATCATCCGCCACCTCAAGGGCGAAGGGCGAGTCCTCCGTCACGAGACCTACGACCACAACTACCCGCACTGCTGGCGCACCGACACCCCGATCATCTACCGGGCCATGCAGTCGTGGTACGTCCGGGTCACCGACCTCACCGAGCGCCTTCTGGAAACCAACCAGGAGATCAACTGGATCCCGGACCACGTCCAAGACGGCGCCTTCGGGAAATGGCTGGGCGGGGCCCGCGATTGGTCCATCAGCCGCAACCGTTTCTGGGGCGCGCCCATCCCCGTGTGGGAGAGCGACGATCCCACCTATCCCCGAGTAGACGTCTACGGCTCGCTCGACGAGATCGAAGCCGACTTCGGTGTGCGGCCCACGGACCTCCACCGGCCCTTCGTCGACGACCTCACCCGTCCGAACCCGGACGACCCCTCCGGCCAGAGCACCATGCGCCGGGTCACCGAAGTACTCGATTGCTGGTTTGAGTCCGGGTCCATGCCTTTTGCTCAGGTCCACTATCCGTTCGAAAACAAGGATTGGTTCGAAACCCACGCCCCCGCCGATTTCATCGTCGAGTACATCGCCCAAACCCGCGGCTGGTTCTACACACTCCATGTCTTGTCGGTCGCCCTCTTCGACCAACCGGCTTTCAAGAACGTGAGCTGCCACGGCGTGGTGCTCGATGGCGACGGCCGCAAGCTCTCCAAGAAACTCCGCAACTACCCCGATCCCGAGGAGGTCATGGAGACCATTGGCTCCGACGCCCTGCGTTGGTACCTCATGTCGTCACCGATCCTTCGGGGCGGAGACCTCAAGATCGCCGCCGACGGGTCCGGCATCGCCGATGTGGTGCGCCTTGTGCTCAACCCGGTGTGGAACGCTTTTCACTTCTTCACGCTCTACGCCAACGCCGACGGGTACCAGGCCCAGTTCCGCACCGATGCCATCGGAGATCTGGACCGCTACCTGCTGGCCAAGACCCGCTCGCTGGTACAAAGCGCCACCGAGGCCTACGACGCCTACGACCTGGCCGGCGTATGCAACCAGGTCACCGCCTACCTCGATGCCCTCAATAACTGGTACATCCGCCGCAGCCGCGAACGCTTCTGGGCCCCCGGAGCCGTCGACGCCAACTCCGATGGCACCGCGGCCGACAAGGCCGATGCCTTCGACACGCTCTACACGGTGCTCGTCACCGTCTCGAAGGTGATCGCCCCGCTCCTCCCGATGCTGGCCGAGGAGATCCACACCGGGCTCACCGGCGAGCGGTCCGTCCACCTGGCCGATTGGCCCGACGCCAACCTGCTCCCGGCCGACCCCGCACTGGTCCAGGCCATGGACGAAATCCGAGCGGTCTGCTCAACCGCCCTCGGCCTCCGGGAGGACCACAAGCTGCGCAGTCGCCTGCCGCTACAGTCGCTCGCCATCGCAGGAGCGGGAGCTGCATCGCTCGAACCTTTTGCGGCGCTCATCGCCCAGGAACTGAACGTGAAATCGGTGCCTATTTCGGCGGACCGCACCGCCTACGGAACCGAGGTCGTGCGGCCCAACCCGCGTGCCCTCGGACCCCGGCTGGGCCAGGAAGTCCAGGCCGTCCTACAAGCGGCCAAGGCCGGCGACTGGAGCCGGGCCGCAGATGGCTCGGTCGTCGTCGGTGGCCACCCGCTCCAAGATGGTGAATACGAACTGGTCCTGCAGACAGCGGAGGACGTGGCCACTGCGTCGGTGCGTTACGTCGACCCCGAAGGCAGAACGGTCGATACCGGCCTGGTGGTTGCCCTCGACACCACCGTCACCCCCGAACTCCACGCCGAAGGGGTAGCCCGAGACCTCGTCCGTCTTATCCAGCAAGCCCGCCGCGACACCGGCCTCGACGTGACCGACCGAATCTCGCTCACCCTGGCCTTGGCCCCCGAGCAGCAGGCCATGGTCCAGGCCCACC
>JANXNS010000260.1 GCA_025353965.1 Aquihabitans sp.
CGCCACGCCCCAGACGTGTTAGCCACCGCGAAAGCCCAACGCTGGGAACCAGCCGAAGCCATCCGGGCGCTGCTCGCAGAGGAAATCGCCGGGCGTCGAGCATCATCAGTTGGCACCCGCCGCAAAGCCGCCGGGTTCCCCACCGGCAAAACCTTCGACAGCTGGGACGAAACCACCTCGTCGGTCCCCGGCCCGACACAACGGTCCCTACGCACCCTCGAATGGATCACCAACCACGAGAACCTCGTCGTGTGCGGGCCCTCAGGCACCGGCAAGTCACACCTGCTCGAAGCCCTCGGCCACGCCGCTATCGACTCAGGCGCCCACGTCATGTGGTTCTCGCTCGAGTCGCTCGGCGCCCTATTCCGCCGCCACCGCGCCGATGACACCACCAGCCGAGCCCTCAAACGGATCATGCGCGCCGACCTCATCTGCATCGATGACATCGGCCTGCTCCCCGTCGCCACCGAGACCGCCGAAGCCCTCTACCGAGTTGTTGACGCCGCCTACGAGCGACGGGCCATCGCACTCTCATCCAACCTGCACCCCGCCGGGTTCGACGAGCTCATGCCCAAAACCATCGCCAACGCCACTGTCGACCGCCTCCTGCACCACGCACACGTCGTGCTCACCGGCGGCGACTCCATCCGCCTCACCCAAGCCACCACCGGCAAAGGAGTCAAGCCCCTGGCCAACTAACCCCGGGCAGACCTACTGGCCATCCCTGGGCAATTCCAATGGCCACCACCGGGCAGCACTGCTGTCCGCCGCTGGGCAGATCCCATTGACCATTGACACGCGGACTCGTGGATAGCGAGTACCCTCGGTCGATGCCAACCTGCCGCGCCGGATTATTTGCAGCGATTGCATCGCTGGCCCTAGTCGTGTCTTTGGCCAGTTGTGGCTCCAGTTCTGATTCGAGAACTTCGTCGACGATCGATCGAAGCACGGTTCAGGGAGGGTCCGGTGCAAAGGCAAGCCCCCCAACGACATCTGCTCCTTCTGGTGGTGGCGGTTCCTCAGGACCACCGAAGACTCGTGACGTGTCTTTCAGCATCACGGACAACGACGGGAACTCGGCCACGGTCACAGAGTCCATCGGTGAACCCCAGTCGGTTGACTCGCTGGACCCCGAAGTGCAGAACGGCCTTGGTGGCTGCCCGGCAGTCGACCCGAAGGCAAGGGTTGTCGAGGTGAACGCCGAGACAAGGCTGACGTCTTCAATCGCTGCAACGGTTGGGGTCTTCTACGCCGAGGACTCGCAGACCCTGTTTGATAGCGGGAACGGCCCGGAGTGTCCATCGGGTACGTCCAGTGGGCTCCGCAACTACAGGAATCTAGCTCGAGGAGATGTTAAAGGGCTGACCTACTGGGTCATTGTTCCGAGCGGGCTGACGCCGAATGATCCCACAGGAGCCGATGTGCCCGGTCGCGTACTGGGTCTCCCTCAAATTGTTCTGCCTCGGTCCGCGGTCGGTATGCCACCTGCCGCTTTCAAGCTTTGGGGTGAGCGCGTCGTGAACTGCACACACCAGACTGTGACGCTCAATGCTGGTCCGGTGATCTGGATCGCCGGGCACCAGCCGGCTTATGACGACGGGCCAGGGTCAACCAAGAAATGCCCAGTCGTTGGCCCGGAGGCCAAGGCGCTGCGCTGACATTCGATGGGGCCGAACCGATTGAGCTTGAATGAGGGAGAGTCACTTAAATGGTTATATTTATTCCCGTAGCAGTTGCGTTTGTGCCCTTCGCCGGAATTGGATGGGCGCTGAAGCGGCGCGAGATCCATCAAACGAACCGGCGGAATGACGCTTTGAGAGAAGAGTCGCGGCGACACCAAACGGATGGCGTCGAAAGCAATCCCGGATCGGACTGGTAAGAATACGATGGGGTTTTCATCTCGGCAAACGGCAAAAAAAGTGGTCACTTCACGGATACCCTGGCAGCCGGCTCCGGATGACCAGGATTGGGTGACTACAGACGGAATGCGCGGCTTTCTTGCCACTGCGCGGATTCTCGCCCGAGCCTCCGCCCTCGGGGACGTCACCTCGTCGTGGCTGGAGCCACGTAAGTCCACCCACGCGGAGATCGCCACGACCTCGCTGCGCTCGATGCTTCGAGTGCGGCTTTCGGGGCCCAGCTCAGTGGACGTCGATCTGGGTGCACCCAGCCCGTTCTGCAAATTTCAGCCTGATTGGCTGATTCGGATTGCGTTTGATTCCGCCACAGGCTGTGCGGAGCTGACTACACCTGCCTTCCGGACGAGGGACAATTCGTTGGTGAATGCCCCGTCCTACCAGGTCGTGAAGGCACTGATCGCCGAGGTCGTTAGCATCCCTCCGGTCGTGTCGATCGAGCCTGGTCCCCTGGACGTCGAAGGGACGGTTCGTCGTCTAGTGCTAGCTCCGGCCTCACCCTTCAAAGACGACTACCTGTCGCCCGGCCCGTTATCGTTCACCCACGGCTGTGAAGTTGTTGTAGCCGAAGCCGACGCGATGGCAGTGCGGGATGCCTTGCTTGGATCGTTGAGAGCCGTCTCCGGGTCCGCTTATGGCGCAGATGCAGCCGTCGATGTTGCGCCGGGTGCATCTACCGATGCCCTACTGGTCATGCGTATCAATAAAGAATCCTCGAAGATCCAGCTTCATTGCCCAGAATTTGAGGCTCTAACGGAACCTGCCAAACACAGAATTCGGCGCACCTTCCTACGAACACTCGATAAACCAGGAATTGGGGAACTAAGCAAGATCGAGCCGCTGAATTCCGCCTGTATCGCGTGGGCCAACGTGGATGGGGAAGCCGTCCCAACCTCTTGGACCAGCTTGGCATCGACGACAGAGCCAGGCGTCGCCCTTGAACCGACTGTAGGTATGAAGATTCCGATTGGTGTTCGGGTAGGATCGCCAGAGCCAGTTGCCTCGTGGAGTGATCGTGCGATACTCGGAATGGCTCACGCCGAGAGCTCCTTGCTGGTGAGGAGTCGGTCTTGGACACGCGGCCTGCGGGCCAAGGCACGGGAGGAGAATCGGATCCTCACCCAGCGTCGAGGCGCTTACCTAGACAGTGACGCCACCGTCTGGCGGTACATTCATTCTTCCCCCACACAGCTCTCGCGATATCACGGCATTGGCGCCGATTTTGACCCGACAGCATTCTGGGAGGTCAGATGTCAGCCGTGGCAGTCTCCCTCCGGCGAGGGGGGTTGGTCTGCGTGGTCGAGCGGTCTAGCGGTCGCACATGGGCAAATCGCCTATGGCCCCGAGATGCTTCGGCTGCTTCAAGCCTGGGGGACAATCGCTTCCCGCCATCCAGACGCAACGATTGAAACCCTTTACCTGACACTCTGACGAAGGTCGTGCGCGTAAACCCGAGAACTTCATCATGGAGCTCGCTGCGGGACAGCAGGCCAGCCGAGGAGGGTGGCTGCCCCATTGAGCGCATTCGATCTGCAGCACTACATGTTTCGCCCTATCCGCTGGACAGTGCACGTGATAGAAGGTCCAGATGTCTGATCAAATTCCTCCACGGTGGAACGAGCCTGGGTCCTCCCCGTTCACGGCTGACCCGCCTGTGGGGGCTCCGTTGCGTTGAGCTTGCCCACGTTGGGACGGCGAAGCTGACGGGATGAAGCGCCGTCGTTCCTGCCCGCCGATCCACCAGGGCTCGGTGGCCTTCGCCGGGTTTCGGTTCCCGCCGGAGGTGATCTTGTTGGCGGTCCGCTGGTATCTGCGCTTCGGGCTCTCCTATCGGGACCTCGAGGAACTTCTCGCCGAACGCGGCGTCGAGGTCGATCACGTCACGCTGTACCGGTGGGTGCAGCGGTTCACGCCGTTGCTGGTCGATGCCGCTCGGCCTTGTCGTCACGCAGTTGGTGGCCGCTGGTTCGTCGACGAGACCTACGTGAAGGTCGCGGGGGTCTGGCGGTACGTGTACCGGGGGGTGGACCAGAATGGGCAGGTCATCGACGTGTTCGTCTCGAAGAAGCGTGACACTGCAGCAGCCACAAGGTTCTTCAGTTCGGCGATCACCGCTCACGGCGAGCCTGTCGAGGTGACCACCGACAAGTCACCGGTGTTGGCCAAGACGATCCGCGAACTGATGCCAGCTGCGCATCACGACACCACTCAGTACGCCAACAATCGTGTCGAGGCAGACCATGGCCGCCTCAAGGCCAGGCTTCGACCGATGCGCGGCCTCCAGACGGACCGGACCGCCAGCGTCATCATTAAGGGTCACGCGTTCATGCAGAACCTGCGACGCGGCCACTACGAACTCGGCGTCCACGCCCTCCCTGGCCTCATGGTCGCAGCCGCGTTCGACGAACTCGCACGAGCAGTCTGAGATCTGACCTCCGCTCGCTCCAACCAGCGCCGCGGTCCGATGGCAGCCAACGCAACAGTTAGTCCATGGTGGGTGGGTCCAGCCCTGTTGGCCATGCTGGTTGAGTCCAGCATCGTTTCGGTTTGACCCTCAACGCAACGGGCCCTTCGGGTGTCTTCGCTCCGATCTGTCGACCGGGCTTCGGGGCTGGACACGCACCGACCGGTCGGGCGAAGTGACCTAATAGGAGTCTCGCTCGACGCCCTAACTGTCCTGTCCGCCGTCGCGGCCGGTGGGTGCTCCCCAACCCCACTAAGGATCAGGAGCCCAACCACCATGCCAGAACCAACCCCCAAAATCATCGTGGGTGTCGACACTCACACCGACACCCACACCGCGGTCGTGATCGACGTCCAGGGCCGCCGGCTCGACGATGTCGAAGTCCCCGCCAACCCTGCCGGTTACCAACGGCTGCTCGAGTGGGCGAACACCCACGGGACCATCCACGCGATCGGTGTGGAAGGCACCGGTTCGTATGGGGCTGGGCTCACCCGGTTCCTGACCGACGCGGACGTGACGGTCATCGAAGTTGGGCGACCGAACCGCCAACATCGCCGCCGCTACGGCAAATCCGATCCCGCGGATGCCGAGGGCGCAGCCCGTGCCGTGTTGTCTGGCCAAGCCACCGGCACACCGAAGTCGCGTGACGGGATCGTCGAGTCAATCCGCACGTTGCACGTGGTGAAACGTTCCGCGATCAAAGCCCGCACCCAGGCCGCTAACCAGATAACAAACCTGATCGTCACCGCACCCGACGCCACCCGCCAAGAACTCCGCGGCCTGACCCCGCTGAAACGGGCACGAAGAGCTGCAGCATGGCGACCTGGCACCGGTCACGACCCGGCAACAGTGACCCGCCAGGCGATCCGGGCCCTCGCACGCCGCTGGCTTGCGCTCACCGACGAGATCAACACCCACAACAAGGCCCTCGACAAAATGATCGCCGTCGCAGCCCCGAACCTACTGGCCGAACAAGGCGTGTCACGCGACGTAGCCGCCAAGCTGCTCATCGCCGCTGGCGACAACCCCCAGCGGATCCGAACAGAAGCCGGCTTCGCCGCGCTCTGCGGCGTAAACCCAGTCACCGCGTCTTCCGGCAAAACCACCCGACACCGCCTCAACCGGGCCGGGGACCGCCAAGCCAATAACGCCCTGTGGACCATCGCCCGAGTCCGACTCAGCCACGACCCCGAAACGCGCGCCTACGCCGAACGACGCAAAGCCGAAGGACTCTCACACCGAGAAATCGTCCGCTGCCTCAAGCGCTACCTCGCCCGACGCCTCCACCCAATCATCATCCAAGACCTCGCCGCCTTGACATAGGAGTATCGGAGCCCCCGTTCCCTCGCGCGAGCCGGGGCGCTGAGCCCGGGGCTCAAGGAACGCAACGCTGCTGACGTCGTGCACGCCCTCGCGTCCCCCGAGGTCTTTCGACTCCTCGTCGTCGACCGCTCCTGGACGCCCGACCGCTATGAGCGGTGGCTTGCAGACATTTTGACTGGCCAACTGCTACCCCCCCCTCTCGGGGTGCGACTGAGCCCAGCGACAGTCACTAGATCCCAGCAAGACCCTCCGTAGGCCACTTTGGGCTCGGGATGGTCGGTGTACGCGAACGCCGGGTCAGTGCACTCCATGGGCGGGGGAGGCTGTGGCTCACTTCCGGTCATGCCGCACTGCACCCCTGCGCGCATCCAGGTCGCCGTTGTGCTGCGGGCGCTTCCCCGCGCTGGATGCTTAGCGAGTGTCGGGCTATGACTTGAGTATCGCGACGATCGGAAAGATCGTCATCGCAATGCCAGCGACCGACGTTGCGGCGACCGACGTCCATCCGGACCGGAACTCCCCGAGTACGTTGCGTGAGCGGGCGAGGATGACGATCAGCAGAATGAGCGGGGGAGCGGTCAGGCCGTTGAAGATTGCCGATAGGTACAGGGCCCGGATCGGGTTGATCCCGAGCCCGACGAGCGCAAGCCCGATCGTCATCGAGGCGATGATCACTCCATAGAAACCGGGCGCGTCCCTGAGTCTGCGGCTCAGGCCCTCGTTCCAGTGGAACGCTTCAGCGACTGCGTAAGCGGTGGAGCCCGCAAGCACGGGCACTGCGAGCAGCCCGAGGCCGACGATCCCTACCGAGAACAGGATTTTGGCGAAGCTCCCAGCCAACGGCTCAAGGGCCTTTGCGGCCTGCTCGGCCGTTCCGATGTTGACCGAGCCGGATGCTCCGAGCGTGACCGCCGCGGTGCACATGATGGCGAACATGGCGGCAACACCGGAAAGCATCCCGGTCCAGACATCGACACGCATCGCGACAATGTGTGGCCGGTCCACGGGGTCAGCAGCGCCGTCGGCTCGTTCCTCGACCTCTTCCGCGGACTGCCAGAAGAACAGGTAAGGCGAGATGGTGGTGCCGGCGATCGCGGTCAGGGCCAGCATGTTCGTGGCGTCGAACGTGAACCGCGGGACAAACGTGCGGGCCACGACGGTGGACCAGTTGACCTTCACAACGGCCAGGACGAGCACGTAGGCGATCAGCGACAGCGCAAACCAACGCAACACTCGGGAGTAGCGGTGGTACGGCACCGACACCTCGGCGACGACCATGCCGACCGAAAACAACACGACGCCCGCCGCCGCCGGAACCGGTACCAGGAGCCCGAGCGCTGCAGCCATCGATGCCAGGTCGGCCGCGATGTTGAGCGTGTTCGCCGACGCCAAGAGGAGCACGGCGCCGACGAGAACCCACCGGGGGAACCGCTCACGAATGAGGGTGCCGAGACCCTTGCCGGTGACGAGGCCGAGCCGTGTCGTTGATTCTTGAACCCCGACGGCAAGCGGCAGCAGGAACGGGGCCATCCACAGCAGCGACAGGCCTTGTGCTGCGCCAACCTGCGAGTAGGTGCCGATCCCGGACGGGTCATCATCCGCAGCGCCGGTGACGATGCCGGGACCCAACCGCTTGAAGTAGCCGTGCCCGCGCATCGACCGCCGACGCCGATGGTGAGCAAGCTGGCGTTCCGCGGACGAGGCCATGTGCGGTGAGTCTGGCAGCTGGCGACCCGTGTCAGTCATCTTCCTCACCACCTTGCGACGAGCCACGGACAGGGCCCATGCAGCGGGACAAGACCACCCGCGTGATTATTCGAGTTCACACGTTCATGGAGAACCTGCGACGAAGGCACCGCGAGCCTGGTGTCGATGCCCTCCGCGGGCTCACGTCGCCCGCCGGGTCAGCGGTCGGCGAGCACGTGCGGGCGATCTCGTCGAGGTGGGTGTCCCACGTTCCACAGCACCCACCCCAGTCCAGCACGGTGGCGATGATGCCGCCGTTTACGGATCCGAAGCCGTTGTCGTGTTCGGGGCGCGGGTGAAAGGCCGCGACCGCGACGTCGCCTTTGCGGCAACTGCGTAGATGGAATCCCTAGGGGTTTGCATGGCCGCAACCGAAGCAGGTGATTCCGGGGTACAGCGCTTCCTGGATGCTCAAGGTCGACAAAGCTCCGCTACTTTCTGGGGGCTTCGTCGGTCACACGTCGACGGCGTCGGCCAGGTTCCCCGCGATGTCGACACCCAGCACGTCGGCTCCCGCCGGGCGGGGGGGTAGCGCGGTCGTGGCGTCGCCGCACCCGAGATCGAGCACTTTGATGCCCGGGCCGATGCCGATACGTTCGACGAGGCCCTCCCGCTGCGTCGCATGCCCTTTGCGGCACGGTGGCTCGGTTGGCCCAGGTGACGCTCAGGATTCGTGCGGGTAGCGCCGAGCGCGTGTGCCGGGTGGATGGCTGATGCCGGGGACACGGTCGGGGTTCTCGACGCATACCTCTCCTTCGAGGCCGTCGGGGTCTCGGAAGAAGAGGCTGAGTACGGGTCCGAAATCGGTGACGAAATCGTCGGTCGCACCGCAGGCCCGCAGCCGAGAGCGGATCGTCTCGAACGCGTCGATCGATTCGGCTTGGAGTGCGAAGTGGTCAAGTCGTCCCCGCCCGAACATAGGTGTCTGTAGGTCGGCCTGGGTGTTGCCCTCGATCTGGAAGACGTTCAGCTCTGCGCAAGGGCCGATCCTGATGACCGTCAGTCGGGGGCCTGTTCCATCTGGGAACTCGCTTGCGTCGCTGAGTGTTTCGGCGTCGAACATTTCTCGGTAGAAGGTTTGCAGGCGATCGCTGTCGTTGGTGATCGTCGCAACGTGGTTGATGCCGATGGTGAGCATGTCATGTCCGTTCTTTGAACCCGGGAGGCTTGTGCACTTGAAGGTACCGCCGTCAGATCCAGCGTCGCCCGCCGGGTCAGCAGTCGGCAAGCAAGTCAACGCCGTAGCGCGCCAGGGTCAGTTGGGTGCTGTCGAGGAAAAGAATCTGCCATTGCGGAGCCTCCGGACAGTGACGCCTCCCGGCATCTGTCATTTCCGCAGACTTGGGGGTCGCAGGGCGGGGTGCCGATAAACGGCACCAGACGTGCACGCTCACCGCAACAGTCCCGTTCAGGTCTCGGCGGTGGCTCGGCGCTGGGCGATTGCGTCGACCACGGCCAGGATCCGGCGGGTGCCGCCATCCTCACCCTTCTCGAAGTCGTCACCGTTGACCGCCATCGTGTTGGTCACGTGCGCGACGCACACCACCCGGGCTCCCGTCGCGGTCGCATACGCGTAGAGGCCCGCTGCCTCCATTTCCACCGCATGAACCCCAGCCGCCTCGGCTGCGGCGATGGCTCGAGCCGTCTCCCGAAAGGGGGCGTCGGTCGTCCACGAGGAACCGGACACGACTGGTTCGTCGAGCCCGTCGAACGCGCCGATCAGCAGGGTCGCCAGCCCCGGTTCCAGGGTGGCCCACTCCGACGGTGGGAGGTAGTGCGCACTGGTCCCTTCATCGCGCCGGGCCCGGTCGATCAGGACAAAGTACGGCGGAGCACCCAACGACAGCACCTGTCCGGCCGAGGTGACCGATATCACCAGCTCACATCCTGAGGCATGCAGTTCGGTGGCCACCAGCACCGCATAGGGGCCACCGACCGCGCATGGCACCACACCGATATCTCGGCCCCCACAATCGGCCACCCACAGTTCGGAGTGATAGCAGGCCCAATCCTCGTGACGGGTGGCCCGACCCGCTCGGACGAGATGTCGAACCACATCTCCATCGGGGTCCAACAAGCACACCTCCGGAACGGCTCGGTCACCGAGCCCGCGCTGTCGGCGGGCCTCCCGCAACAAGCCGTCGACCTGGAAAACCGACGGCTCGTCGTAGTCCTTCGGTGCCACCAAGGGAAAGACGCTGTCAGTCATGACCGCCATCATGGTCGTTGCCTCCACGTCGCCAACGCAATCGTCCCGGCAACCGCGGCCGAACGAGTTATTACCGTTCGCGAAACTCGGCGACAAAAGCCGAACCTCCTCTTCGCGAGGTGGGTAGGGTCACGGCGTGGACCTCAGCGGCACAGGCGTTGGATCGGGCGACCGAAACGGCGCAGCGGTGACAGGGCCGTGGTCGGGGCGGTCCCTGGCCGGGTTGCGGATCCTGATGGGCCTTCTTTGGTTTCAAAACGCCGGTTGGAAGCGCCCACCGTTCACCACATCGGCCGGGCTCGGCCGCTATGTGCAACTTGGCGTCGACCATCCGGTGTTCGGTCCGTACGCATGGTTCTCCGAACACATCGTTCTCAAGAACCTGACCGCATTCGGATGGTCGGTAATGGTGCTCGAGTACGGGCTGGCGTTGTTCCTCACGCTGGGTCTCGCCACGCGGCTCTGGGCCTTGATCGGCGTGATTCAAGCCAGCGCGATCACGCTCAGCGTCCTGCACGCGCCCCACGAATGGCCATGGTCCTACTACATGCTCATCGCCATCCACCTCGTGCTTGCGACCACCGCCGCCGGACGGGTCGGTGGTCTTGACCGGCTTCTGCGGCCGATCTGGCGTGATCGTAAGACCCGGATCTCGTCCATGTTGCTGAAGGCGTCGTGAACCACGGTCGGCCCCGTCCTGCTCGGCTGCGGACCCGGGCGTGGCGCGTCATACTCTCGGTCGACGACCAGCAACACGAGAAATAAAGGAGGCCTGACATGGCCGTAACCGGTGCAGTGAAGCAACGACTCGAGCAGGTGCTCCCAGGCATCCGGGCCGGGGCGGAGGCCGTCGACCGAGATGGTGCCTTCCCCGAGGACCAGGTTCGCGCCTTGGCCGACAGTGGTCTCCTCGGGCTGATCTCGTCGCCCGAGTCGGGCGGCATGGGAGCGGGGCCGGTCGAGTTCGTTGAGGCCATGCTCGGCGTGGCCGGTGCGTGTGGGTCGACCTCGATGGTGTACCTGATGCACCTCTCGGCCACGGCCGTGACCTCGGCGGCCCCGCCGTCGGCCGGGGCGGCGGAGCTGCAGGCCGACCTGGCTTCTGGGGCCAAGCTCGGAACCCTGGCCTTCAGCGAGAAGGGCTCGCGCAGCCACTTCTGGGCTCCGGTGTCCAAGGCCGTCCGCCGCGATGGCGAGTCGGTCACTATTGGCGCCGACAAAAGCTGGGTCACGTCGGCCACCAAGGCAGATGTGTACGTGGCCAGCGCCCTTGCGCCTGCCGGGGAAGGGCCCACGGACTCCAACCTCTATGTGGTGGATCGGGAGGCAGCGGGCGTCAACGTGCTCGGCTCGTTCGATGGCGTGGGCCTTCGGGGCAACGACTCTGCGCCGGTGCGCCTCGACGTGGAGGTGAGCGACGGTGCCCGCCTCGGAAACGAGAGCGGCGGCTTCGGCCTGATGATGCAGGTGGTGCTGCCCTGGTTCTGCTTGGGCAACTCGGCGGTGACCCTGGGCCTGTCCCGGTCGGCGCTCGAGGCGGCCATCGAGCACGCATCGGGCTCCCGTTTGGAGCACCTCGATTCTTCCCTGGCGGACCTGCCCACCATCCGGGCCTACCTGGCCAAGGGCTGGGCCGACCTCACCGCCCATGAGGCGCTGCTGCGGGAGACGGCGGCCAAGGTCGCCGCTCCCGACGACACCACCGTGCTTGCCGTGCTCACCGCCAAGGCGGCGTGCAACGAGGCTGCTCTGCGGATCACCGACACCGCTATGCGGGTGGCCGGTGGCGCCGGGTTCTCCAAGCAGCTGAGTATCGAGCGGTTCGCACGCGATGCGCGGGCCGGGTTCGTGATGGCCCCGACGTCCGATGCCTTGTTCGACTTCGCCGGCCGTGCCCTGTGTGGCATGGACCTGTTCTGACAGTTCTGAGAGGTCCCGCCGTGTCCGAAGCAACCAATCGCCAGGAACTGCTCGTGGGGGCGGTGGCCTACAGCGCCAATGTCGTGCCCATCTGGGAGGGCATCCGCGAGTACTTCGCGGACGGCCCGGCTCCCATGGACTTCGTGCTGTTCTCCAACTATGAGCGCCAGGTCGAGGCCCTCCTCGCCGGGCACATCGACATTGCCTGGAACACCAATGTTGCCTGGATCCGCACGCTGCGGCGCACGGGCGGCACCGCCCGGGCCCTGGCTACCCGGGACACGGACCTTGTGTTCAAGACGCTCATGGTCGGCCGGGCCGGTTCGGGCCTGAGTGGCCTCGGGGACCTGAAGGGCCGTCGCGTCGCCCTCGGTTCCCGTGACTCCGGCCAGGCTCGAATCCTGCCCGTCCACTTCTTGCGGCGAGCGGGGCTGTCCGAAGCTGACATGGACCTGGTGATCTTCGACTCTGATGTGGGCAAGCACGGCGACACCGGACGCTCGGACCTCGATGCACTGCGTGCCGTGGTCGACGGCGATGCCGACGTGGCGGCGATCGGCATCAACACCTGGACGGGCCTCACCGCTGGCGGCGACGCGGCGGTGGCGGACCTCGAGATCGTGTGGGAGTCCGAGGAGTACAGCCACTGCAATTTTTCCGCCCTCGACGCCCTCAGCGACGACCGGGTCCAGCCGTGGGTCGACTACCTGCTGAAGATGGACTGGGAGAACCCGGACCATCGGCGCATCCTCGAACTGGAGGGGCTCACCGCCTGGAAGCTCCCGGACCTGGAGGGCTACCGCTCGCTGGCTGACGCCATGGAGGAGCAGGGCACCTCCGACCGCTGGTGAGTCCGAGGTTCAGTCGGGGCGTGAGCGGGAAGGGGCGGCGATGTCGTTCGAACTGACCCTGCGGTTGATCGAGGCGGTGTCAGCCACCGCCGCAGGCACCACCACGCTCGTGACGGTCGACGGACCGGACGACGTGGAGACGGCCCGACGATGGGTCGAAGCCACCGGCAACACCATCTTGACCGTGCATGCAGACTCAATCGAGATCCTGCGCGGTCGCCTGGCCGACCCGCTCGAAGCCCTTCCACCAGACCGGCGCCCGGGCTACCGGCTCTGGATCTACACCAACTTCCACTGCAACCTGGCCTGCGACTACTGCTGCGTAGCCTCGTCACCAACGGCCGAGCGGCGGATCATCAGCGTGGAGGACTTCGCCGCCATCCTCGACGAGGCGGTGCCAGCGGGGATTCGCGAGCTGTACCTGACCGGCGGCGAGCCGTTCCTACTGCTTGACCTCGACGAACGGCTGCGGCTCGCCGTGGCCGTACTGCCGACCACTGTGCTCACCAACGCCATGCAGTGGCAGGGAGAACGGCTCCGCCGACTCGACGCACTGCCCCGCGACGGACTCACGCTGCAGATAAGCCTGGACTCGGCCACCGCGGACCTGCACGACCGCCACCGCGGCGACGGCAGCTTCGCCCGGGCCATGAAGGGCATTCGCACCGCACTGGACCTTGGGTTCCGCATCCGGGTGGCGGCCACGCTCGGCCCCGATGCCGGTGCCAGCGAGAATGAACTGGTCGGTCTGTTCGATGAGCTCAGCCTGGACGAGGACCAGCGGGTGGTGCGCCGCATCGCCCGCCAAGGGGCCGCCAACGCCGGGCTGACGATGTCTCGGGCGTCGCTCATCCCCGAGGTGTGCCTGAGCGCCGAGGGGGTGTGGTGGCACCCCGTCGCCGCCATCGACCCGGCCATGAAGGTGTCCGACACCTGGTTCCCCCTGGCCAAGACCATCGAAGCGGTGCAGGGTGAGTACCGCTCGCACCGCATCGCCAACGACGTGTTGGCCAGCACGTTCCCCTGCGCCTAAGG
>JANXNS010000002.1 GCA_025353965.1 Aquihabitans sp.
CTTCATTGCGGATCTTGATCCGCTGGCGTGGAAGGAGCCGCACATGCACTCCGAGCTAGATCCCGCCACCTACGGGCTCACCATCTGGGACCTCGAGCGGGAGTTCCTCACCACCGGCGTCGGCGGACAGCGGCGGATGAAGTTGGGAGACCTGCTTCACGTGCTCCGCAATGCCTATTGCCGCACGATCGGCATTGAGTACATGCACATCTCCGAGCCGGCGCAGAAGCGCTGGATTCAAGAGCATGTAGAGGGTGTCAACGACCGCCTCAGCCCGGAGGAGCAGCGTCATATTCTTGGCCGCCTCAATGCGGCGGAAGCGTTCGAGAAGTTTCTGGCCACTAAGTATGTGGGCCAGAAGCGCTTCGGAATAGAAGGCGCGGAGTCTGCCATTCCGATTCTGGATGCGGTGCTGGAATGCGCGGCGAGCGACGGGCTCAACAGCGCGGTCATGGGCATGGCCCACCGCGGTCGACTCAATGTGCTTACCAACATTGTTGGCAAGAACTACGACCAACTGTTCAAGGAGTTCGAAGGCTTTATCGACCCGGATTCCACCCAGGGCTCGGGCGACGTGAAGTACCACCTCGGCCAGACCGGCACGTTCACCAGCCGCAAGGGGGACACCCTTCCGATCGAGTTGGCGGCCAACCCGAGCCACCTGGAGACCGTCGATCCCATCGTTGAGGGCATGGTTCGGGCCAAGCAGGACCTCATCAACGATCCCGAGTCGTTCTCGGTCCTGCCCGTCCTGCTCCATGGAGACGCGGCATTTGCGGGCCAAGGGGTCGTGGCGGAAACGCTGAACTGCTCGACCATCAAGGGTTACCGGGTGGGCGGCACCATCCACCTCATCATCAACAACCAGCTTGGTTTCACCACCTCGCCGGAATCGGCTCGTTCGTCGGAATACTGCACCGATGTGGCCAAGATGATCGAGGCCCCGATTTTCCATGTGAATGGCGACGACCCGGAAGCCTGCGTGCGGGTGGCCCGCTTGGCCTATGCCTTCCGCCAAGAGTTCCACAAGGACGTCGTCATCGACATGGTGTGTTACCGCCGCCATGGCCACAACGAAGGCGACGATCCGAGCTACACGCAGCCACTCATGTACAAGCGGATCGACGCCCGCCGTTCTGTCCGCAAGCTCTTCACGGAGTCGCTGGTAAAGCGGGGAGACATCTCCATCGAAGAGGCAGAACACGCACTGGACGACTTCAGCGCCCGCCTCGGTACCGCGCTGACCGAGACCCGTGGCTCCAAGCCCACCGATGAGGTCATTGCTCTCCCCATGCCGCCTGCCGTTGGCGTATTGGCCCACGTAGAGACGGGCGTGGCCAAGGCAACACTCGATCAGATCTACGCCACCATGTCGTCGGTTCCAGATGGATTCGAGACCCACCCCAAACTGGCCAAGCAGTTCGAGACCCGGACCAGAATGGTGGCCGACGGCCACGTCGATTGGGCCACGGCTGAGGCCATGGCCTTCGGATCGCTCTTGCTGGAAGGCACCGATATTCGCTTCGCCGGCCAAGACTCCCGACGAGGCACGTTCTCCCAGCGCCATTCCGTCCTGTCGGACTATTCCACCGGCGAGGAATACGCCCCGCTGGCCAACCTGCGTGAGGGCCAAGGCAAGTTCTGGATCTATGACTCCTTGCTCAGCGAATACGCGGCCCTCGGTTTCGAATACGGCTATTCGGTCATTCACAAGAACGCGCTGGTCTGCTGGGAAGCCCAGTTCGGCGACTTCGTCAACGGCGCCATGATCGTGATCGACCAATACCTGGTGGCGGCCGAAGACAAGTGGGGCCAGACCTCAGGCCTGGTTCTGCTGCTGCCGCACGGCCTGGAAGGCCAGGGCCCTGAGCATTCATCGGGCCGCATCGAGCGATTCCTCACCCTCTGCGCCGAGGACAACATTCAGGTGGCCAATGCCACGACCTCGGCCCAGTACTTCCACCTGCTGCGGCGCCAAATGAAGCGCGAGGTGCGCAAGCCACTCGTGGTCATGACCCCCAAGTCCCTGCTACGGGCGAAGTCCGCCCGCTCGCCCATTACCGAGCTGGAGAGCGGATCGTTCCAGGAACTCTTGGACGACGCCTCGATCACGGACCGCGGCACGGTGCAGCGGGTGGTGTTCTGCTCCGGCAAGGTGGCCTACGACGCCATTGGTCGCCGAGATGAGCGCGGCCACCTGGCCGCCGTAGTGCGGATCGAGCAGCTGTACCCGTTCCCCTACAAGCAGATTACCGACGTGTTGGCCTCGTACCCCAACACGCAGGAAGTGGTCTGGCTGCAAGAAGAACCGGACAACATGGGCCCCCGCTCCTTCGTCAACGAGCGGTTGTGGCCCCTGGTTCCCGAGGGTGTTGCGTACCGCCAGGTTTCCCGCACCGGGTCCGGCAGCCCGGCCACCGGCAGCCATGGAATCCACATCCAAGAACAGGCCCAGATCCTCGACCAGACCTTCGAAGGGCTCTAGCCGTGCCTGCACCGACCGGAAACGCGGCCTTCGATGCGGCTCGGGCTGGGGGGATCACCGATACCTTCCTCTCCTTCCCCGATGTCCGGGAGGCCAAAGCCAAGGTCTACGACTTCATCCGCAAGGCCACCATGGACAGCGAGACCCAGACCATGGAGATGCCCGCGCAGTACATGTTCAAGGACATTCCTACCTACGACGAGATCGACGATCCGCTGGAACTCACGTTGGCGGAGATGAAGCGCTTTGGGATCACCCGGTTCCTGACCAACGTCACCGAGAAGGACTTGGCGGCTCGAGCGCTCACCGAGCACCCCGACAAGTTCTGGGGAATCCTCAACGTGGACCCCGGCTCGGGCATGGCCGCCCTGCGGGAGATAGATGCCGCCATTGAGAAGTGGGGGAGCCGGCTCAAGGCCATCCACACGTGGGGCACGGCGCTGCAACCGCAGGTTGCCCTGGACGACAAGAAGATGTACCCCGTGTATGCCAAGTGCGTCGAGGCCGGCCTGCCGATCGTGGTCTACGCCGGTGTTCCTGGGCCGCGCCTGCCGATGATGGCGCAGTTGCCCATGCAGCTAGATGAGGTCTGCTGGTTCTTCCCCGAGCTGAAGATCGTGACTCGCCATGGCGCCGAGCCGTGGACCGAGCTCATGGTGAAACTGCTGTTGAAGTGGCCGAACCTCTACTACTCGACGTCCGCCTTTGCACCCAAGCACTATCCCCAAGACATCATCGACTTCGCCAATACCCGCGGGGCCGACAAGATCATTTTTGCGGGCTACTGGGCGGCGGGACTCACCCTGGATCGGATTCACGCGGAGCTCCCGACGGTGCCGTTCCGGGACCACGTCTGGCCCAAATTTCTCCACGAGAATGCTGAGCGGGTGTTCGGCGGAGCGCCGCACCCGTACCCCGCCACCTGATCTTTGGTTCTTTGGCCCGCTAGGGGGCAGCGGTGGTGCTCGTGGCGGCGGGCACGGTCGTGGTTGAAGTTGTGGTGGGCGCAATGGTCGTTGTGGTCGGTGCCACGGTGGTCGTCGGCGCCATGGTGGTAGACGGCGCCTGGGTGGTGGTGGATGGCGCGGTGGTGCTGGTGGTGGTCGACGTTGAGGTGGTGGTGAGGCTGGTCGACACGGTCGTGGGCGTGTTGTTGCTGTCGTTGTTGTTCACCACGATCAACAGCAGGGCGCCCACCACGATGATCAAGGCCAGAAGCACGATCACCGCGATGAGGGGTCCGTTGCCGCCGTTCGGCGGTTCGGCCTGGCCGGGGTCGTCATAGGACCCACCACCACCACCACCGGCTCCGGCGGCTGGTTCCGGTGCCGGGATGTAATAGCCGGCGGGTGGTGTGGGGGCGGGATCGCCCCCTACCGGATCGTCTTCGCCTGGTCGCCAGGCCTGGGTGGGATCATCGCCATCGCTCATGGAAGCTCCATTGGTTTGATTAGAGGGTGGTGGCGAGGCCGCCGTCAACGGCGATGATGGTGCCGGTCAGGTACGAGCCCGCCCGGGAGGCAAGGAAGATGGCAGTCCCGGCCATGTCGTCTGGGCGTCCGATGCGCTTGAGGGGGGCCGACGCGGCTATTTGGTCGCCAAATGCGCTGAGGGTTGCGGCCATCATCTTGGACTCGAACGGCCCGGGGGCGATGGCATTGACGGTGATGGCCGGGGCAAGGTGTTTGGCCAAGTGACGGGTGAGCTGGTGGACGGCGGCCTTGGAGGCGGAATACGAGTACGTCTCCAGCATGGGAACTTGGATACCGTCGATCGACCCGATGTTGATCACTCGGGCGGGGTCCGCTTGTGTCCCGGCCGCTTGGAGAAGCGGAAGCAGAAACTTGGTGGTGTGGAAGATGCCTTGGACGTTGAGATCAAGGACCCGACCCCAAGATGTCGCGTCGTGCTCGGCCAGGGGGGCACCCCAGGTCGCCCCCGCGTTGTTGACCAGCACGTCGAGGTGGTCATGCTCGGCGGCCACCACGTCGGCCAAGGCTTTCGCTCCCGCCTCGGTCGACAGGTCGCTGGGGAACCCGGTGATGTCGCCGAATGCGGACAGTTCCTCGACCGTCTCGTTCACCGCATCGGCCTTGCGGGACGACACGATGACCTTGGCGCCTCCAACCACAAAGCCGCCAGCGATCATGCGGCCGATACCGCGGGTGCCGCCCGTGATGAGCACGGTCTTGCCGGCAACGGAGAACAGTTCGGAGATCGGGGTGGGGGCGGTGGAGTCGGCCATGGCTGGCGACCGTATCCCACGGGCCCGGTTGCCCGGCGGGTCGAGGGTTGACCCGGTCATGGGATTAACGCCGCTGACAGGCGGGGCACCAGGTGGTGCCCCGGGCATCGATGACCTGGCGTCGCATGATGGTTGCGCATCTCGGGCACGGCTCCCCGGCCTGGCCGTAACAATCCAGGCGGTATTGGTTGCTTCCAGACCCACCGTCGACGGTCCGGTAGTCGCGGAGCGTCGTCCCCCCATTCTCAATGCCCTGGGTCAACACGGCGATGATGGCCCCGTGGAGCCGGGCGGCCGCCGGCCGGCTGACCGACCGGCTGGCCGGATGGACCCTGGCCCGCCAGAGGGCTTCGTCGGCGTAGATGTTGCCGATTCCGGCCACGACCCGCTGGTTCAAGAGCTGGGTCTTCACCCTGACCTGGCTTCGGTGGAGGTCCGCCCACAGCGACTGCGGGGTAAATACGGGATCGAATGGTTCTGGGCCGAGTGCGGCCAGGGTGGGAAGGGACCGAAGGTCGGTGCCCACCACCGCGATACGACCAAAGCGGCGAACATCACGGAACGCAAACCGGCGGCCATCGTCCAACGTCCACCAGGCGCGGTCGTAGGGGTCCGGCAATGCGTCCGCCGGGTCGACCCGGAGTTGCCCGGTCATGCCGAGGTGAATGACCAGGCTTCGGTGGTCATCAAGGGCAACGAGAAGGTATTTCCCTCGTCGATCAATGTCGGCCACGGTTGTCCCCACCGTATGCACGGCCGGGGTGAATTTGGCCGACGGATGGGTGCCGGCGCTGGTGAAGGTACGCCCTATCAGCAGGGGACGGAGGCCCCGCCGGACGGTCTCTACCTCCGGAAGCTCGGGCATGTCCTGACCGTATCGGCCGTTCCGCTCAAGGACCGGAACCCGGTGCCGATGGAGGTGGGTGTTCGAAGGACTGAGACTTACCACCCTTGCCTTTCTCGTCGTGCCTGCGGCTCTGTTCTCGCGTCGTGCGCGGGCTGGCCAACAAGACGAGCTGGGTGGCATCGGCGACGACGCCCTCGATTTACCGGGAGATGAGGTGGCCCCCGTGCCTGCCGCAGTCTTTGCCCCTCTCAATCCGAATCGCCCGGTGAACGCCCAGCGCTCGTTGCCCATACTGGGCATCGAGCCCGGCGCCCAGGAATTGCCGTACGAACGAATGCCGGATGCCCCCTAGATGTGCCGCGAAGCAATTTAGCTTCGAAGGGTGACCCCGGGCAGGGCACCGGTGTGCTCGCCGTCTTCAAGAGTCACGATGCCATTGACCACGGTGACGTCGTAGCCGGTCGCCCCCTGCACCCAGCGCCCGGCACCACCGGGGAAGTCGTGGTGGAACTCGGGGAGCGGCAGCGCTAATGCGTCGAGGTCGATGACGTTGATGTCGGCCGGCCGGCCCACTGCCAGGATGCCGCGGTCGGGAATCGCAAAGAGTTCGGCGGGGATGGAAGTCAGTCGGGCCACCCCTTCGGCCAGGCTGTAGAGGCCGCGGTCTCGGACCCAATGGGCCAGGAACCAAGTGGGTTGGCTGGCGTCCATGATTTGGCCCACGTGGGCGCCGGCGTCGGCCAAGCCGAGCACCACGTTGTCGTCGGCCAAGAGATGCTCGACCTCATCTGGGGTCTGGTTCAGGAACGGCCAGTTGAGTAGGCACGCCCCGTCGGTCGTATCGAGCAGGTCGAGCCAGTAGGCCGCCGGTGAGGTTCCTGCGGCCTCGGCGCGGGCGGCGAGGGACCGTTCGGGGTCCAGGCGGTAGTCGGCCGGAACGGTGTCGAGCGGGAACAGGCGGTCCGGGCCAATGCCCTGGCTGGCGTCGGCTTCGGCAATGAGCAGGGCCCGGTGCTCGGGGTCGCGCACGGCGGCCAGGCGCTCGTCGAAGGTGAGTGGCCCGAGGGCCTGCCAGGCGGCACAGCCGCCATAGGGGGAGTGGTGGGCGAGGCCAAAGAGCACGCCGACGGAGCGAACGGTGGTTTGCGGGTGGATGCGGGCCCCGTGGGCATTGGCGTCGGCCACGAGTTCCAGCACCTGCCGGTGCAGCAGCCCCCCGGCGATGGTTTCGGTCAGCCCGAACGACACAGGACGACCCGACGAGCGGCTCACCTCGGCCAAGACATTGATTTCTTCGATGGTGCTCTCGGGGGTCGCCCCGTTCTGTGAGCCGAGCATGGCGGCAGTCTCGAACACGCCCTTGCCGTGGCGGGCCAGCACATCAGTGAGGGCCAGCAGTTCGTCGAGGGTGGCGTAGGTGCCAGGGATGGGCTGGCCGTCGGCGCCCTTGTGAAGGACCGTGCGGCTGGACGAGAGGCCAAGCGCGCCGGCGGTGATGGCCTCGTCGACCAGGTCGACCATGGCGGCCAGGTCTGCGTCGGTGGGCACCTCGGTGGCCCGGTCGCCCATGACGTAGCGCCGCAGAGCGCTGTGGCCCACCATGCCACCGATGTTGATGCCCTTGGGCTTGCGGTCCAGGTCCGCCAGGTATTGGCCGTAGGTCTCCCATTCCCAGGACAATCCGCTCATGATCGCGTGGGCGGGGATGTCCTCGACTGACTCCATCATCTCGGCCAGACCTTGGCGGTCCTCGGGCCGACACGGGGCGAAGGTCACACCACAGTTGCCGATCACCACCGAGGTCACGCCGTGAAAGCACGACGAGGTACCCAGCGGGTCCCAGGAGATCTGTGCGTCGAGGTGGGTGTGGATGTCGACAAAGCCAGGGGTGACGATGCGGCCTTCGGCCTCAATAGTGCGGGTCGCCTCGCCGTCCACGTGGCCAATGGCCACGATCTGCCCATCAGTCACCGCGAGGTCGGCGCGGCGCGGGGAGGACCCGGTCCCGTCGACGAGGGTGCCATTGCGGATCACTAGGTCGTACACGTCCGCATCGTAGGTTGGGGCCCACGCCTTCGCTGAGGCGTGGGATGTCTAGCGTGACCTCATGGCCGATTACCAACGCTGGCAGATCGAGGGCAAGCATCTCGATCTCGCAAATTTCGATACCGAATCCACCAGGGGTGCCCCCGGCGACAAGGACACCACCCGGGCCGCAACCGCCCTGCTCATTACCGAGCTGGCCGAATTACAGAACCGGCTGTGGGCGCAGCATCGGCAATCGCTGCTGGTTGTCCTGCAGGCCATGGACGCCGGTGGCAAGGACGGGACCATTCGCAAGGTCCTGACGGGGGTCAATCCGCAGGGCGTCCGGGTGGCCTCGTTCAAGGCGCCCACCGCTGAGGAGTTGGCCCACGACTTCCTTTGGCGGATCCACCAGCAGGCCCCCGGCCATGGTGAGATTGGGGTGTTCAACCGCTCGCACTACGAGGACGTGCTCATCGCTCGGGTGGACGAGATCGTGGCGGAGCCGGTGTGGCGTAAGCGCTATGAGACCATCCGTCATTTCGAAGATGGCCTGGTGGAAGACGGCACCGCCGTGATCAAGATCTTTTTGCATATCTCCAAAGACGAGCAGGCCGCACGATTCCGGGCCCGCCTCGACACGCCGGAGAAGCGCTGGAAGTTCTCCGCGGCGGACCTCGAGGTCCGGGCCAAATGGGACAAGTACCAGGTGGCCTACGCGGAGGCCATGGCCGAGACCAGCACCGAACAGTGCCCGTGGAACGTGGTGCCCGCAGACCGCAAGTGGTACCGGGATTGGGCCGTTCTACAAATCCTCTTGGGCACCCTCCGGAAGATGGATCCCCAGTACCCCATCGAGGAAGCCGGGCTGGATTCGATCATCATTGACTAGGGAGATCCACCACCATGCGGCAGCCCGTGGGTTCGCGTTGTTCAGCCCAAATCCGCCCGCCGTGGAGGTCCACCACCCAGCGGGCGATGGCCAGGCCTAAGCCGGATCCGCCTTCGTCGCTGCTACGGGCCTCGTCGGTTCGGTAGAAGCGCTCGAAGACGCGACCGATGGATTCCGCGGGGATGCCCGGGCCGTCATCGAGGACCTCGAACACCACCCGTTGGCCCTTGCGCTGTGCGGTCAGGACGACCTCACCGTGATCCGGGGTGAACCGGGCCGCATTATCGGTCAGGTTGGCAAAGACCTGATGCAACCTTTCCGGGTCCCCGTCGAGCGCCAAATCGGGGGGGTTGACCTCCACCCGAAAAGTCAGGTCGGGGGAGTGTAAAGCGGACTCGTCGGCTACCGCTTCCAGTAGGTCCGCCGCAGGAAATCTCAGCAAGTGGAGTGGGGTGTTCCCGGACTCGAGACGGCTGAGGTCAAGGAGTTGAGCCACCAGCCGTTGGAGGCGTTCGGTTTGCGCCAGCATGGTGCGGAGCAGTGCAGGATCGGGAGCAACCACCCCATCCACCACGTTTTCCAGCGTGGCCCGCAAAGCAGAAATGGGCGTTCGTAGCTCATGCGAGACATTGGCCACCAGCTCGCGCCGTTGGCGGTCGACCTCGTCGAGTTCGGTGGCCATCAGGTTGAACGCCACTGCGAGTCGACCCACCTCGTCGGACGAGGAGGTCTCCACCCGTTCGCCCACGTTGCCGGCGGCCATGGAGGCCGCGGCGCGTTCCATTGAGCGCAGCGGTGAGGTCATACCCCGGCTCATGAGCTGCACCATGCCCAGTGCGATTACCGCCGCCACGCCGGCCCGGAAAACGGCGACAAAGTTCAGCAAGATGCCGATCTCGTTCACCGCCAGGGTGACGGCCACGGCAGCCACGATCACGATGCTGAATTTCACCTTGATCGATCGGAGCCGCTGCAGCGGGTTGGCGGCCAAGACGAACTACTGCGATGGCGAAGGGGTGGGAGCGCTGTCGGCGTCGTCGGCCTCGCCTAGGCCGTAGCCCACGCCGTGGACGGTGCGGACCACGCCGTCGCCGAGCTTGCGCCTCAGGGCCCGGACGTGGGAATCGACGGTCCGAGCGCCCGAGCCGTCGCGGTATCCCCACACGTCGACCAGGAGCTTTTCTCGGGTGAGGATGCGACCCGGCTTCTCGGCCAGGCGCACCAGCAGATCGAATTCGGTGGGCGTGAGATGAACGATCTCGCCCCGTTGGCGCACCCGGCGTGCGTCGATGTCGATTTCAATGCCGTCGTCCAAGGTGAGCGCACGCGAGGCGGCGACCCCGGCCACCGCCTCTATCCGACGAAACAGCGCCTGGACCCGGGCCACCAGTTCTCGCATGGAGAACGGTTTGGTGAGGTAGTCGTCGGCGCCTACCGCCAACCCAATGACCAGGTCTGTTTCATCGTCGCGGGCGGTGAGCATCAGCACGGGGAGATGGCGCTCGCGCTGGATGAGACGGCACACCTCGAGCCCATCGAGTCCCGGGAGCATGAGGTCCAAAATGACGAGGTCTGGCTCCCAGCGGCGGGCGTGTTCCACTCCGGCCGGGCCGTCGGCGGCGAGCTGAACCTCGTAGCCCTCGCTGCGCAGGCGGGCGGCCACCGCATCGGCGATAAGCGCCTCGTCCTCGACCACCAAGATCTTGCGTGCCATCACCCCAGACCCTACGAGTCCGCCGGGTGCGTTGCGGCCACCGTGCCGTATCGTGGTGCCAATGTCCGATTACACCCCACCGTTCGGCGACATCTCGTTCCTGCTCGACCACGTCACTCCCATCGAGGGGCTCACCAAGCTGGCGCCCTACGCCCACATCGATCGTGAATCCGTCCAAGGCGTGATCGAGGAATTCGGCCGCCTCATGGCCGAGGTGTGGGCACCTACCAACGCCGTGGGCGACGCGGAAGGCAGCCATGTCGAGGGCGACGAAGTCATCACCGCCACCGGCTTCAAGGAGGCCTACAAGGCCTACGCCGACGCCGGTTGGGGTGCGGTGCCGTTCGATGAAGCGTATGGCGGCGGTGGGTTCCCGTGGCTGGTGGGCATCGTGCAGCAGGAACTGCTGAACAGCGCCAACATGGCCCTCGCTATGGCACCGCTGCTCACACAGGGCGCCATCGATGCCATCCTCCACCACGGTAGCGAAGAGCAAAAAGAGAAGTACCTGCTCAAGATGGTGTCCGGCGAGTGGACCGGTTCCATGAACCTCACCGAGCCCGACGCCGGGTCCGACGTGGGCGCGCTGCGCACCAAAGCCGTCAAGGCGGCCGACGGCTCGTACCGAATCACCGGCCAGAAGATCTACATCACCTTCGGCGAACACTCGTTCACCGACAACATCGTGCACCTGGTCCTCGCTCGCACACCCGACGCACCCACCGGTACCAAGGGCATCTCCTGCTTCATCGTGCCCAAGTTCCTGGTGAACGACGATGGCACGCTCGGTGATCGCAACGATGTCCACATCGTGTCGGTCGAACACAAGATGGGAATCAAAGGCAGCCCAACGTGTGTCCTGGCCTATGGCGACAACTCTGATGGCGCGGTCGGTTACCTCATCGGCGAAGAGAACGCCGGGATGCGTTACATGTTCACCATGATGAACAACGCCCGCCTCGGCGTTGGTGTGGAGGGCCTGGGCCTGGCGGAACGGTCGTATCAACACGCGCTCGCCTACACCAAGGAACGCAAGCAGGGCTTCGCCCCCGGCGCCGCTCGGGGCGAGAAGTCCTCCATCATCGAACACCCCGATGTGCGCCGTCAGCTGCTCACCATGAAGTCCTACACCGAGTCCATGCGGGTGCTGGCCTACACGGTCGCGGAGCAGATCGACCGAGCCCGCCACAGCGACGACGAGGTCTCGCGCACGGCCGCCCAGGAGATGGTTGATCTCCTGATCCCGCTCACCAAGAGCTATTGCACCGACGTGGCCGAGACGGTCACCTCAATCGGTATCTCGCTCTTTGGCGGGATGGGTTTCATCGAGGAGACCGGTGCCGCGCAGTTCTACCGGGACACCAAGATCACGCAGATCTACGAAGGTACGAATGGCATCCAGGCCATGGACCTCGTCGGTCGCAAGCTTCCCATGCGTGCCGGTGGGGTCCACCAAGATCAGGTGAGCCGCATGAAGGCCACCATGCAAGAACTGGCGGGCGCCGGGCCCGATCTTGAGGCCATTCACCGAGAATTGACCGCCGCTGTTGCCTCGCTGGAAGAAGCGGCCAACTGGATCTTGGCGGAAGGCGCGGTCGATCCGGTGCAGGCCCTGTCGGCGGCCACGCCGTTCCAGCGCCTCTACGCCACCACCGTCGCCGGGTGGCTCATGGCCGTCCAGGCATTGGTGGCCAAGCGCCTCATCGACACCAACGCACCCGACGCCGATGTGGCGGCGGTGAAGCTGGTGACGGCCCGGTTCTTTGCGGAGCACCTGCTCCCGCAGGTCCACGGCCTAGTGGCGCCGGTCAAGGCGGGCAAGACCGACCTTTTCGCCCTGAGCGCCGATCAGCTCTGATCTGGCTTACGAACCGAACGGTGTGATGAGCACATAGCGACTGGTGGGGACCACGTCCAAGGGCGCGTCCTCCCCGCTGAAGTTGGCGACACTGGCGGTCATGGCTGTCATACGACGGTTGAGTTCGTCGTTGGAGCCGCCGGTATCGAAGAACACATGGAAATCTGTCATGGCCTCGGCCGGGAACAGTTCCTCCACGATGGCGTCGATCGGTGGTGCGGCTGCGGTGACCGGCCGAACCACCACGTTTTGGACGTACCCGAACGTGCTTTGGGTGGTGACGGCGATCTTGGTGTGTTGGCCTTGCCAGCGCTCCAGCCATTGGGCTCGATCGAGGTGAGCGGGGCGGCGTAGGAACGCCAAGTTGGCGAAGCCGGGGGTCCGGCTTCCCGCGTCTGTCGGAGGCGATCCCATGGGCACGGATTCGGTGACGAGGTACCCGGCAACTCGCTCGCTTGCACTGACCACTGTCGCGTCGATTTCCGCCCGAGGCGTATCGGCGGCGGTATCGACCCAGATCGAAATGGTTGCTTCGATCGGCTGGTCGAACGTGCTCATCCGTACCATGGCACTGGCGACGGCGTCATCGGCCACGTTCACCTGAATCCCGCGGGCGCCGGCGACGATGAGTCGTTCGCTCACGGTCTCCCGCAGGGCTGCAGACCAGGTTTCGCTATCGATTGCCGCGGGACGCCAGAGGGCATAGATCAATTTTTCCACGTCGGGGACCCTACCGAGGGAATCAATGTCGTGGATGAAGACTCAGATTGCGCCGGGATGGGCCGACAGGAAGGGCCTTGATCAAACATTCGACGCTCGATTGGGTGCGATCCGCGCCCCGTATGGAGACCGGGCTGGGCCGCGCCCGGGCCATGGGTGCTTTGGCGGAGGTGGGGGTACCGGCCGCTGGCCTCACCCGAGCCGACAGCGTGACCAACGAAGTTTGGCTCACCAATGACTACGTGGTTCGGGTGAACCGGGATTTGAGTCTTCGTCTCCAGCGTGAGGCGGTTCTCTCCCAGTGCCTGCCCGAAGAAGTTGGCTATCCCCAGGTCATCCAGTATGGCGGGGAGGTTGGGAACGACTGGTTGGTGACGGAACGGGTCCCCGGGAAGCCGCTCAGCCGTTGGTGGCCCACCATGACTCCCTCGGCCCGACGCGAGGCGGTTCGCCAACTGGCGGCGCGGATTCGAGCGGTCCATCAGACCCCCTGCCCGCGCCTGGATGGCTTGGCCGATGTTCCCCAACTCCTCGACCCTGCGCCCACCGGCATCGAAGCGGTAAGCCGACTCCTCGGTGCCCTTGAACGCGCCGCCCGTTTGCCCAATGTGGATCCCGGCATCATCGGGGAAGCGGCGGACCATGTGCGCGCCAACGCCAGCGTCCTTGAGCCGTTCGACGCCCACACGATCGTCCATGGAGACCTGACGTTTGAGAATGTCCTCTGGGACGGCGAGCAAATCACCGCCCTGCTCGACTTTGAGTTTGCCCGGGCCGGCTGCCCGGACCTCGACCTCGATGTGCTCATGCGCTTTGTTGCGCTGCCGAGCCTGCATGTCGCTCTCGATTATGAGGCCGAGACCCGAGCCGAGGACTACGCAGATGTTCCGTGGTGGTTGGCGGAGGATTACCCCGAGCTCTTTACCTATCCGGACCAATTCGAACGGGTTCGCCTCTACTCGATCGCCTGGGATGTTCGGGAACTTCTGGCGTTTCCGCCCGCCAGCCCATGTCGGGACCTTCACCGCCATCATCCGCTCCACCGACTCCGCCATGTGCTCCGCGGGACGAGCTATCTCGACCGTCTCAACGGCGGCGTCGCCCTCGACTACTGAGGGTCAGCGGCTCCGGTCGTAGACCGCGATCACCCCATCGGACAGCTGGGGCCAGAGATCCAAGGCCCAAGGCCCAAAGCGGTGCGAGGTCAGGGCCACAAGGCCGCGATCGAGCGCGGGGTCGACCCAGAGGAACGTTCCTGATCCGCCGAAATGCCCAAAGGTTTCCGGTGAGTTGTGGTGTCCGGTCCAATGAGGTGACTTGTGGTCACGAAGTTCGAAGCCGAGGCCCCAATCATTGGGGTCGTGCGAGCCCAGCCCTGGGAGCACCCCGCTCAGCCCCGGAAACTGCACGCGGGTGGCCTCGTCAAGCGTGGCCTTGGCGATCAGCGTTGGTCGGAGCAGTTCTGCGGTGAAGCGACCAAGGTCTCGCGCCGTGGACCACGCGCCGTGGGCCACTGAGCTATCCCGTAGATCGGTCGACACCAGGCCGAGGGGCTCGAACACCGCGGCCGTGACATACGCCGCGGCAGTCATGCCCGATGCTTCTGCCAGGTGGTCCCCCAGGGCTTCGAAGCCGGTGTTGGAGTAGATCCGGCTGCGGCCGGGGCTGGCCAGCACGCCACTGTCGAAGCCGTAGCCGCCGGCATGAGAGAGCAGGTGGCGCACGGTGCACCTGGCCGGTCCCGCTGGCTCGTCGAGGTCAAGCGTGCCTTCCTCGACGGCAACGAGGCAGGCGTACGCCGTGAACAGCTTGGTCACCGACGCCAAGCGGAAGGCCGCGTCGGGATCTCCGACCGTGGCCAGGAGGCCGCCGGGCCCGCTCACCCCTGCGGCCACGTCGGCCACACCCCAGGTGCCGGTGGCCCAGAGCGCGGCGGCCAGCCGAGCATCCTCGGACGTCAGGTCGGCGGTGACGTCACGGTGTTCAGGCACCGTCCCACACCATGGAGTCGTCCTTCGAGGGGGATCCGAGTACGACGTCGGCCGGTGACTTGCGGTCGATGTGGCCGATCAACCCGTTGTAGACGCCGTACCCGCACAGCTCGCGCAAGCGGGGGCCGAAGCTCCGCGCCAGGTCGCTGGGAATGCCGAGTTGCTGATTCTCCTGCTGGCGGACCCAGCCCGCGCAGTAGTTCATGGCCAGACCAATGCGGCGCTCGCCGGTGGTGTTGGCCCCGCCGCCGTGCCAGAGGCTGCCGTGCCAGATAAGGACGCTGCCCCGCGGCATTTCGGCGGGCACCGAGTCATAGGCCGTGCCGTACGTGGGGGAGTGATCGGCTAGGTGCGACCCAGGAATGATTCGAGTGGCGCCGTTGGCCTCGGTGAAGTCGGTGAGTGCCCACATGGTGTTGCAGACCGTGGCCACGTGGGGCTTCTCGAGCGGCATCATCTGGTCGTCGGCATGGATTGGCTGAGCGGATTCGCCAGCGTCGATGGAGATCGATGAGAGCGATGACACCAAGCAGCCGGCGTCGAGAACACCCTCCACGATGGGAAGCACCTGGGGATGGACGGGCACCTGCTCAAAGGCACGGCCGTGCACCAGCAGGTTGTAGATCCGCACGGTGTTGGTGCCCTCGAACGAGTTGCCCGCCGGCCCCACCCGTAGTTCCCGTTCGAGGCGGGCCAACTCTTCGGTCAGCTGATCAACCACGGCGGGGTCGATGGCGTTGGCCACGATGGTGTAGCCGTCGGTCTTGATGCGTTCGAGGTGGCCCACCGGCGCATGGTAGGCCGAGGCCGTGGGGACCGAACGCCCGGATGACAATGCGGAGCCGTCGTTCGATCGTGACGTGGCCGCGGTGTTGCGGGCGCTGGTGTCGGGCGAGGTCGTGACCTACGGGGAAGTTGCCGCCGAAGCGGGCTTCCCGGGCGCCGCCAGGGCGGTGGGTCGGCTGCTGGCTACCAGCGGTGGTGAGCATTGTTGGTGGCGGGTGGTGAACGCGTCGGGCCGGTTGGTCCCGGGCCACGAGGCCGAGCATGCCCGGCGCCTCACCGCAGAGGGAGTGGCCGTGGTCGGCGGCCGCGTCCGGATGGGGCGTCGCCGCTAAAGAGTCGGCGGGCCTGGTAACAATCCACGCATGGCTCGTCGCTGGTGGTTTGTTGGTGTCCTCGGCTCCGTGCTCGTGATCTTGCTTGCTGCGTTGGTGGTGCACTCGGTCCGGTCGTCGAACGAAGACACCAAAGCGGTGAAGCGGAGCGGGGTGTTGCTGATGGGCGACTCCATTGCGGCCATGGCCAGCGGGCCAGAGTTCGCCCGGGCCGGCTGGGCGTTCAACGCGTTCCCCGGACGGACCACCCCAGAGGGGACCAAGGTCGCCCGCAAAGAGAACGCGTCGACCCGGGAGGTCGTCATCGTTGCCCTCGGGACCAACGACTACCGCGACACGGCGGCTGCGTATGGCCGAAAGATCGACCAGATGATGGATGTCATTGGCCCCGGACCGCGGGTCATATGGGTGAATGTCGATGCGCATACCACCAAACTCGACAACGCAGCCAAGGGCGTGAACCCGGCGCTCACCGCCGCGGCGGGCCGTTACCAAAACCTGCAGATCGCGGACTGGAATGCCTACGTGCAAACGGTCGAAGGCACGCCGGGCCTCCGAGCGGGGGACGGGATTCACTACGACCTCAAAGGTTCTGAGCTCCGCCGGACGTGGACCCTCGGGCTGGTTCCCCGCTAACCGGCGCTGGTTCCGGACCGGGTCGATATCGTGTCGGCCATGAGCATCTATGACCACCCCGTGAAGACCCTGAGCGGCGATGCCGCTGACCTCCACGACTTCGAGGGCAAGGTCGCCCTCGTCGTCAATGTCGCCTCCAAGTGCGGCCTCACTCCTCAGTACGAGGGGCTTGAGCGCCTCCAGGCCACCTATGGCGACAAGGGCTTCGCCGTCCTTGGCTTCCCGTGCAACCAGTTCGGTGGCCAGGAGCCCGGAACGGGCGAAGAGATCGCCACGTTCTGCTCCACCACCTATGGGGTCAGTTTCCCCATGTTCGACAAGGTCGAGGTCAACGGCGAAGGCCGCGATCCGCTCTACGCGGAACTGACCGAGGCCTCCGACGCGGAGGGTGCGGCCGGAGATATCCAGTGGAACTTCGAGAAGTTCCTGGTCGCCCCGGGTGGCAAGGTCCTGGCCCGGTTCCGTCCGATGGTGGACCCGGAAGCCCCCGAGGTCACCGCACTCATCGAGGCCAACCTCCCGGCCTGATTCTTTGGTGACCCGCGAGGATCGCGTTCGGGCAGCATGGCCCCGGTACCCTGGTAACAGCGGGTTCGGCGCCCCAGTCCCATTCACGGGCGGTCCCGCGGGTCACCTCGCAACGCGTTCGTCTCACCTGACACGAGAGCCGGAGGGCGACCCTCCATCAGGTAGAACGAACCGGAGTCCCCATGAACACGAGTTTCGACGCCCTCGGCGTCGCCCCAGACATCGCCGGAGCCTTGGCGGCCAAGGGCATCACATCGGCTTTTCCCATTCAGGCGCTCACCATCGCCGACGCGTTGGCCGGTCGGGATGTGTGCGGCAAGGCCAAGACCGGCTCGGGCAAGACCCTCGCCTTTGGCCTGCCGGTGTTGCAGATGGTCAAGACGGCGGAGTCCCGCAAGCCCCGCGCCATCATCTTGGTGCCCACCCGCGAGCTGGCCACCCAGGTGTGCGATGAGCTGGCGCCCATCGGTGCCGTGCGCGATCTCACCGTTGCCGCCATTTACGGCGGGGCCGATATCGAGAAGCAGATCAAGAAAATCCGTGCTGGCGTAGAGGTCATTGCTGCTACCCCCGGGCGCATGATCGACCTCATCGATCGCAAGGAACTGGACCTCACCGATGTCGGCATTGTCGTGCTCGATGAGGCCGATCGCATGGCCGATATGGGGTTCATGCCTCAGGTCGAGTGGATCCTGCGGCACATCCCCGGTGACCACCAGACCCTGCTCTTCTCGGCCACGCTCGACGGCGTCGTTCAGGGCCTGATCGATCGGTACCAGACCGATCCCGTCCGCCACGAGGTGGAGTCCGAGGGCGTCACCGTCGCGGAGATGACCCAGCGGTTCCTGCGTGTCCACCAGATGGACAAGATGAAGGTGGCCGCCGCCATTTCTCGCAGCGGCACCCGGACCCTCATCTTCACCCGCACCAAGCGGGGGGCAGACAAGTTGGTCGAGCAGCTCGGTGCAGAGGGCGTAAACGCCGGTGCCATCCATGGTGATCTCCGCCAGAACATTCGTGAGAAGGCCCTAGCCGATTTCACCGCCGGAAACCTTGACGTATTGGTGGCCACTGATGTCGCCGCTCGGGGGATCCACGTCGACGACATAGACGTGGTCATCCACTACGACCCGCCAGAAGATCACAAGGCGTACCTTCACCGTTCGGGTCGTACCGCTCGCGCCGGCGAGTCTGGCCTCGTCGTCACGTTGTTGCTGTGGGATCAGGAGCTAGAAGTCCGTCGCCTGCAGAAGCGGCTTGGCGTCGATCAACCCATGCACGAGGTGTTTTCCAACAACCCCGTCCTGGCTGATCTCACCAGCTGGAATCCCGACGACGGGCTCTAAGTCCTGCGCCGTGGGCCCCGTGCTCCTCGGTCAGCCATGAGCGACGTTTCGCCCATACCCGTCGCACTCCTGCGCGCCGTGGCCGATGCCGCGGCCGACGGAGCTGGCGGGTCGCATCCGCTGGGCACTGCGGCTGCCGTTGTTGCGGCGGTTGGTGCCGCTCGGGGATGGCCGGTGCCCTCGGGCCTCCTGGTTCATGCTGCTCAGCCTGACCAGACGCTGTTGGCGGTCGCTATCCCCCCGGGTTTGGCTGGCCCCGCGCTGTTGGGCACGCTGTACGAGGCGGCGTTGGCACCGTCGGCCCGGTCGGCCGGTGCGCATTACACGCCGCCGGATCTGGCGGCGCGGCTGGTGGGGTTGGTGGTGTCGAGCGATCACCGGGCTGGTCGCCCTCCTCGGGTCTGGGATCCAGCGTGCGGGGGTGGGGCGTTCCTCCTGGCGGCCGCCGACGCGTTGTTCGCGGCTGGTGGCGATCCCTATCTCATCGTGGCCGAGCAATTATGGGGAACAGACATTGATCCGGGTGCGGTGGCCGTGGCCGAGGCTGCCTTGTGCTGGTGGGCCAACGAGCACGCCGCCGAAGCAAGGCCCGGTGGGCACCTGCAAGCGGCCGACCCGCTGTTGGATGGACCCCAGTCGCGGACCGAACCCGCGTCTACGCGCACGTACCCCGATGGCCCCCTAGAGGTTGCCGCCGCCGGTGGCTTCGACCTGGTAGTGGGGAACCCGCCGTTCCAAGGCCAGTTGGCCGGGGCTTCCATCCGGCCGATCCCGGTCGCGGCGGCCCTGCGGGCCCGTTGGGGGGCGGAGGTGGTTCGGCCGTACACCGATACTGCGGCCTTGTTCTTGGTCGCCGGTGCGCGGGCGCTGGCCCCGGGGGGTCGGCTGCTGATGATCCTGCCGACCTCGGTGTTGGCCGCCCGCGATGCCAACGCCGCCCGCGCCGCCGTCATCAAGGTGGCGCAGCTCACCGGCCTGTGGGTGGCAGGAGAACTGGTCTTCGGTGCTTCGGTCCAAGTGTGTGCGGTCCTACTCGAGCGCCCGGCCCCACTGAGCGCTGGCGAGGTGGCTGGAGAAGCGGCCGGCGGGCCGGCGGGGGTTCGACGGTGGCAGGGTCGCCGGGTTGAACCGCTACCGACGGCAACGGCTGGGTCCGTGGTCAGCGCGGCACGATCGGGCTCGCCGGACCACGTCGTGTGGGCGGGCTATGCGCTGGCCGCCCTCGGCGTTCCGGATCCGCCGGCGCGTTTCGCGGGGCGGCTGGGGTCGATCGCCACGGCCCGAGCAGGATTCCGCGACGAGTACTACGGCCTGGTCGGCCACGTGAAAGAGGCGCCCGACCCAAACCTTGGCCCAGACCATCAGCCCCCGGGCTTCGGGCCGCTGGTGACCACCGGCCTGATCGACCCGGGCCGTTGTTGCTGGGGCGAGCGCCGGGCCAGTTTCGCCCGGGAGCGGTTCGATCGACCGGTCGTGGATCTCACCAGCCTTGCTCTGGCCGGGGGCCGTGCCGCCCTGTGGGTGACGGCGATGGCGGTCCCAAAGGTGGTGGTGGCCACCCAGACGCGAGTGGGGGAGGCAGCGGTGGACCAGTCGGGGACGTGGGTCGCTTCCACCCCAACGGTGGCGGTGGTGGCCGATCCCAGCCGGCTCTGGGAGGTCGCCGCCGTGGTCTGTTCGCCGGTGGGCACGCTGGCGGCGCTGGCGGCAACTGCCGGGTCGGCCCGCGCTGGCGATGCGATCCGTCACAGCGTGGGCAGCATCTCCGGCCTACCGCTCCCGGTGGACGTCGAGGCGTGGGGCGCAGGCGCCGAAGCCCTGCGACGCATGGATCAAGCCGCATTCCTTGCGGCCATGGCCGCGGCCTACGGCTTGTCCCCGACCGCTGAGGTAGACGACTGGTGGGCCGCCCGTGCCCCGTGGGGCGGGCCGATCGCCTAGGGTGAGCGGGTCATCAAGAGTGGCCCGGGCAACCGGGTCCGGCAACCTGGGAAGGACACCCAAGGTGCCTCTCGCCTTTGGGTGGGGATGTGGTCGGTTCGCCGGCAACGAAGTGTCCGGGTTTCGGCCCGACGCAGGCCTGAGGTGTCCCTCCCGCACCCGTCGTGTGAGGAGGATCCATGAACGAAAACACCGGCACCCACTGGGCCCACGACGATTCGTTGTTGGCCCCGCCGCCGTGGATCCAGCCCCATGCCAGCACGTTGCCGGCCACGGGCGCCTGGAGGCCGGGCGACCGATTGGGCCAGCGTCAGTTCATGAGGATGGCGGCGGATCGTTCGTTCGTGCTCGAAGGCCTGGGCGAACTGCATGACGTGACGGTGGCCTTTGAGACGTGGGGTGAGCTCAACCCCGAGGCGGACAACGCCGTCCTCATCTGTCATGCCCTCACCGGGGACGCGCACGCGGCCGGTCCCGCGGGCGACGGTCACCCAGCGCCTGGGTGGTGGGATGGGCTGATCGGTCCGGGACGGGCCATCGACACCGACCGTTGGTTTGTGGTGTGCGCCAACGTGTTGGGCGGCTGCCAGGGGACCAGCGGCCCGGCGTCGCCGTTGCCGGACCGGCTCGGCTACTACGGCCCCCAGTTCCCGGTGGTGACCATCCGCGACATGGTTCGCTCTCAGGCCCGCTTGGCCGACGCGCTCGGTATTGCTCGCTGGCATGCCGTGGTCGGCGGGTCCATGGGTGGCATGCAAGCTCTTGAGTGGTCGGTCATGTACCCGGACCGGGTGGGAAAGCTGGTGGTATTGGCCACCTGTATGGCGGCCAGCGCGCAGCAGATTGCGTGGTGGAGCACGGGCCGCCGGGCGATCGCCTTGGACCCCAAGTGGCGCAACGGCCACTACTACGACGCGGCGCCGGGCGACGGACCCCATGCTGGTTTGGCGTTGGCCCGACAGATTTCGCAGGTCACGTTTCGCAGCGACGACGTGTTCACGGACCGTTTCGGGCGTGAGCCGGTGGAGCCCCTGGCGGGTCGGTTTGAGATGTGGCAGCGGTTCCAGGTGGAGCGTTACCTCGATTACAACGGCACCAAGCTCAGCCGTCGTTTCGACGCGAACTCGTACCTGCTGCTCACCAAGGCCATGGACCTGCACGACATTGCCCGTGGCCGCGGTGGGCCAGACGCAGCGCTGCGCCGCATCACCGCACCGGTGTTGGCCATGGGCATCACGTCGGACATTCTCTACCCCGCCTATCAGCAAGAAGACCTTGTCAAGGGCATAAACGCGGTCGGTGGCCGGGCCGCATATCACGAGATCGACAGCCCCCATGGCCACGATGCGTTCCTGATTGCCCTGGACCAAGTGGCCGCCGCACTGGTTCCGTTCCTGGAGAAAGACCGCTCATGACTGACCCGACTGAACTTCATGCCGCCACCCGGGCCATTCGGGCTGGCCGTAAGGGCGACGGCACCTCGTTGGCTCCGGTGCTGTGGCCTACCACCACCTTTGTGACGCCCACAGTGGACGTGGCCCGGAAGATGGCCACGTCGGTTGGCGCGGATCGTTTCTATTCGCGCTACGGCAACCCGACGGTGGCCGGTTTCGAGGATGCCATTGCGGACCTCGAGGGCGCCGAGGCGGCCCGGGCTTTTTCGTCGGGCATGGGAGCGGTGTCGGGCGTGGTGCTGGGCTTGTGCTCATCGGGCGATCACATTGTCGCTCAGCGTCAGCTCTATGCGGCGACGCAGTTGTTGTTCCAGGCGGTGTGTCCGCGCTTCGGCATTGAGGTCACGTTCGTCGACGGCACAGAGCCGGGCGCGTTCGCCGCTGCAGTTCGGCCCGGGAAAACGGTGCTGGTCTTTGCGGAGACCCCAGCCAACCCCAAGCTCGATGTGATCGATCTCGATGAGGTTGGGGCCATTGCCGGGCCGGTCACCGTGGTCGATGCAACGTTCGCCACGCCGATCCTGCAGCAGCCGTTGAAACACGGGATTGATCTGGTGCTCCATTCAGCCACCAAGGGGATTGGCGGGCACAACGATGCAACCCTCGGGGTCGTGGCCGGGAGCCGGGAGCTCATTGACTGGCTGTGGGGGTTTGCTGTGCTCCAAGGGGCATCGGCCTCTCCGTACGACGCCCTCAATGCCCTTCGCGGGATTCGCACATTGCCCATTCGGATTCGTCAACAGTCCGAGAGCGCGCTGGTTTTGGCCCAGGCGCTCGAGGCCCGCAGTGATGTGGAAGATGTTCGTTACCCGGGCCTTCCGTCGCACCCGCAGCACGACTTGGCCATGCGGCAGATGGCGTCGGGTGGGGGGTTGGTCACCTTCGATGTTGCGGGTGGCCTTGACGGTGGCCGTCGCTTTGTCGAGGCGGTGAAGGTCGCGCAGTTCGCTACCTCGCTGGGCGGGCCCGAGACACTGGTGACGCACCCCGCTTCGACCACTCATGTGAACCTGTTGCCGGACGAGTTGGCGGCCAACGGCATTGGCCAGGGCACCATCCGGGTGTCGGTCGGGCTCGAGCATGTCGACGATCTGATTGCCGATTTTGCTCAGGCCTTGGATGCGGCGGAAGCGGCGCGTTGACCAGCCTGACCCGGCGAGTGATCGGGGATCTGGCCCGTGCCCGAGTTGATCGAAGTTGAGGTGTATCGACGGCTGGCCGAGCGAGCGATTGGGCGTCGAGTGGCTCACGTCGAGGCGCCCGACGACTGGTTCCTCAAGGGCGGCATTACCCCAGCCACCGTGATTGGCGCGGTGGAGGGGGCAACCCTGGTGGGCACGGATCGGATCGGGAAACTTCTGCTGGTAGAGCTGAGCGGGGAGCGGCCTGTGCTCGGTCTCCGGTTTGGGATGACCGGCCGGTTGGTGCTGGATGGAGAAGCGCCCATTGCCAAGCTCGAATATGGCTCGGGTCGTGACGATCCGGCGTGGGACCGCTTTGCGCTGGGCTTCGACGACGGAACCCGATTGCGGTTGTCGGATCCCCGGCGGCTTGGCGGGGTGGAGCTGGACCCGGACGTTGCCCGCCTCGGCCCGGATGCGTGGTCCATCACCTTGGCGCAGTTACGGCAGGCGCTGGCGGGATCGGTTGCGCCCCTCAAGGCTCGTCTGCTCGATCAGGCCCGGGTTGCTGGCCTGGGCAACCTGTTGGTGGACGAGACGTTGTGGCGGGCCGGGCTGGACCCAGCGCGGCCAGCGGCGGACCTGAGCCCGACGGAGGTGAGCGTTCTGCACCGTCGGATCCGGTCGACGGTTCGGGCCTTGTTCGACCGTGGTGGTTCCCATACAGGGGACCTTCAGGCGGAGCGATCACGCTCCGGGATCTGTCCCCGCGACGGCGCGGAGCTCGCTCGCCGCACGATCGGCGGGCGGACCACCTATTCGTGCCCCGTGCACCAGCGATGATGGGCGACATGGCTGGGTGGGGTGAGGACCGGTAGGATCTCGTTTCCGTGAACGCTCCGTGCCCCAATCCCACGCCGTGACGGCGGCAGAGCCCCGGCCTGGTTCATCGAGGCGAGGCCCCCTGGCCATGGGTTTCGTAGTCGGACTGACCCTCGTCGTGGGGGTCATCTTGAGTGTGAGCGGGCGCGGGTTGTTGGGCGGCGGACCAGCCGCAGCCGAGCCGGCGCAGGGCCCCGCCTTCACCACCACGACCGTGGCCGCGTTCACCAGCACAACGGGTGCGTCGGTCCAGACCACCGCATTGGGGCCGACCACTGCGGTGGCGGGGGCTGGCACCAAGACCGAGTTCAGCGCCGTCGATGCCAAGCGGGTGGCAGATGAGAATCGCAAGATCTGGCTGGTGGTCGGCGGCCTCGTCATGGTGGCGCTTGGCATCACCCTGCTCACCGTTCGCTACTGGCGCCACACCCGGCCGGTCCCCCTCGCCGCCACGTCATTGCAGCCGGGCCGGCACTCGCGTCGGGCGGTTGCTGGTGCCGATCACGCCGCCGTCGATGAGCAGTGGGAACCACGAGGTACCGGTCAACACGATCGGATCGAGGCCTCGCCCTCGGGTCGGCCCAATCGCCCCGACCGTGGGCAGCGTGAGGCGGCCTACCAGGTTCGGGACAAGCCTTAGGGCCGCTGCTGGCCCGCGACCCCGCGGGCGGCGCGCCCGCTGTGGCCAGCCGGGTACCGTGTGCGCCATGGCCGATGCCCTTGATATAGAAGCCATGCTGCAGCGGTTCCGGGATCGTTCCGTAGCCGTGAAGCGCCGCAATTTACCGCCGGTTGCAGGGCCGGAGCGGTCTCGCCTCATCGAGCAGGCCCAGATGGACTTCCAAGATTTCGCCATCGTGGGAGATGCCAAGGCCACGGTGGAAGACGGCATTCTCACGCTGCGCGTGGACCTTCGTCCTCCAGAAGCACAGTGACCGAAGGCAGCGGTGAGCAGGCGGCAGACCTGCTGGTCCGTGGCCTGGCGGCCATCGACCGCGCCAACGCGCAGGACCCTGTGCATCTCTTGGTCGACGGGGTGGCCCGACCCAAGGAACTGGTCCACGCCGAGCGGATGAGCCATTGGCTCGGCGTCCTGGCCCCCGGCGCCTCCGCAGCCCAACAACTGGCGGCCCGGGCCAACCATTTGCGCCGTTGGGTGTCGCCGCGGAGCGATTACCCGGACGGGCGGTCGGCCTACCTGCGTTGGCGGGCCGATCACAAGAAGCGTCAGGCCGCTGAGGTGGCCGAGATCCTGGCGGAAGTTGGTTACGACCAAGCCACCATTGGGCGGGTTCGCACCATCGTGGCCAAGGCCAATTTGGGTGGTGATCCGGATGTCCAAACTCACGAAGATGCCCTTTGTCTGGTGTTTCTGGAGTCGCAGTTTGACGATGTGTCCACCCAACTCGGCGACGATCACATGATTCGGATTCTCCGGCGGACAGCCGCAAAAATGAGCCCTGCTGGGTTAGCGGCCACCAGCGCGATTGCCTTCTCCAGCCACGGGCAGGCGCTGCTGGCGGTGGCCTTGGCGCCCCCGGCCGACATCCAACCCGTGTAGCTGTCCGGGCTCGCGTACGCTCTGCCTACCCGAACCGAGGCGAAGGAATCACGATGATCTGTGCAGCGTGCGGCACCGCAAACGAGGCAGGCTCCAAGTTCTGCATGACGTGCGGCCGAGTCCTTGGCGACGTCGCCAATGTGGGTGGAGCGGTTTCTGGCGACGACGATTCGATCTTCGACTTCCCACCCCCACCCCCACTCCCACCCCCACCCCCACCCCCGGTTCAGGCCCCGGCCCGGTTCGCGCCGCCGCCTCCCCCGGCAGCACCCGCCCCGCCGGTTCTGCGTGCTGCTCCGACCGGTCCCGCTGATCCCAATGGGCTTGGTGGTGTCGTGGCTCGTTGGGGCAATGCCGTTCGCAAACAGTCCAAGACTGCGCTGGCGGTTGCGGGTGCGGTTCTCGCCGAGGGTGAGAAGGTCGAGGTTGCGGTGGCCGGCAAATTCGAGGGCAATCCAGCGGTGCTGGTGCTCACCGATTCGGCGCTTCACTTGGTCGATGATCGCATGTGGCGCCCGGTCACCGAGCGGATCGCGCTTGAGGCCGGCCTGCAGGTGCAGGGCTGGCAGGACGACCGAACCGCCAGCCTTACCCTGGTCACAGGGGGTCGGCATCTCGTGATCGACCAGATTAGCGATCGGCCGCTGGCTGTTGAGGTGGCCCAGCGAATCCGCTATCGCATCGGCACCTGACCACCCTGGTGTGGGCCGGTAGGTCCTGTCCCGGTTCGTCGCCGGGAGGGGCCTCCGCTATAGTAGGAGACCCACGCGGACGTGGCTCAGTTGGTAGAGCATCACCTTGCCAAGGTGAGGGTCGCCAGTTCGAATCTGGTCGTCCGCTCGGAGCGAAACCCCTTGCGAAAGCAGGGGGTTTCGTCGTTTTCACCTGAGCTTTCTTGTCCTGGGAGCAGTCCCGGTCTGTGCGCCACGTACCGCCCTGTACCAGGGCGTTCCGGTGGGTACCGCCAGGAATTGTGCCCAGATTGTGCCCAGAGCCGTCCGGGGGTCGTCCCCGCCGAGGTGCATAGCGCAGCGTCCATGAACGGCACCTTCAGAAGGTCGTCCGCCACGCTCGGTCACGTCCCGGTCGCCGTCCCGCTCACGTTCCGTGAGCGGGCTCACCCTTCCATCGTTGTGTTTTTGGTGTTTTGGGCTACGATGGGTCCATGCAAGGTTCCATCATCGAGCATGTGAAGCGGTCGCAGATCGATGATCTGTTGACGACGGGAGAGGCGGCAAAGCTTCTCAGCTCGTCGCGGCAGCACGTCGTCGATTTGTGCGACCGCGGTGCCCTGCCGTTTTCGACGACTGGTGTTCACCGGCGGGTGCGTCGCTCTGACGTTGAGGCGCTGCAGGCCAGAACCGAGCGCCTCACCCGGGATCAAGAACGAAGCCTTTGGTTGGCTCACGCAGTGGCCGGTGCGATCGTCCGGGACCCCGTCCGAACCATCGCCTTGTCCAAGCAGAACCTCCAGAAGCTCCAGGAGCAGCACATGCGAGGCCAATTGGTCCGGTGGCTGGGGGAGTGGAAAGAGCTTCTCGACGGGCCGATCGAGGAAGTGTTGGCCACGCTCACCTCGCGGACTCCCCGGGCTCGGGAGCTTCGCCAGAACAACCCGTTCGCCGGGGTGCTGTCCGACGACCAGCGGGTCCGGGTGCTCCAGGCGTACTCCACAACCCATGCGGTCCACCGGTGAACCGGGAACAGCTTGCGCACATCCTTCGGGCGGCCTCCACGGTCACGTCGGACGGCGAGATCATCGTGCTCGGCAGCCAATCGATCCTCGGAACTTTCGACGAGGACGTCCTGCCTCAGGAGGCGACGTTGTCGATGGAGGCCGACATCGCCTTTGCAGCGGACGCTGGAGCAGAGAAGGCGGACAAGGTCGACGGGGTGATCGGCGAGGGTTCAATGTTCCAACAGACCTTCGGCATCTACGGGCAGGGTGTTGAACTCTCGACTGCCACCCTCCCGGCCGGATGGCGCGATCGGCTGGTGGCCTTCGACCGCGTCGACGCAGAACCGGCGACAGCAAAGTGCCTTGAACCACACGACCTCGCCGTCGCCAAGCTCGTTGCCGGGCGGGAGAAGGACTACCGCTTCGTCGGGGCGCTGCTGGCCGCTGGCCTTATCTCGGCCGACCTGCTGGTGGAACGAGCGCTCATGCTCGAGACCATCGGGGCAGTACAACAGCGCGTAGTCCAGCGGATCGGCCGCATCGGTGACGGAACGCTCGGCTGAGTGTCGTACTTCCGCGAGCAGGATTGTGCCCGGAATTGTGCCCAGTGACCGGGACGGGTCCCGGGATCTGGCCGCTGACCTGGGCGGTCCCGTCCCGGTGGGTCGGGCTTGCCGCTCCTTGCCAAGGTGAGGGTCGCCAGTTCGAATCTGGTCGTCCGCTCGGAGCGAAACCCCTTGCGAAAGAAGGGGGTTTCGTCGTTTTCACCTGCGCTTCCCTGGGCCAGGACATCGCGTCGAGGCGCGTGGATCGAGCGGGTCCGGGTACAGCTGGGAGGTCTCACCGGTTACCTGGTGGAGACCGAGAGGCCAGACCTGAACGGTCGTCTCGACTTCGATCGGAGGCGGGTCTGTTTGTGGCTTGTTGGCCCGCCTGCAGGTGATCGGCCTCTGTAAGGCGGCTGGGTTCTGCCCGGCCAGCCGAGCGTTGATCGACTTCTGCCGCTGCGGCATCCACGGCCCCGGGGGTGTGCTGGCCCGAGGCTGATGTACTCGGCCCCTTTGCGTGACTCTTGGCACTAGGTGACCCCGTCTAGGATCCCCGCCATGATGGTGACTGAAGCCGGGACCGAGACCAATGTTGCCGTCCTAAAACCGAAGGTTTCCGGGGCGGTGTACCGACCTCATCTGGACGGCCTGCGGGCGGTCGCGGTCTACCTGGTGGTGCTGTTCCACTCAGGTATTGACCGGGCGTTGGGCGGCTTTGTCGGCGTCGATGTGTTCTTCGTCCTGTCGGGCTATCTAGTCACCCAGTTACTGCTCCGTGACCTGGTGGGAACGGGCGGAATCCGGTTTTCCCGGTTCTATTCACGCCGGTTCCGGCGGTTACTGCCCGCTGCGTTTGTGACGCTGCTGGTGACAGCAGCGGTGTTTAGCGCGGTGGCGAGCCCGGCTGAGGCCCTGAATGCTCGAGGCGGCTTCCGGGCGTCATTCCTCTACTCCGCCAACTGGTTCTTTATCTCGAAGTCCCAGGGCTACTTCGGGGCCGACGCGGCCAACAACCCGGTGCTCCATTTCTGGTCGCTGGCGGTTGAGGAACAGTTCTATTTGGTGTGGCCGTTGCTTCTGGGCGGTCTCTTCTGGGCCACCAAGCGCCGGGCCGACCGACAGATGCTGATCGTGCGTGTCGCCGTGTTGGCTGGTGGCTTGGCCTCCGCTGGCTGGGCGCTCTCTCAGCGCACCAGCAACCCGAGCCGGTCCTATTTCGGGACCGATGCTCGGGCCTACCAACTGCTCGCCGGTGCGCTCATTGCTTTGACGCCCGGCATTGCTGTTCGGCTGGTGCCCCTGGGCCGACGGCTGAATCTGGTGGTGCTCGCAGCGCTCGCTGCCCTAGCGGTGGTGGCATCCTGGATCTGGCACGTCGACCCCATTGTGCGGGGCATTGCGGTCACCGTCATTGCTGTAGTGATCATCGTGACGCTGGAGGCGGCTCCCGGTGGGGTGGCCAAGCGGCTGCTTTCCTCCGGGCCCATCGTGTACTTGGGCCAGATCTCTTATGGCACATACCTGTGGCATTGGCCGGTGATTGTCCTGGCCCCCCGGCTTATGGAGATGAGCCCAGTCTCGCTGGCCGCGGTCACGTTCCTGCTGGCCACTGGCCTTGCGTCACTGAGCCACCAGCTGTGGGAGCGGCCAATCCGCACCTCAGCGCTCTTGGACCGTAGACCCCGTGCGGTGATCGTCGCTGGCCTCGCAATCAGCGTGATCGCAGGACTGGTATTCATCCCGGCCATCGTGCAATCAGACTCTGGCTCGGCCAGCCCGGTGGTGGGCGACACCAGCATCGGCTTGACACCGATTCCTGACTCGGTTGACTGGCGTGCCACCTTCAACGACGGGTACAAAACCCCGAACAAGTGCCAGGACACACAGTTCGTGATCTGTACCATCAGAAGGGGTTCTGGGAAACACCTATTACTGATGGGTGACAGCAATGCCGATATGTTGGTGGGCTCATTTATCAAGATCGCCGAGCAGCAAGACCTAACGTTATCGACGGCAGTTATGGGTGGTTGTCCGTGGCAACGAGACGTGTATGGGCTTTTTCCCGGCGAGGTTCAACGTGCCTGCAAGAAGGCCAAGGACCTGGCCTATGACTCTGGTATTGAGAAGCTTGATCCAGATGTGATTGTTGTAATTAACTCGGCTGGAGATGAGGCGTTGGTTCTACCTCCACCGGGCGAGAACGCTTCTCCGGCGGGCCGAATGAAACACCTTCAAACGTCAACAACAAAATCGGTGAAGGCGTTGGCTGTAGGCGGACGGGACCTGGTTGTTATTGAGCCCATGCCCCTCACCCCATTCGATTTGAAGGCCCCGGGCGGAAATAGCTTTGTGCCGCCGCGCTTCAACCCGCTTACCTGCCTCTCGAAATCGCGCTACCTCGAGGCCTGCCGCTACACGTCGCCTATTGTTCCCTCGCCGCAGGAACTGCTCGAAAGAAAGCTAGCCGGGGCGGACGAGAACGTGTTCGCCGCCGATTTCGACCGGCTTGTTTGCCCCTTCCTGCCGATTTGTGATCCGGTGGTTGCAGGAATTGTTGTTAAGTGGGATGGGCAGCACCTAGCTCGAGACTATTCGATGAGCCTCGTGCCGAAGATCACCCAGTACCTAGATGACAATCACCTCCTGGGAGGCTAGGTGGCTGGTGTCTTTCTCCGGCGCGCAGCGGTCTATTCGCGTGGCGGGGGTGGGTGGGTCGTTCGATGACTTGTTCGATGTTCGATGCCCGCTGGAAGTACGCGTGCGGTGGGGCCTGGACTTCGATTATCCGGCGCTCCGCGCTTCAGCGGGGTGGGGTGCCGAGTAGGTGCCAGTTGCAGCCTCCGCAGGCGAGCAGCAACCGCTGCCGGGAGAACCAGCCCTCCACTAAACCCGGTGCGCTTCACTGCTACCCGCCCCGAACTTGGTGGGAGCGGGTGGCCATGCCGGACTAGATCCTCCGTTCACGGAGTCGATTGGATTGTGGCCGCCCGGTCGGTCGATTAGCCTTAACGCCGAAGTCGGCCGAAGCATTTGCGGGACAAAGCATCGGAGGTGGCAATGGCTAGGACTCGGGTTGCGTTGGCTACCGCGTTATTTGCGGTGGTCAGCCTTTTGGCCGTGGGGGCGGTGGTGGCCACCACGACGACCTCGAACGCAAAAACGCGGGGCGTGATCTTGTTTGTAGGCGATTCAAACATCTACCTGAACGCGTTTGGGATTGTGTCGGAGCTCAGTGGACCGGGTCCCCACGGTGACAATGGGTATGTCCCTGTTCTGGCGTCTCGGCCGGGTGCAGCTATTCGGAGTCCCGACTGCTTGGTTTCGGCTGGTTGCACAACTGGGGATTACTGGAAGGTGAAGTTCGCAGGGCTGCTTCCGAAGGTCCAGGCCGACGCTTTCGTGACGAATCTGGGCATCAATGACACGGCCCAAGCTGGTACGGCTACGGGAGTGGGGTACTTCTCGTACCCCAAGAAAATTGACTGGTACATGCAATTGATTCCGGCGGGCAAGTTGGTGATTTGGACAAACCTTCCATGTGGGATCGAGCCAGTATCAAGACTGACCGGCTGTCGCACGGTGAACTACGCGCTGTCCCTGGCAAAGGTGCGCTGGCCAAATTTGGTGGTGGCTGATTGGGCCGCGGTTGCGAACTCCCACCCCGAGTACCTTGTGGGAGACGGTACCGGCGTACACCTTTCGACTGCTGGTAATAGCGCCTGGATTGCCTTGGTGACCAGGGAGCTTGATTCTCGTTTACCGCAGGCGTGATGCATGGCGAGTTGGGGCCAACGGCCATCGCAATCGCCGTGAACTCAGCGGCGGACGACTAGTGTCACCGAATGGTCGATGCCGTTGTTGATGCGGATCTCGAAGGTGTCGGTTCCCGTCGACATCACGCGATCATCGCAGGAACTGGGCGCTCCGGAACCAGTTTCTTGGTCGAGTTCCTGGCGGCGTGCGGGCTTGAGACCATGCGGGGCGGAAACCAGCGGAGCTATTTTGACCGCGCCCGGGCTGGTCTCGAGCACACCCTTGTTGCCGCCGCCGACCTGCCGTACGTTGTAAAGGATCCTTGGCTATTTGCGTATTGCGAGGCGGTCGACCTTGAGGCGATAGCCGTCGACGTGCTTATCCTCCCGATGCGTGATCTGACGGCGGCGGCGACCAGTCGGGTCTTGCAGGAGCGCATCGGACTTCTGGAGAGCCAGCCCAACCGTGCGGTACCCCAAGTCTACACGCAGACTCCGGGCGGCTCCCTCCAGTCGCTGGACGTCACCGATCAGGAGCGCCTGCTCGCCGTCGGCTTTCACGAGCTCCTCCGATGGGCCGTCAGTGAGGGGCTTCCCGTGGTGCTGCTCGATTTCCCGCGGTTCGTGGAGGACAGCAGCTACCTCATCACTGCACTATCGCCTTGGCTGCTGGACCACTGCGATGCGGCCACCGCCGGAGTCGCGTTTGACCGCGTCGCCGACCCGACGCGGATACGGGTCAAGATAGGGGAGGACGACGGTGGATCGGCGGCCATCGCGCTTCCGTCAGACAACCGCCCTTCCGCCGAGGATCTCGACCGAAAGGCGCTGGCAGCCCTTGTCGTCGAGCTGAAGAACCAGGTGTGGCAGGCAAACATACAGGTCGAGAACCAGCAGCGCCTCACCGCAGATCTTCGCCAGGACCGCTTGACCTTGAGCCTGCGACTCGCCCGCGCCGCTGAGGACCAGATGGTCATGAAGGAGGCCCTCGCCGCAACCCGACACGCGTCGATCCGTCTCGGGGCGGCTGAGACCAGCCTGGTCACCGCAGAGTCCCGGCTGGTTATGCTTCGGGGCCGCCTCGATGATACTCGGCGCCGCGTTCGCCGCAACAGGGTCAAGCTTGCCGAGACGCGCCAGGAATTGGCAGACACCCGGGCCAAAATCCAGGAGATTTATGCCTCGCCGAGTTGGCGGCTGAGCCGCCCGGTGCGGGCGTTCGGTAGGGGGCGCAAGAAGACTCCCAGGATGGCCCCGAAACTCGGCGTTCAACCGGAGGACTGAACAGCCCAGCGCTGGTCCCGACGAAAAGCCCATGAGGGGCGAAGGTGGCACGCACTCCGCCCAAGGCCGAGGTCGTAGCTAGGTGGCAGTCACGGTTGCCGAACGCTATGGCGACTCACCTACCCCCGGGGGATTGCTGCCCCACCTGGTGACCAGCATTCGCTCATATTTGCGACCACATCCGTTCAAGAGGGCGAGGTACGCCTTCGCTGTTGGTAGAGCTCAACAGCGAAGGCGTAAAAGTCCATGTCGGCGGCGTTCTCCCGAGCGATACGAGCTTGGAACTCGGGGGACGCATCCCAGGACTCCGTGCTGACCTGTTGGTTGGCGATGTCGTCCACCTTCCAACCAAACCGCCGACGGACCTCAGCCACGAATTCGCCGTACCGCTCGCTCAAACCGAGCACGTCTACGGAGGCCAGGTTTTGCTTGGCCAGCGCTAGGCGGTCGTCGTCGACCGCAAGGACGTCCGAGCAGCTCGTGATGCCATCCTCGGCAGTCATGGCGAAAAGTTTGGACTGGAAGTTGTGAATGAATCCATTAAAACCAAGCGGATCGTCGTAGACCTCCTCGAGGGTCATGTCCTTGTAGCGCTGTGTTGGCGAGACCCCGGCCACTTGAGCACCGCGCTTGATGTGGCGGAGGTGGGAAAGAGTCCGCGCGACGGGTTCTCGAAGGATCGTGAGGGTGGTGACGTCAGGACCTACAAGCGTGGTGGCCATGAATGGGAAATGGCCGCGGAACAGGCGGATCTTGCTGAGTTGTTCCGGTGTCTGAGCTTGGAGCGGCTGCAGTAACAGGTAGGCCTGGATCAGTTTTATTGGCTCCACATTTGACGCTGGGTAGGACTCCTCGGGAGCAAAGTTGTCAACAATCTGCGAAATAAAGGTGGTTCCGCCCGTCTTCATCACGTGAACGAAAAAGTAGGGCCCAGCGGGTGCGTCCATGCGGCCATCTTGGCATGGACCATGGCCACCGTTGAGGAGGCGCACCTCACCGCACCCGGCTGTGGCCGTCTGATCAGGGCGTGGAGGATAGGTTGTCGCCGTGTCCCGACCACCCGACATCGTGCTCATCATGACCGACGAGCAACGCCATGATTGGCTTGGGTATTCGAGCGGGGGACATTTCGATACCCCAAACATTGATTGGCTGGCCAGCACGGGGGTTCGTTTTGATCAGGCTTACAGTTCATCGACAACCTGCCAGCCAGCGCGCACCGCGCTGCTCACCGGTCTCCACCATCACCGCTCGCCCCGGCAGGACGGTTCGCTAGCGCTTCGCGAGGGAACCTGGACGGTGGCTCGGGAGTTGCAGGCGGCCGGCTATGAAACCGCACTCATTGGGCGGATGCATCTCTCACCAATGCACGCCGACCATGGCTTTGAGACCATGCGCATGTGCGAAATCGTCAACCCTGGCAGCGGGTACGGTGAAGACGAGCGGGATGATTACCGGCGGTGGCTCGATTCGATCGAGCGGCAAGACTGGCGGCAGTCCGATCCCGATGGTGACGGGAATGTGCAACCCGCCTTTCCAGGTGTGCCCCGTACGTTCCCCGATTTTCGCCGCTATCACCCAACGCAGTGGATCGAGCAGGAAACGATGTCGTTTCTTGAGCGCCGGGACCACGACCGGCCGCTTTTTTTGATCGTTTCGTTCCCGCATCCCCACGCGCCATTCGACCCCCCTTACCCTTATGCCTCAATGTTTTCGCCGGAGGACGCCGTGCTTCCGGGCGATAGTTTTAAAGCTAATGATTTGCTCACGGGCGGTTTGGCTGAGGATCTAGCCGGCGTTTCGCCCGCCTTTCGGATCGATCGCATGGAACCCGACTCCCTCCCGCGAATGTTGGCCAGCATTCGCGGTTTGGTGAAGCAAATTGATGACTCGGTGGGCTCGATCCTTGATGGCCTCGATATGGAGTCAAGTCTCATCTTCTTCACCTCCGATCATGGTGACTTTGGCGGCCACCGGGGACTTTTTACCAAGGTTCCATGGATTCCGTTCGACGACCTAATCCGCGTTCCCCTCGTAGTGTCAGGGGGAGCGTTGGTCAGCTCGCCGCTCCTATCGAAGGCGCTAGTGCAAAACAGCAGTTTTGCAGCGACCTGCCTTGACTATGCCGGCGTGTCCGTTCCCGTCGATGCCTTTGATTTCCCCAGTCTCCGTGGGGTTCTCGAGAGCACAGATGATCCCGCCCAGGACCGCACGGTCTTTAGCAGTTTCTCAGCCGGGTACCCGATGGTCCGACGAGGCAAATTCAAGCTCATTACGACCATGAAATCAGAGATGAACCTGTTCGACCTCGAACAAGATCCCGGCGAAACGGTCTCGGTTGCTGATGATCCTGCGAATGCGGGAATCGCCGATGAACTTCGGGCGCTCATCAGGCATGAGCACGCCACTAGTCCTCCCTCGATGTTCACCGGGCCCACGAGCACTCAGCCTGCTTAGGTCGGGTGATTGGAGCTGAACGGCACCCCGATGGTCCTGCTGTTCATCGAGTTGCTTCTGGGCTCGAACCTGATCTTGCTGGCCCGGGACAGCGTGTGCTTCTGTGGTTCGACGACGAGACGCCGCCGACGCGCTCCTGCGGTGGGCCACCGAGATCGCCGGTCGGTACATGGGTGCCGAAGCTGCGAGTTACGCCCACCAAAATTGTTGGCGCCTTGCACATCTCTGCCTGACCGACGATCAGCCCCGCGGGTAGGTCACCACGTAGTCCTTGGGATCAAAGCGGCGGGTGCGCTTGCGGAAAATGAACGTGAAGGTGGGCCACAGGGTGGTGTTGCGGCCCTTGGCATCGAGATACCAGCTGGAGCATCCGCCGACGTTCCATACCGTGCCCTTCAACCGGTCTTGCAGTTCCCGGTTGAAACGGTCTGCCACCGCTTGCTTGACCTCCACTGTTGAGGCCCCGGTCCGGTCGATCAGCTTGAGCGCATCCATGATGTAGGCCACATGGGACTCGATCATGAAGACCATGGATGAGTGGCCCAATGCGGTGTTGGGGCCCACGATGAAGAACAGGTTCGGGAAGTTGGTAACGGTGGTCCCGAGAAATGCCTCTGCACTTTCCGACCATTGGTCCGCCAGGAGTACGCCGCCCTTGCCCCAGATGTGTTTGGCGGCCAGCATCTCGGTTGCGTGAAAGCCGGTGCCGAAGATGATCGTGTCGATCGGGTGCTCGGCGCCGTCCGCGGTGACAATGGAATGGGCCTTGACCTGGGTGATGCTCGACGATACCAGCGTCACGTTGGGCTTGGCTAGGGCCGGGTAATAGTCGTTGCTGAGCAGGATCCGCTTGCAACCCAGGGTGTAGCCCGGGGTGAGCTTGATGCGCAGCTCGGGGTCTTGGACTGCGGCCTTTAGATGGGCCTTGGCCAACTTCTCGCCCCGCTTGAGTAAGTCCGGCTTGATCGTGAATCCGACCACGCCAATTTCTCGCGTCCAATAGATGGTGGAGCGGGCCAGCCGTTGGGCCCCCGGGACGTGCTTGAACAGGAATCGTTCCACCCGGCGAAACGGGCGAGACCGCCGCGGCAGCACCCAAGGCGGGGTGCGCTGGAACACCGTGAGGTGGCTGACCTCCGGCTGGATCTCCGGCACAAACTGGATGGCCGAAGCCCCGGTGCCGATGACCGCTACTCGCTCGCCCCTCAGCTCATGGTCGTGATCCCAGGTGGCTGAGTGGAACGTCGTTCCCTCGAACGTCTCGATCCCCGGCAGCGCTGGTGTGGATGGTTCGCTGAGGGGGCCGGTTCCAGAAACCAGTACCTCGGCGTCGAACGATCCACCTGCGGTAGTGATCCGCCAGAGCCGAGCCTGCTCGTCCCAGCGGGCTTCCTGCACACCATGACCGAACCGGCAGTGGGGGAGAAGCCCTTCCGTCGCGGCCACATCGCACAGGTACTGGCGGATCTCCGGCTGCGGCGAGAACGTGTCAGACCAGTCGGGGTTCTGCGCAAAGGAGAACGAGTACAGCAGGCTCGGCACATCGCAGGCGCAGCCGGGGTAGGTGTTGTCTCGCCAGGTACCGCCGACCTCGTCGGCCCGCTCCAACAGCAGGAAATCGTTCATGCCCGCCCGCTTGAGGTTGGCGGCCATGGCCAGCCCGGCAAACCCGGTGCCGATGATGGCCACCCTGGTCCGCGTCGTAGCGGGGTCCGGGCTCGCGGATGACGTTTCTGGGGCAGCGGTGGGTGCGGTCATACCGGCCACAAGCTACGGCCCGTCCGGCGGCGGGTTTTCGTCGGGGTCGTCGGGGTCTGGTGGGGGGTGTTGGCCGGGGCGTTGGCGGTTGTGGTGGGCGCATAACAATCGGCCGTTGGTTTGGGTGGTTTCGCCGCCGGCGGACCATTCCACGATGTGGTCCACTTCGCATTGGTCGGCTGGT
>JANXNS010000112.1 GCA_025353965.1 Aquihabitans sp.
AGGACCTTCGCCCCTAGGCGAACCCAGGCCATCCGAGGATCGTGGGCAGTGGAAACACCTTCAGCCAAAGGAGTGACGTCATGACAACCAAGGACAATGAAGCCCTCAGGACCCGCCTAACCCAGGTCAGCGATATTGACGGGCTCGATGCCACTATTCGAGATGAGGTGTCGGCCCGCACCTGCACCGTGGAGTCGGCGAGCGTTGCCCTCCGCGACGCCGTGCGCGACCTCCACCAAGCTGAGGACCAGGCCTGGAAGCGGTATGCCGATGACGTCGAGCACGCCACTCTTGTTCTCGATTCCACCCTCGGCGTTGCGTCGGCGAGGCTTCGGGCCGAGCGGGCGGCCACCAAGAACGATCTGGGCCGGGCACTCGAAACGGCCACGGAAACCTGGAAAACTCGGGCCGACGAAATCCGCGTGCAAACCCATCTCGGAGAGTTGGACGCCCGCGACCAAGGCCTCCATGCGCTCGATGACCTCGAGGTGGCTGGTCGTCGAATTTCTGCAGTGCTCAGCACCCTCCGGTCCGATGCGAGTGCCTCCCTGAAGGACCTCCGCACCACAACGGCCCACAACCTCGACGAGTTGGGTCGCGTCTTGCAGTCGCTGGGGTCAGGCCGGGGCAGAAGGTCCGCCCCACCAACTAGCTAGTCGGGCCGGTCAGGGAGCCGTCTGGGCGACCGTTCGGCGCAGGGTAAGGCCTTGCAGGATGAGTCCGGTGGCCAGAACCGCGCCGGCACCCTCACCAGCACGGATACGCAGGTCCAGGAGCGGTTCCAGCCCCAAGGCCATGAGGACCGCAGCGTGAGCGGTCTCGCGACTGCGCTGACCGGCCACGAGGTGTCGGGCCACCGCTGGCTCGATCATCACCGCGATCAAGGCCGCCACGGATGTGGCCAGCCCGTCGATGACGACCACCGCGCCGACTTCTGCCGCTCCCGTGGCTACGCCCGCCAGTAAGGCGAACTCTGGACCACCAAGTTGGCCCAGAACCACCATCAAGTCGACGGTCCGTTCCCCTTCTGACACCTGTACATCGCGACCCCGCAACGATCCGTCGTCAGAACTGCCGACCGCCGCCCCGATGGTGGCGGTCCGCTTGAGCGCGGCACGCACCACATCACACTTCCGCTCCACCATGGCGCTGTCTGCCGCTGCGCCTCGACCCACCACATCCTCGGCGGGCAGGCCTAGTAGGCGGGCAACAAGCGCAGCAGCCACAGTCGTGTTGCCAATGCCGACTTCACCCAAGGCCACCAGGCCGGACTTCCCGGCCGCCTGGCCCAGGCGCCGACCTTCGGCCACCAACGCCAGGGCCGCTTCCGGGGCCAACGCATCGGTGTCGCGCAGGTTCCCGGAGCTTGTTCCTCCGTCGGCGATCACGACGGCGAGCCCGATGGCGGTGGCGGCCGCCACTCCCAGCGCTTCGCCGGCGCGAGCGGCGGCCAGGACCTCGTCGGTCACGGTCGACTCGTAGGCACTGACACCTAGCTCGGTCACCGGATGGCGGCCCACGGCCAGGAGGAGCGTGCCGCCGGTGAGCTTTGCGTGGCCCAGCGAGATGACGCGGTCGACAACATCGTCGAGCACGCCGAGCGACCCAGGGGAGGTGAGGACCGTGTCGGCCTCATCGCGAGCGTCAACCACGGCCACCGCATCCGGACCCCGCAGACGCGACGCCGGCGATGCCGGCTCGCCCACCGCGGGCCACCGCTCGTGCATCACCACGTCGTCCAGCGGAAGACGATGGGACCACGCGGCCCGCTCGAGCCCGGGAGCGGGCGGGCGTTCGTCCGGCCAGCCAACACACAGCCAACCAAGCGAGGTCACCCCGTCCGGAATGCCAATGAGCTCGGCCAGGTCATCAGGTTGGAACAGGGTTACCCAGCCAACGCCCAGACCTTCCGCCCGGGCGGCCAGCCACAGGTTCTCGATGGCACAGGCGCAGGACCACATGTCCGAGTCGGAGAACGTGGCTCGCCCGAGGACCCCGGCTGGGGGTGTGCGACGGTCACAACAGACCACGATGCCGAGCGGCGCTTCGCGGATTCCCTCAAGCTGGAGGTCAAGGAGATGAGCCGCGGCGGCCTCGTCCATCTGGGCGGCCTGGGCCAGGCGTTCGCGATCGGCCAGCCAGGCTGCTCGATCACGGGTGACAGGGTCCGCCACGATGACGAATCGCCACGGCTGGGAGTGGCCAACGCTCGGCGCTGCATGCGCGGCTTGAAGGACTCGGGCCAGGACGGAATCGTCGACCGGATTGGCCCGGTAACGGCGCACGTCCCGCCGGGCATTCACCACGTCGTAGAGGTTGTCGATGGCTTCCGCAGGAAAGGCCCAGCCCTGGGGATCGCTCGCCCGCTCAGCCGCCGAGGTGCGGTCGCCGATCAGGGGAACTGGACGCGTCCAGGTCATGGGTTACTCACATGTCGTCGGGTCCAAGCGATGCCCAGACGGTAACCAAGACCAGCGAGGCTGTCAGATGCTCGGGTGACCCCGAGCATCTGACGAATGAGCTCAACCAACGCAAGTGGCAAACCAGAGCCGGGCCGAAAAGGGACTAGGCCTAGCGGTGGCTCCCGGCCAGCACGGGAACGTCATCGGTTGCATCGACTTCAACATCGTCGTCGGTTGCATCGACTTCGATGGTGTCCTCACCATCGTTATCGACCTTGTCGATGCCTTCGCCACCGGCTTCATCGTCAGCACCCTCGTCACCGTGAATGGTGTCTTGGCCGTCATCACCATGAAGCGTGTCGTCACCGATTCCACCGGAAAGGGTGTCGTCGCCGGCGCCACCACTTAGGTGGTCGGCCCCTGGCCCACCGGAGAGGTGGTCGTTGCCCGTGCTCCCGGCCACGACGTCGTTGCCTCCGTCACCAAATTCGGTATCGGTTCCCTCAGAACCCTGGATGAGGTCGGTGCCATCGCCGCCTTGAATGAGGTCATCACCGATGCCCCCAACCTCAAAGTCGTTTCCTGAACCACCGCTCAGGTGGTCGTTACCGGACTCCCCGACCAGCGTGTCGTGGCCAGGACCGCCGTATTCGCCATCGGCACCCGGCCCGCCATAGATCACGTCGTGGCCGATCGAGCCGCAGACCACGTCATTTCCAGACCCGGCGCGGACAATATGGCCCGGCACCTTCACGACGATGACATCGGCGCGAGTGGTGCCGAAAACGGTGATCGGGCTGGCGCTGGTGACCACGATCGTGGCCGCCTTACCCGCGCAGGTCGGTGGCAATGCAGCCGAAGCCAAGGCCGGGTGAAGTGCCATCAAAGCAAGCGGGCTGGCCAGCCCCACTGCGGCGGCAAAGGACTTGCGGTTTCTGCTCATCTGGTTCGCTCCTTGTTCGTTCGTTCCAGCGCGGGTGCGCAGGCACGGGGTGTTCGAAAAGGAGTATCGGAACATGCGAACGAGCACTCGACGCCGGCAAGGTAAACGTTAGGTAAGGGCTCTTCTGGTCAAAGAGAAGGCGATTACCAGGTTGCGAGCCGGGCGGCGGTACGCCACGCCTCGACCACCGCAGCCGCGGTTGCGGGGCGGGTCTTCCAGTTACTCGGCGAGGGGTGCGGGCACTCAATGACCGCCCCGCCAAAACTGTCCGGCCGGAAACTGGCCCAACATTTCTGGGCGGCCTCACCACCGAGAATGACGCAACGAATGTTCGGCAGAAGGTCAAGCAGCTCAACCACTAAGGGACCGGCATCTTCTCTGTCGCCGGGAGCCCATTTCCGGATGCTCTGTTTGGTGCCGATGTAATACGGGATCACGTTCCAGTGCACGACCAGTTTGCGGTCGACGCCAGCATCCACGCGGGCCGCCCAGGCGTTGGCGGCCGTGGCGTCGTTGTTGTCGCACGAGATGATCCCGGAGCCACCGCGCTCTCGGGTTGACTTGGCGCCCGGGGCTTCGAGAAGCCAAAGAATGGTGGCATCGACGCCACCATCGGCTGGATCGAACCACGGGACAATCGCCTCACCGCCGAGGCGAGCCCGCAGGTTGAAGACCCACTCGTTCAGCGGGGCAACGTGCGGCTGGGAAATGGCGTCGAGCCGGTCCCGCAGCGCCACCGGATCCTTCAGCGAACGGGGATGCTCAGTCATGAGCGGACGATAGACGGGCTTGGACTGGGGGCTGGTGAAATCAAACCTACGGGGGCGGCGAGGCTAACTACCCCTCCTGAGGGTTCCCTCACTGGGGGCAACCCCCTACCTTGCGTTGGGCGGGGCGCACGTGTGCCGCCGTGAAGGGGTCAGGCGATGACGTCGAACAGGGTACTGCTAGCGGTTCTGGTGGTTGCGATAGTCGGGACGGGTTGCCTGCCGACACCACAGCTCGACATCGACTTCACCGTCCGGCGAACCGGAACGTTTCGAACCTCGCAAGACCTGAACGGCAACACGGTCACGGACTTGCGGATGTCAGGGATCTTGGCCTGTTCGGGCGGGACGACCTCGAACAACGAACCGCTGGACCTCTTCCTCTCGGCGACCCCGCCCGATGCCACGACGCCCACGCGCGCAGTCGCCCATGACGCCTGCCAGAACCAGCCCAAGATCTGGAAGCAAACCTGGGCGGTCCTGTTCCCGGTGGGAACCGATCTGTCAGCGGGGCCGGTCGCCATCTCCATCAATGCGTGCACCAACCCGGGGGCCTTGATCGACGAAGACTGCAGCCTGGTCACGGAGAACGTCACCTTCACCTACGCCCCGTAAGGCGGGTTCGGTCAGTTGGGGACGTAGGCGCCCAGGTTTCGAAGACCACCTCACCGCCGCCTGACCCGGCGCCGGGGCCAAGGGGTCGCGGTGCCGACCGTGGACCGAGCGTTGGCACCCAGCCGGCGCTTGGGGATTTCGACGCTGACGTCTTTGAGGTTGTTCACCCGAGCGCCCTGCACGCGGATCAAACCGTGGCTGTCAGCCACACGCAGCGCTGGCGATTACGGGTCGGTCCTTTCGGGCTTGCTCATCGTGATTTCATTAGATCATGAGCTGTTCACCGCCAGGCCGGGGGCCGTCGAGCCCTGTGCTCAGCCGGTGAGGTCGTAGTCCTTGTTCGGGCGGATGATGATCTCGGGGATGTGGACCGACTCGGGACGGGTGACGGCGTAGAGCACGGCATCGGCCACGTCTTCGGGCCGGATCATGATTTCGCTCAGTGCCGCCTGGGCCCCTTCGAGCACCGCGTCGGGCAACCGCTCTCCCGGCACGAAGTCGGCTGCGATGCCCGACATCGAGACGATCCCGGCCACCAGTTCGGGATCGGCATTGCGTCCGACGTTGGTGGCGACGAGACCCGGCATGATCGAGGTGACCTGGATCGGGTCGCCTTGCAGTTCGTTGCGCAGGCTGTTGCAGATGACGTTGACCGCGTGCTTGGTAGCGCCGTAGACGCCGGAATCGGGACGCTCGGCTGCCACCGATGAGATGTTGACGAGGTTGCCTCGGTTCCCCCCGGCGCGCATGGCCGCCACCGCGGCCTGGGAGCCGATAAGGAGTGCGATCACGTTGGTGTCGAACATGAGTTGCCAACCTTCGGGCGTCCCACCGAGAACATCTCCGAGGAACGCCACTCCGGCGTTGTTGACGAAGATGTTGAGATGGCCTGTACTCGCAGTGGCCGCAGCGATAAGCGCGTGGGTGGTGGCTGGGTCCCGGATGTCACCGGTGAGCACCGTTGCGCTACCGCCAGCTGCTCTGATGCGCGCTGCGCTCTCGTCCATGGCGTCAGCCGTGCGTCCGCCGAGGACGACATGGGCGCCAGCTGCACCGAGGGCCTCGGCGCAGGCTCGGCCTATGCCACTCGAGGCGCCGGTAACCACCGCGGTCTTGCCGGCCAGGTCCGTGGGGTCAGTCATGGTTGCTCCCGCAGGTCGATGAGGTCCCTGCAGGTTGGCACATGCCAGGACCACACCGTCTCGACCTAGAACTATTAGTGACGGTCAGCCCTTCACATAGGACAACTTCTCCGCAACCAAACCATCGCGGACTGTGAACAGGTCAACGCCGCGAATATGACCCTCGCCCCAGTCATAGCTCCAACACTGCACGACACGATCGCCGCTCACGCAATGAGTGTCCTCCACCGTGAAGGTGGCCTGCGGGTCAGCGAAGATCGGTGCCCACGCCAATCGCACCGCGTCGCAGCCCACGAAACGGTTGCCATCAGGTGCCGGGCCGGTGCTTTCGAACACCACCTCGGCCGTGACCAAGGCCATCGTGGCATCAAGGTCATGCGCCCCCCACGCCTCACCGAACCGTCCGACCACATCCAATGCGTCCATCACCATTACCTCAACGTAGACGGTGCCCTTGGCCCAGATTGGGTACGGGCTGGTGGCAGGGTCGTCGACCGGTGCCGGGGTGGTGTCCGCAACCGTGCGGACGGCAGCCCGTTCGACGTGCAACGGGCGTCCCGGTTGGCGGACCACATCGATACCCGGCCGAGGCCGTGTTCAAGGGCGAAGGCCCGCAGCCGACGGGCATCGGCTCACTGGAACACGTCTGCGGTCTCGTCGTTGACCCCGATCATCGGCGTGTTTTCATGGCCATGGACAGGGGGCAAGAAGGGCGCTGCGGCGTCTATGGGTAAGGTGATAGTCCGGCTTTCAGGGGGTCAGAATGAAGCTCGAAGACGTCGACCTATTGGATCTGGATCGGTTCCAGCGCCAAGAACACCACGCCATGTTCGAGGTGCTCCGAGCGGAGGACCCAGTCCACTGGACCGAAGAACCCGATGGTCCGGGCTTCTGGTCAATCACCAAGCACGCAGATCTCCAGTTCGTAAATCGCGACGCTGTGGGGTTCAGCGCGGAGCGCGGTGGCATGACATTGTTCGACTCGTCCAACCTTGAGGACGGAATGGACATGCGTGGCAAAATTCTGGTGATGATCGACCCTCCCAGGCACACCCGCTATCGGATGCTGGTCAACAAGGGGTTCACACCGAGAATGATCGGCCTGATCGAGGCTCACCTTGGATACCGAGCGGAGCTCATCGTGGACCAAGTGATCGAGCGCGGCGAATGCGAGTTCGTGACCGAGTTGGCGGCAGAGCTGCCATTGCAGGCGATCGCCGCGATCATGGGTGTACCTCAGGAGGAACGCCATCTGCTCTTCGACTGGTCGAACCGCATGGTTGGAGCGGATGACCCGGAGTACAACAAGGACCCCGACAACAAAGGCGATGCCTCCGTGGCCGCGGCTGAGCTTTACATGTTCGCCAACGCGCTCGGCGAGGCCCGGCGTATCGACCCCCAAGATGACATCGTCACGAAACTGATCAACGCTGAGATCGGCGGCGACAAGTTGACGTCGGAGGAGTTCGAACTCTTCATCCTGCTACTGGCGGTGGCTGGCAATGAGACAACCCGGAACGCGACTGCTCACGGCATGCACGCGTTCATGACCTATCCCGACGAGTTCGCCAAACTGCAGGCGCATCCTGAGCTCATGGCGTCGGCGGTGGAGGAAGTGCTGCGTTGGTCGTCTCCGGTGTTGTATTTCCGCCGCACGGCGACCCGTGATATTGAACTCCGCGGGAAGCAGATAAAGGATGGCGACAAGATCGCGATGTGGCACGTCTCGGGAAACCGGGACGAAGAAGTTTTCGAGGACCCATTCCGCTTCGACATCACCCGGACCCCGAACGACCACGTCGCCTTCGGCGGTGGCGGCGCCCATTTCTGCCTCGGCGCCAACCTGGCTCGGCTCGAGCTGCGCCTCCTATTCGAGCAGTTGACGAGCCGGACCCCAGATATGCGCCTCGCCGGCGAGGTCCAGCGACTGCGATCGAACTTCATCGGGGGAATCAAGCACATCCCCGTCGAGTTCACTCCCGGTCCACGACTGCACCCGGTCGCCTGAATCGGACAATTGAATCGCCGTGAGTTCGGTGGCGACCCGGTTGGCGTAGCGGATTGACGTGTATTGCTTGGGTTCAAGGAGTGGATGATGCATCGTTCACCGATGTATGATTCTCAGCGATGGGGACCATGCGGGAGCCGACTTACTTGATCTTGGTAGCGCTGGGGCGGGGCGAGCGCCATGGCTACGGCATCACGCAGGACGTGCTCGAGCTGTCCGACGGGCGGGTAAAGCTTGGCGCCGGCACCCTGTATGGCGCGCTCGATCGGCTCGTGGCCGAAGGGATGGTGGCATCCACGCGGGCGGAGACCGTCGACGGACGCTTACGCCGCTATTACGTGCTGACCGACGAGGGTGGTTCGGTGGTGCGCGCCGAAACGCAGCACCGGCTCTCTGTCGTCACGAATGCCTCGATCCACCTCGGTCTTGCCGGTGGTGCGGCATGAGCGCTCGGGTCCGCCGGAAGGGCTCAAGAGCAGAGCGGCAAGCACGACGGATGAGCTGGCTGTTTCCCGCGTGGTTGCGTCAGACACGGGGCGAGGAGGCAATCGCACTGGTGCTCGACTTGGCCCCGCCCAATGCCACCTCACTCTCGGCGGGATCCCGCATTGACCTGATCCGAGCTGGCCTTCACGCCCGTCGGGTTGGCACACCGCCCCTCGGCGTCTGGTCGGCGGTTACCTGGGCTCGCCGACGGAACCGGAGCGGCATGGTGCCGGATCAGTGGCATCCGTGGCTGCTCGATGGTCTCGGGCGGCGCGGTTTCCTTGTGCGCCTTGCCCTGTTGCGCTCCATCGTGGGGATGGGCCCGTTCTTCGTGTTGTTGATGGCCGGAGACGGTCACGTGTCCCGGGTCAGGCACCAACTGCTCGTTGGCGTGGCGGTGGTGGTCGGGCTCGCCTGCCTGGTGGTCGTTTTCCAAGGCCGATCGTGGCGCCGTGAGCTCTACCTGAAGAATGGTTACGGAGAAGATGGGGTCCGCTTCGACGACCCCAGAATTCAGCTTGACTACTACCTCCCACAGGTCTCGAACCTGCCGGTTGAGCCGTTTGGTTGGGCCACTGCCTTAGTCGGGGTCGCCCTGGTGGGAACAGCGGGGTGGAAGCGTGGGTTCAGCGAGATCGCCCTCAAGGCTCCATCGACCAGGGTGCTCGTGGTGACACTTCTCGCGATGCTCCTGCTCGCTGCGCTGGTGCGCTCGTCCCTTCGGCGGGTCGCAACGAACCCGGCTACAACGGTGGTGGCCATGGACGGATGGGGGAACCGCGCCCGGGTTGTCGGGGTTCCGGCCGCTTTCGGTCTCGGTCTCTGGTGGTTCAGCACAGCTCTCCCGGATGCGGCGATGACTATGACCGTCGGTTTTGCGATGGTGTTTCTCGGGGTCGCCATGGCGTTGAGTGTTCGTATGGCTGGCCGTCGGCTCCAACGGGCAGTGGGGATCTGGGACATGTTCCCCAGCCTCGGCCCGCTTCCGTGCCTGGTGTGGCGGGAATCCCTGGATCAACGGCCGACACCCCCCGGTCCGGGCCACCCCGCCAGCTAGTGGCAACCGAGTCGGCCAGTCGAGGCAAACTTCGGTACGTGACAAAGGACGGCGGTGACCTAGACGCTCCCTCGTCGGCCGCTCGGGTCCGGTCGATTGTGCTCTGACTACTGACCGGCCGATCTGGGGCTCGGTCCGGGCGGGCATGGAGAGCGGGACCAATCTTGATGGCTACGAAATTTTGCGCGATGCCGGCGTGCGCTTCGTCCTGATCGGGGGGAGCGAGGTGTCGGTCCACTCGATACTCACCCTGCTCGACGTCCACGCCGTCGGGTTCGGCTTGGCCCTCGTTGCCTTGACGGCGGCGGCCTGGCGGCTCCGTCGACCCGAACCCGAACCTGTTGTGCGGTCGGCTACCACGCCAGGTGCTCTGCCCGACTGAGCTGGTCTGAAGTTCGGCGCAGCATGGCGATGGCCACTCCCGCCGCGGCTGAGAGCAGCGGGACGACAACAAGCCCGATGATGACAACGAGCGGCACGGACCACTGAATTGGTGCCAGAGAATTGCCGGCATTGAATCGGCCGGTGCGGTTGTAGACCGCCAGGCCGATGGCGGTTGCACTCAAGCCAGTTCCGGCGCCCAGCGTCGTGCCAACGGCCGCTATCAAAAATCCTCGCCACCCGGCGATGGCCGCCCGGGTACTTGCTCGAGCTCCGAGCACGTTGAGAACTTCGTCCTCACGGCGATGGGCGAGCGCGACCCCAAACTGGGCGATGGCCAGCCCGATCACCGCTAGCGATCCCGTGGTCGCGAGGAGCCAGGCCGCGTCTTGATTGGTCCGGAGCCTGATGCTGGAGACTCGGTCGGTCCTTCCCTCACTCGCAAGGTCAACCCTGTGATCGCCCCGATTTGCTGCTGCATGGGTCGCTCGGGCGAGTGCTAGCACGGTGCGTTGACTCGGGGTGGTGGCGAAGCGAACCACCACCGTTGAAACCTCCACCATCGGGGGCGCCTCGGTTGGATTCGGCGCCAAGAGGCGTTGGGGAACCAGCACGGCCGGGAGGGCCGTGGCTACCCCTCGGGGCCGGGCCAATTGAGCGGGGAGCATCACGGCTGAGCCAGCCGTGATTGCGCTTGACGCCACCGTGCCGTCTGCGTTCAATGCCCTTGGGTCGAGAACGATGGCGACCGTTCCGTGGGCCAGTGCGGGGTCGAGCCCGAGTGCATTGAGCAGTTGGGGTGTGGCGATGGCGGCATCGTGGGCGACGAACGGCAACGCGTCCATACCCGAGACCACCGCGTCGGCAGGTACTGCTCTGGCGACCTCGGAGCGGAGAACTCCTGGGGCCGCGACCCGCCGCAGCACCACCTGGCGTGAGGACAACGCGGTGGTCGCCGGGCCCAGTTCTTTGAGCGCATCTACCCGACCTTGTTCCCGCTGCCCCAGGCCAGTTCCTAGGACTGACTGCACGACGAGGATGAACATGGCGGTGGCGGTCACCGCGAGCGGCAAGGTCAAAGCTCGCTGCTGGCCCGTCACGCCCGCAGCAGCGAGCCGTACCCCCGGACGCGTAGACCGCCCGGCCAAGATGGCCCCGGACTTCAGGAACAACGGGCCAAGGACCCACAGGCCTGCGGTGGCACCGATCATGGCGGCGGGCAACGTGAGGTCTAGGTCAAAGCCGGTCGTTGCCCTCGCCGTGAGCAAGGTACCTCCGACGATCAGGCTGAGCCCAACGAGCAGTCTGCGACCCGCCCGGAGTGGCTTCGCGGTCAGAAACCCGGCCCGTTCGCCGAGCAGGCGTATCCCGGCTGTCGATCGAGCGCCAAGGGTTGGAAGGACCGCAGTCCACAGCAGAAGACCCGACACGCCGCCGCTCCGGGAACCGGCATCGATGGTCAGCGCCACCACGATCGTTGCCGACCAGGCGCCAGCGATGACCGGTGTTGCGGCAGCAAGCCAAGCGGCTCGACGCACTCGAGCGGGCGGGCATCCCTGAACGAGGAGGACGTAGACATCGTGGCGTTGGCGAGGATGCGTACCACTTGCCAATGCCGCTGACACGACGAGCATGAGCACCGCGCCGAGGGCAAACGTGGGGCCGCGTGTGTCACGTGCCCACCCGACCCCGCCGGCAATGCCGGCAGCGACTCCGACGACCGTGGCTGCTGGTGATCGGGTCATGTCGCGCAGGGCAAGCCGGGCTAGCACCGTGGTGTCGTCCCGGACGGGATCTGTTCGATCCGGTCCACGATCGTCCCGTCGCGCAGCACCACGGTGCGGTCCGCCCACGATGCGAGTTGGCTGTCGTGGGTGACCAGGAGCACCGCACGACCCTCCGCAGCCAGGTCGGCCAGCAGCCGGGAGATTTCGTCGGCCGAGGTGCGATCCAGCGCGGCCGACGGTTCGTCGGCCACGAGCACCGAGCGGTCGCCAGCGATAGCTCGGGCGATGGCCACCCGCTGTTGCTCGCCGACCGAAAGGCGCTCGGCGGCGGTCTGCGCCACGTCGGCCATGCCGACTCGTTGGAGGGCAGCCTGCGCAACTTCCTGCGCCTGTCGGTGGCGGTAGCCGCGGAGGTCTAGCGCGAGGGCGACGTTGTCCAGCGCCGACATGCCAGCAAGAAGGTTGAGCCGCTGATGCACGACGCCGATGGTGTCGCGCCGTCGGTCGGCCCACCAGTGCCCATTCGGTCGGGGCTGGAACGTCTGAAGCGTCACCGTGCCATCGGTTGGGGTGATCAGCCCACAGGCCACATCCACCAGCGTCGACTTTCCTGCGCCGCTTGGCCCCATCACCGCAACCAACTCTCCCGCGGCGACCGACAAGCTCAGATCGTCGAGTACTCGGCGAGGCCGACGGCCATCCATCACGGTCACGGTGATTCGGTCGAATGCCAACGCCGGGTCGGGTGGCTCCGGGGGTGTCACGTTGTGGGTTCCGTCCGTCGGGCGAGGCGTTGCTCGCATCGGTCCAACCAATGCAGGTCGGCTTCCAAGCGCGCCACGAGGGCGTCGGCCACGAGTTGGTACGCGAGCGTGTCCGGCGCTTCTCGCTGTTCGCGGCGCAGGAGTTGGAGCCGGGCCATGAGGGCGTGACGATGGTCGGTAATGAGGGCCGCGGCCGCAGGCGGGTCGTCGGCGGCCAGAAGGACTTTCATCAAGAGCTCATCCCGCTGAGGTTCGACGGTCCACGAGGAAGCATCGAGCCATCTGCGCAACTCGGCATTTCCCGCGTCGGTAACCCGGTAGATCCGACGGCGTCCGCTGGGGTCGTCGTGGTCCTCGTCTGCATCGACGAGGCCATCGCGTTCGAGCCGCTCGAGCGTTGTGTACACCTGGCCGCTGTTCAGGTGCCACAGCTCCGCCGTCCGTGCTTCGAACACTGATCGGAGGTCATAGCCATGGCGGGGCTTGTCGGCCAGGAGCGCCAGAAGTCCTTCACGAACGGCCATTAGCTACCGAGTATCTAGTATCACTGCCGACCCGTCAATGGGGGAGCGAGCTGATCGAGGAACTTCTCGACAGCCTCGACGTCCTCCCCGACCGACTCATTGTCGGCGTCCACGGAGCCCCAAAACTGAACGTTGCCCTGGCCGAAGTTGGCCTGGGCAACGTTCGTGACTCGGTAAATGTTGGTGTCGAAGGGGGGACTTGAACCCCCACGCCCCTAAGGGCACTAGCCCCTCAAGCTAGCGCGTCTGCCAATTCCGCCACTTCGACGTGGCCACCGGGCAAGCCCGATGCGAGTTGAAATACTAGCGCGCCCTTCCGGGCTCACCGAAACTGGAAACACTCAAGCAGGCGTGCTCATAAGCAGGCCCAGAGCAAGGCTGGTGAAGATGAAGATGACAGCGGCAACCACCGTGATCCGGTCGAGGTTTTTCTCCACGACGGTGGACCCCTGAGCGGCTGCGCCCATTCCGCCACCGAACATGTCTGACAGGCCGCCACCCTTGCCACTGTGCAAAAGCACCAGCCCGAGCATGCCAAATGACACGGCCACATGGATGACTACGAGAACAATGACCACAGCACAGCCCTTCCAGAACGAAGCCCCCGTCACCGAGGGCCATACCACCCTAATGCCCGCTCACCACACCCGAGGTATCGCCAATCATCACCGGGGTATCCACCGGATGATGGCAGGCAAACTTGTGCTCGCCGTCGCCAGTGAGCTCGGGCTCCTCGGCCGCGCAGAGGTCGGTGGCCTTCCAACACCTGGTGCGGAAATGGCAGCCCGAAGGCGGGTCGATCGGGCTGGGCACGTCGCCCTCGAGGATGATCCGCTGGCGAGCCCGTTCCAGCTTGGGATCCGGGATCGGCACGGCAGACATAAGCGCCCGGGTATAGGGGTGCCGTGCTTGCTTATAAATGCGCTCGCGGGTGCCAATCTCCACGATCTTGCCCAGGTACATCACCGCCACCCGGTCGGAGATATGGCGCACGACCGAGAGGTCATGGGCAATGAAGAAGTAGGTAAGGCCCCGCTCCTGTTGAAGCCGCCGCAACAAATTGACCACGCCGGCCTGTATCGACACGTCGAGGGCGGAGACCGGCTCGTCGAGCACGATCACCTCCGGCTCCACGGCGAGCGCCCGGGCAATGCCGATGCGCTGGCGCTGACCACCGGAGAATTCATGCGGATACCGGCTCCCGTGCTCCGGCGACAGGCCCACGATCTTGAGCAGCTCGGCGACCTCGGCGCGGGTGTCCTTGCGCTTGCGGCCCTCGTGCACGAGGAATGGCTCGGCTAGGACCTCGCCCACCGTCATGCGGGGGTTGAGCGAGGCGAACGGATCCTGGAAGACCATCTGCATCCGCCGACGGAACGCCTTCTTGTCACGGCGCTCGAGCACCTGGGCCGACTCCCCCTCCAGCAAAACCTCGCCCTCAGTGGGGTGGAGCAGACCCATGATCACGCGGCCGAGGGTGGACTTACCGCAGCCGGACTCCCCCACCACTCCAAGCGTCTGCCCCTGCTCAAGCTCGAACGACACGCCACTGATGGCGTGGACCTTGGAGTGACGGAAGCCGAAAAAATCGAGCCGGGGACCCTGGAACTGCTTGACGATGTTCGTGGCCTGCAACAGCGGGACGGTCATGCGGGTGCTCCCACTCTGAGAAGGGCCCCGGTCTCAATGAGCTCTGGTGCCCGGTGGCACGCAGACAGCTGACCGGGGCGGCGCTCATCAAGGGTGGGCACAATGGTCATGCAGCCGGCCTCTTCTTTGGCAAAAGGGCAACGGGGGTGGAACGAGCAGCCAGACGGGGGGTTCAGCATCGACGGGGGCTGCCCGGCGATCGGGACCAGCGGGGCCGCCACATCGCCGTCGAGACGAGGCAGTGAGGACAGCAGGCCAGCCGTGTACGGGTGAGCGGTGGCATCGAAGACGTCGTCGACCGAACCTGACTCCACCACCCGGCCGGCGTACATGACCGTGACCCGGTCGGCGATGCCAGCGACGACGCCAAGGTCGTGAGTGATCAAGATGACGGCGGTAGACAGCCGATGGCAGAGGTCCACTAGGAGGTCCAGCACCTGCGCCTGGACGGTGACATCCAAGGCGGTGGTGGGCTCGTCGGCCACGATCAACCTGGGCTCGCACGACAGCCCCATGGCGATCATGGCCCGCTGGCGCATGCCGCCCGAGAACTCGTGCGGGAACTGATTGACCCGTTTCTCGGGCTGGGGAATACCCACCTGCGTAAGCATCTCAACCGCCCGGGCCCGAGCATCGGCCTTGGACACCTTCCGATGCGAGTGGACCATCTCGGCAATCTGTTGGCCGACCTTGTACACGGGGTTGAGCGCCGATAGCGGGTCCTGGAAAATCATGGCGATCTCGTTGCCTCGGACGGCTTGCATCCGCTGCTCGGAGGCATCGAGCAAGCTCTCGCCCGCCCAATCCACCGATCCCTCGATCGTGGCCGACGGCGGGAGCAACTTGAGCAGGCTCATGGCCGTTACCGACTTGCCCGAACCGGACTCCCCGACGATGGCCAAGATCTCGCCGGAACGGACCTCAAAGTCCACGCCCCGCACCGCCTGCACCACACCATCGTCGGTGCCGAAGCCCACGGTCAGACCTTTGACATCCAGCAGCGGATCCATCAGGCGTCCTTCACATCGAGAGCATCACGCAGGCCGTCACCCACGAGCAGAAACCCGAGCACCAGCGCCACGATGGCCAAGCCGGGGAACAAGAGCAGGTGGGGCGCCTCGGTGAAGTAATCCCGGGAACCCGCAATCATGAGGCCCAGCGAGGCGGTAGGCGGCACGGGGCCAACACCCAGGAAGCTCAGCGCGGCCTCGGCCAAGATGGCGCTGCCAATGCCCACGGCCACCAGCACCACGACCGGTTGGAACACATTGGGCAGCACGTGGCGCCAAATGATGCGATACGTGGGCACGCCAGTGGTGCGAGCAGCATCCACGTACTCCAGATCTCGCACCGTCAGGAACCCGGCTCGCACGGTTCTGGCCGTCTGCAGCCAGGCGGTGACCGCAAGGGTGACCACCACCGCGGTGACGCCGCGACCAATAGCGGTGACCAGCGCGAGCGCAAGCACGAGGTACGGGATGCCCAGCAGAACGTCGACGAGGCGCATGAGGATCGTGTCGGTCCAGCCTCGGAACCAGCCCGACAGGGCGCCCACTAGCACCCCGATGACGGTCTCCACCAAGGTCACCATGAAGCCGATGTAGAGCGATAGCCGCACGCCGTACACGACGCGGGCGAACTCGTCCTGTCCGAGCTGATCAGTGCCAAACCAATGCTGGTTGGTGGGAGATTCCCGCACCGCTTGGGTTTGGAAGGAGGGGTTCTGCACCAGGAACGGCCCGATGAGGCCGAGGGCCACGAGCATGCCCACGATGACTAGGCCAGCGATGGCCAGCTTGTTGCGACGGAACCGGCGCCAGGCATCGGTACCCAGCGAACGGCTCGGTCCAACGTCTTCCAAAGACGCGTCGAGAGCCGTCGCTTCGAGCTCGCTCAAGGCTAACGCCGCCGACTGTTGAGCGCTGAGCTCCCCGTAGCCAGCGGGGTCTCCCCTCAGCGCCCGCATGGGGCCTTCGTCGGGGCCGTTCACGATGTTGCGGCCGCTCTGATCTCGTTCGTCAACCATCTTCGCCTCCCAGGCGAATGCGAGGATCAAGGAAGGCATAGCTGATGTCGACCAACAAGCTGGCCACGCCATACACCGCCATCACGAAGATCGATAGGCCGAGCACGATCGGCAGATCGCGCTGGCTCGCTGCAGTCACGATCTTGGAACCGACGCCGGGCAGATTGAAGGAAAACTCAGTGAGGATGGCCGCACCGGCTGCGGTACCAAAGTCGATGCCGATGATGGTGACAACCGGGATCATGGCGTTGCGCAGCACATGGCGGCGTATCACCTTCTTCTCGGACAAGCCCTTGGCCCGGGCCGTGCGCACGTGGTCCAGACGCAGGCTCTCAAGCATGGAGGTTCTTGTGATGCGAGCCAGGATGGCGGTGGACACCGACGCAAGGACGATGACCGGCTGCGCCAGATACCTCAGTTGCTCCCACGACGGGATGATCCACAAGTACCACTCATTCGGCCCAAAGCCGAGCGCAGGGAACCGCATCCAGCCCGGCCAATTGTGCTGGTAGGCATAAACCCCGGTGACCTGCTTCATCAAGTACGCCAGGACAAATACCGGGATGGCGCTGGCCACAACAGCCACCAATGTGGTGGCCGTGTCCGCAAATGAGTTTCTTCTTCGGGCCGAGAGCACACCGCTCGACACGCCCACCAGGATCTCGATCACGATCGCCCAAAAAGCGATCCGCAGGCTCAGAGGGGCCCGCTCCTTCAAGATGTCGTTGACCTTCTCGTGGGTCCGGTAGGACTCGCCGAGATCTCCGCGCACCGTGCGGGCCATGAACTTGCCGTACTGCACATAAATGGGTCGGTCGAAGCCGAGCTTGTGGTTGACGTTCTTGACCACGACCGGGTTCGCTGACCGGTTCGCGCCACCCGCAATCAGCTCACCGGGGCTATTCGGGAGCGTGAAGAGCAGGAAGAAGAGAAGCGTCGCGCCCGCCCACAGCACGAAGACGAGCTGAAGCATGCGGCGCAAGATGTATGAGATCACGGCGGGGTTCCCTACGGGGGCCAGAAGAGGGGGCAGGAGGAGTACGGAAAACCGTTTGAGGGAGCGCCAGCTAGGCCGGCGCCCCCTCGAACGGATAGGTACGGCTACTTCTTGGCCATGCGCTCCCACAGGTACAGGCCCAACGGGGGCTGATCGTTGTTCACAACACTGTCACGGAAGACGGTTGCGCCCGTGTACCAGTTGATCGGAATGGCCCCCACGTCGGTGTTGAGGAGAATCTCCTCGGCCTTCTGGTAGTCCAGTCCACGTTGGGTGGGATCGATCTCGGCCTGGGCCTTAGCGATGGCGTTCTCGAAATCGGTGTTCTCGTAACGGCCGAAGTTGTTGCCGTCGATGGACCCCTTCGAGAAGAGATCGACCATGAAGTTCCCGTAGGTCGGGTAATCGGCATACCAACCGGAACGGCAGATGTGGCATGCACCCGGCTTGGGGATGTCCCGGAAGTAGGTCTCGGCGATGGGATCGAGCTTGGCGTCGATGCCGAGCGTCTTTTTCAGGTCAGAAACAATGACCTGGACCACCTGGTCGTGACCACCACCTGGGTTGTACTGGATCGGAAGCGTTCCATCCAGCTTGCCGCCAGCGTCTTGCCACTTCTTGAAGTGCGCCCTGGCGGCCGCGGCGTCGAACTTGCAGTATTTGCAGAGGTTCTTCTTGAAGCCTGGGATGCCCGGAGGCGTGATGCCGGTGGAGTTGGTGCGGGTGCCTTCGTACACCTTGGTGTTGATCTCGTCACGGTTGATCGCGAGAGAGATGGCCTTTCGCAGCTCCAGGTTCTTCTTGCCGCCAAGGACCGGATCATCGTGGCCGAAGTCGAAGTAGTACGTGCCCAGGTTCGGATCGTTCACCGTGTTGTTCGGGTAGGACGACTGCGCGGTGCCGTACTTACCGGGAGGGATCGGGGCGTTGTCGCCGTCACCCGAGTCGAAGGCCTGGTAGGCGGTACCGAGATCTGCGGTCGACTTGAAAATGAGCTTGTCCAGCTTGACCTTTGTGTCGCCGTAGACGTTGCCCTTCCACTTCTTGTTCGGGACGAGCGTGACGTCCTTGTCGGGACCGGGGGCGCCGTCGGCGGCGAGCTTGAAGGGGCCGTTTCCGATGATGGCGCCCTTGGTCCCCCAGCCGCCGGTTGTGGGTACCCGCTTCATGTCCGAATCGCTGATGGGCATGAAGAACTGGTGGGTGACGATCGACGGGAAATCGGCCGTTGCCGCCGCCAACGTGACCTTGAGCGTCATCGCCTCATCATCGGCCTCGATAGCCGAGAGGGTCTTGTCCTTGAGCGGCTTGTTGCACGCCGCGTCACCCTCGGGCGCTGGGTCGTCCAGGCAGCCGGACTGCAGAAGAGCACCCCCCTCGATGTTGTTGATCAAGTAGCCGTACGGCGAGGCAATGTCGGCGCTGCCCGCCCGCTCCCAGCCCTGCTTGAAGTTATGGGGAAGTACGGGCTCGCCATTTGAGAAGACGTAGCCCTTCTTGAGGTCGAAGGTGAACGCTGTTGCATCTGCGTTGGCCGTCCACTTGGAGGCCACGGCGCCCTTGAGCACCGGGGCGCACTTCTTCGTGAAGTCGAAATCGGTCAGGCCATCCCACATAGCGGTGGTGATTTGAGCCTCGGCGAGGGTCTGCGTAGTGGCCGGGTCGAACGTGGTGTTATCCGCGTTGGAACTCAGCTGCGAGTAATCGGTGAAGGTGCCCCCTGAAGGAGCATTCTTGTCGTACTTGAGCTTGCCGCAATCCGCAGCCGCCAGCTTCTCGCTGGTCTTGTTGTTGACCGAGGACGTGCTGTCTTTGGAGTTGCCGCACGCGCTGGCGACGAGCATCAGCGAAAGTGCGCTGGCCAGCAAGCCGGATCGGAACGATCGTTGGGTCATTGAATTTCCTCCGGGGGGAAAGGAGCAGAACGCGGCCGTGGTCGGCCACAGCTTTTTATGTACTGCGCTATCGGTACCCGAATAGCGCCGTCGGAAAACGTAGCGCAGATTGCAGACGTCCACGACGTGGCATCACCACAACACGCGTACTGCTTCCCGGTTCTGCTATACGATCCATGGCCTAAATAGCCTTCCACCTATACACAATGCGTGCTTAGAGCACGCGGCGCGGCGGAACAGGAACCGTTTACGCCCGGTGCGAACCGAACTGGATGATCCCAGCGAAGTCCTCGGCCACCAACGAAGCCCCGCCGACAAGGGCACCGTCGATGTCGGGCTGAGCCATCAACTCAGCAGCATTGGCCGCTTTGACCGAGCCGCCGTATTGGATACGAACCGCGTCTGCGGCAGGGGTCCCGGCCACCTCGGCCACCACGCTACGCACATAGGCGCACACCGCCTGGGCGTCTTCTGCGGTCGCCGTCTTACCGGTACCAATGGCCCAAATTGGCTCATACGCCACCACCAACCCAGCCACCTGCTCTGGTTTGATTCCGGCCAAACCAGCCCGAACCTGACCGCCCACCTTGTCCTCGGTCTCACCCGCCTCACGCTCGGCCAAGGTCTCCCCCACACAAACAATGGGGGTCATCGCCAACGCCAAAATGGCCTTGGCCTTCTTGTTCACCATCTCATCAGTCTCGCCAAAGATTTCCCGGCGCTCCGAATGACCAACAATCACGTAGGCCACGTTGAGCTTGGCCAAGAACGTGGGAGAAATTTCCCCGGTCAGTGCACCCTTGTCTTCCCAATGGCAATGCTGCGCACCGAGGGCAACCGGGATGTCATCGGCTTCCAGCACCGTCTGCACCGAACGGATATCGGTGAACGGCGGGTGGAGAGATACATCTACCCCATCGACGCCCTCCCTGGGGAGCAAATAGGCCAACTTCTGGACCATGGAAATGGCCTCGAAGTGGTTGTGGTGCATCTTCCAGTTACCTGAAATGAGCGGGATGCGGGTGACCTTGGCCATGGTGACTTCCGTTCGTTAGATCGCGTTGACGGCGCCACGAAGCGCCGCCAGGCCGGGGAGATCGCCTCGCTCGATGAGTTCGAGCGACGCGCCACCACCGGTAGAGATGTGGTCGATCCGATCGGCCAGGCCGAACTGGGCAACCGCAGCCGCACTATCTCCCCCACCGACCACCGTGAAGCCACGGCACTCGGCCACCGCCTCTGCCACCGTGCGCGTGCCAGCCTCGAACCGGGGATCTTCGAACACGCCCATCGGCCCGTTCCACAGAACCTGCCGGGCTTCGGCGATGACATCGGAGAACTCCGCAGCTGTACCGGGACCGATGTCGAGACCCATCCACCCGTCGGGCACGTTGCGCCCGAACTGCCGTACCTCGCCCCCTGCTGACGGGTCACCGATCTTGCCGCCCGGGCCCAAACCGGTGATGTCCGACGGCACATGGATGGTTGCCCCACTGTCCAGCAACTGCCGGCACGTGTCGATCTGGTCCTCCTCCAACAACGACGCACCCACCTGATGGCCCATGGCCGCCAGGAAGGTGAAACACATCCCGCCGCCAATGACCAAGGCGTCTACCACCTCAACCAAGGCGTTGATCACGCCCAGCTTGTCCGAAACTTTGGACCCCCCGAGGATGGAAATGAAGGGCCGACGCGGCTCGTTGCGGACTCCAAGCAGCACCTCGACCTCTTTCTCCAACAACCGGCCAGCGGCCGACGGGAGGGTGAGCGGTGGGCCCACGATGGAGGCGTGGGAACGATGCGATGCGCCAAAGGCGTCGTTCACATACGCGTCTTGCCCGGCCACCAACTCCGCCACAAACGCGGCCCCGTTGGCCGTCTCACCAGCCGAGAACCGAAGGTTCTCCAACAAGGTGACCCCCGGTGCCAGATCGGCCAACCGAGCCCGCACCGGATCCATCGAATAGGCGGGATCGGGAGCCCCCTTCGGGCGACCCAAATGGCTGCACGCCGTGACCGTTGCCCCGTGCTCCTGTAGCCACAGCAACGTGGGCAAGGCCGCCCGAATACGGAGATCGTCGGCAATCACACCATTGCGAATGGGCACGTTGAAATCGCAACGAACCAACACCCGCTTACCGGCCACATCGCCAAGATCTTCGAGTTGCGGGACACCATTGATCATCGGTGCAACGCCCCGCTACTTGTTGGCTGCGCCGACGATCTTGGCCAGATCCACCAGCCGGTTGGAGTAGCCCCACTCGTTGTCGTACCAGCCGAGCACCTTGACCATGTTGCCAATGGCCATGGTGAGGCCCGAGTCGAAGGTGCAAGAAGCCGGGGTGCCGACGATATCGGACGAAACCAGCGGGTCTTCTGAGTAGACGAGGATGCCCTTGAGCGGGCCCTCCGCCGCAGCCTTGAACGCCGCGTTGATCTCCTCGACCGAGGCCTCGGTCTTGAGGTTGCCAACGAAGTCCGTGATAGAGCCCGTGGGAACCGGGACCCGCAACGACGTGCCGTCGAGCTTGCCCTTCATGGACTCCAACACCAGGCCGGTGGCCCGAGCGGCACCGGTTGAGGTGGGAATGATGTTGATTGCCGCGGCCCGGGCCCGACGAAGATCGGCGTGCGGTCCGTCGACCAAGGCTTGGTCGCCGGTGTAGGCGTGGACCGTGGTCATGAGGCCCTTCTCCACGCCAAAGGCGTCATCGAGAACCTTGATCATGGGCACGAAGCAGTTGGTGGTACACGACGCGTTGGAGACCACGAAGTGCTTCTCAGGATCGAAGGTGTCGTCATTGACGCCAACCACGAACGTGGCATCTGCGTTGGTGGCCGGAGCCGACACGATCACCCGGGGGGCGCCAGCGGTGAGGTGAGCGGCGGCCGAATCACGGGTGGTGAAGAAGCCAGTGGACTCAATGACCACGTCTACACCGAGGTCTGCCCACGGCAGGTTGGCGGGATCTCGCTCCGCCAGAATCTTGATGAGATCGCCGTCTACCTCGATGCCATCGTCATGGAGCTTGACCTGGCCCTTGAACCGACCCATCACGGAGTCGTTCTGGAGCAGGTGGGCCATGGTGGCCACGGAGCCGAGGTCATTGGCGGCGACAAAGTCGATGTCGGCCCCCTGATCCTTCACGGCACGGAAGAAGTTGCGGCCAATGCGGCCGAAGCCATTGATCCCGACACGAATGGTCATGGGTGCTGGAGCCCTCTCAGAGTGGTGATACGCGCAGGTCCCGCCTCATATGACGGGCGTCCCCTGCTCGCTCCGGAACCTAGTGGACGCCGCAAACCGGCACGAACAGACGGCTGCTCAGCCGCCTTTGCCCACATCCCGATGCGACACACCCGGCAACAACCCCCGCTCGTGCAGACGTCGCGCCACCTCCTCGGCAATGGCCACCGACCGATGCCGACCGCCCGTACAGCCGAACGCCAAGGTGAGATACGCCTTGCCTTCCGCTTGGAACGCGGGCAACAACACATCGAGCAACCCGTCGAGGCGCTCGAGAAACCCCACCGCCAGATCCGAACCCAACACGAAGCCCCGCACTGCGTCGTCCTGGCCGGTCTGCGGGCGCAACTCGTCCACCCAATGCGGATTGGGCAGGAACCGACAATCCAGCACCATGTCCACATCGGCGGGCAGCCCATGCTTGAACCCAAACGAAAGCACCGTGACCTGCATGCCCGGAGAATCCTCCGAATCGGCAAACAGCCCCTCTACCCGCTCCCGCAGCTGATGCACATTGAGCTCGCTGGTGTCCACCACCACATCGGCCAGCGCCCGCATGCGGTCCAGCGCCAAACGCTCTTGCTCAATAGCCACCCCCAGCAGCGCTCCGGCACTAGCGGGGTGACGACGACGAGTGCTCTCATAGCGGCGGATCAGCACATCGCTACGAGCATCCAGGAACAACAGTCGGGCCCGAGCCCCCGAGCTACGGAGGTCTTGAAGCATGACCGCCAACTCATCGCTATCCGAGTTGGAGCCAACCACGAAGGCCACTTTCGACACGTCGGACCCCGGCTTCATGGCCAGCTCCGCCACCTTGGGCATGAGAGCAACCGGCATGTTGTCGATCACGAACCAGCCTTGGTCCTCCAAGACATCCGCTGCCGTGGACCGGCCCGCACCTGACAGCCCCGTAATTACTGCGAAGTCGACCACGTCACAAAGTCTACGAGCGGTCAGTCATCGATGAGGACCGGCGCGTCGATCGCGGCCTCGAATGATGCCCCGGGCGCCAGCGACACCAGCGCCGCCACTGCCGCGCCCACCAAACCCGCCAGCGTGATCGTCCCGGCCCACAATGCCTCGCCCCACGCCAGCCGGTGGGCCAAGCCCAGCGAGACAAAGGTGCCCGCCCACAACGCGGCGCCAATCGCCGCGCCAACCACTGATGCGCCCGCTCGGCCCAGCATCGGCCGCCCCAACAAAGCCACGCCAAGCTCTGCGGCCAAACCCGCCACCGCAAAACCAATGGTCAGCGGATAAATCGATGCGGGATCCGACACGAACAGCGGCGGTACCCCCAGCAACACAAACCCCACCAACAACAGGCCAGGCAGCAAGCGGAAGCGGACCAGCACCACCGAAAACGCGGCGACCACCATGGCACTCGTCCAGATCGCGATACCCAAGCCCCGGACCGTGTCGTAGTCCTCGATCGACTCCCCGATCAACGGCTCGATGTAGCCCGCCTGCAACGACAAGCCGCCCGACAACGGCGACAAGAACCCGGTGAACAAGCTGGCCACCAACACGGTGGATACCACCGGCACCAACACCGCTATCGAGGTGACCAGGCCCAGGCGTCGGATCGGCCGTCTCCAGACGATCACCACCGGCGCGGTGAGCAAGAAGCACAGGCCGGCGAACACCACCAGATGCGGTGGACTCACCAGCGCCTCCACTGCGGCTTCGGTGCCAAACACTGCGTGCCATGTCGCATCGGCCAGGCCGCCAACCGACAAGATCAAAAACCCGATGACCCCGGTCGACACCGACCCGACATAGCCGACGCCGCGCCGGATCGCCCCCACACCGATGAACGCGCCGACCGAAGCAACGCCGCCGTACAGCACCAGGTGCCAGCCGGAGACAAAGTCGTTGCTGAGCGACTCCGGGTGCAGCAGATGCCGCGAGATATCGCCGGCCAGACCCACCGTCGTCACCAACACGCACAGGATGTAAACGAGCAGTTCGCCGTCGGTCACCGCAGGGTTGTCCGGCGCCGGCAGGAACGGCCTCAGCCACGCTCGCAGTTGCGTCATGTTCCGCCTTCGCTCCCTCGCCCACGGAACGAGCCGGCCACAACCCCCGCAACACAGATGGCGGTGTAGGCCCCCACCACGCTCCACACCAGCGGATCCAGCGTCTCATCCAGGTAGCGCACGTACCCCAACCCGGCCGCCACCGCGCCAGCCGCTGACAACATCATCTGCCGGACCGGCGAATACTGAATCCGACCCACGTTGTCGAGCACGAACTCAATCACGCCCGGCAGCGGGAACAGCCACAGCACCCAGGCATCCACGTGGTGTGGCCACCAGGACCCGACCCCGATGGCAATCCCGGTGATCAGCGCCAGCGGATACAACACCAGGCAGCGGCGACAGATGTGCATCCCGCCAACCACCGCACACCGGTCGTAGCCATCGGGCCAATGATGCGACAGCCACATGGGCGTATCGGGCACGACCGGGTCTGGGTCGGCGTGGTCGGTCGTCACCGGATCTCGCGCTCAGCCACCAGCACCAGGAGCCGAGGAATCGACGCGGCCTCGCGATACTCCGCGGCCCGCTCCAGGAACCCTGGAGGCGGAGCCGGTTCGAGCATGCGGCGGAGGGTAAGGCCAGCGTCGGCCATGGCATTCACATAACGACTCATCGGCCGGTGGATAAACGGGATGAACACGTCTTTCTCCACCTCCTCGATGGAGTTGTCCTCCACCAGGTAGGGGCCAATACGCCAATACTGCTCCGGCGGGTCCAGCGTCTGGTCGTCGATCCAACCGCTGCCTGGTGTCTGCAGCAGCGGGTGATTCAAGAAGAAGGCGAAGCGACCACCCGGGCGCAAGACGCGAGCGACTTCATCAATGGCATCGTCGACCGCTTCGATGTGTTCAAACACGAGGCAGGCCACCACGGCGTCGAAGGCTTCGTCGGCAAACGGGAGTGCGTCTGCTCCGGAACGGGCGTAGTGGGCTCCGCCGCCGCGCTGAGCAGCGACCGCAACCTGGTTGGCGGTTGGATCAATGCCCACCACCAGCTTTGAGCCTTGGCCCACGGCCAACCGGGCGACCTGTCCCTCACCGGTGCCAACATCGAGCACACGTTCGTAGCCCTCGAGCAGGTTGGCGGCGATCGGCATGATCTGCTCGACGTACTCGGGATCGGCCCCGTCGGTGAACCCGTCCTGCCACCAGGCCGAGTGGGCCTCCCAGAGATCGATGTCGTCAGCCATGGTCAGCCACGATAGGGGCGGCGTACCGTAGCGACGGTGAGCGTCGACGTCGTGCCTCCCGGCTCCTACTGTGCCGCCGCACCGGGCCACTCCTTTCACGGGCCGTATCACGACACCGAGTACGGCTTCCCCACTGCCGACGAGGGCGCTCTGTTCGAGCGGCTCGTCCTCGAGATCAACCAAGCCGGACTTTCCTGGCTCACGATCCTCAAAAAACGGGATGGGTTCGTCGCCGCCTACGACGGGTTCGACGTGGACCTGGTCGCGGCCTATGGCACCTCGGAGCGGTCTCGGTTACTGGCCGACGCGGGCATCATCCGCAACCGGCTCAAGGTGGACGCGGCCATCGCCAACGCAATCACGATCCAAGGTTTGCGGGCTAGCCACGGCAGCTTTCACGAGTGGCTCCTCGAACAGCACCCACTTTCCAAGGACCAGTGGGTGGCGCTGTTCAAGAAGACGTTCCGCTTCACCGGCGGCGAGATCACCGGCGAGTTCCTGATGTCCACCGGCTGGCTCCCCGGCGCCCACCACCCGGCCTGCCCCGTCCAGGCTGACGTCCTGGCTCAATCGCCGCCGTGGACCACCGCGACGATGCCACCCTGGGCTGCAGCCCCACTGACACTCAGCGCTGCTCGTGCAACTTCTCGTAGACCGCAACGGCGACGGTGTCCGGCAGCCAGGTGAGCGAGCTGAGCTGTTCAAGGCTCGCCTGCTTCACGGCATTGACGCCGCCCAACTCCTTGGCCAGTCGCTTCTTTCGCGTCTCTCCAAGGCCAGCAATCCCGTCCAAGGCAGACGTCGTCATCCGCTTCCCCCGAAGCTCACGGTGAAACGAGATGGCAAAGCGGTGCGACTCATCGCGAAGCCGCTGCAGCATGTACAGCCCCTCCGACTGGCGAGGAATGGTGATCGGATCGGACAAGCCCGGTACGAACACTTCCTCGAACCGCTTGGCCAGCGAAGCCACCGGAATCTCCTGATCAAGCCCAAGCTCCCGCAACACGCGCACCGCAACGCTTAGCTGCCCCTTCCCACCATCAACGAGCAGTAGCTGGGGCGGGTACGAAAACTTGCCTCGCTCGCTCACCGGCAGGTCCTTATCGTGCTGGTAGGCGGTGAGGCGGCGCGTGAGCACCTCTTCCATCGCCCGGAAATCGTCGTTGCCCTGGCCGCTCTTGATCTTGAAGCGCCGGTACTCCGACTTCTTCGGAAGCCCGTCCTCCATCACGACCATGGAACCCACATAGTCGCTGCCCTGAATGTGGCTCATGTCGTAACACTCGATCCGCAGCGGCGGCTCGGGCAGCCCCAAATACTCCTGCAGCTCATTGAGCGCCTTGGCCCGGCTGTTGTGATCACTGGCCCGCTTCAACCGATGCCGCACCAGTTCCTCGGTGGCATTACGAGTCACCGTCTCCTGCAGCGTGCGCTTGTCGCCGCGCTGCGGAACCCGAATCGTGACCGCCGATCCGCGTAAGTCTGTCAGCCACTGCTGATACAACCCGAGATCTTCCGGATCCCACGGAACCAAGACCTGCTTGGGCATCCCGATGGGCGGCGGGTCCGCGTAGAACCCCTCCAGGATCCGCCCCGTCAGCTCGAACTTGGTGAGATCTTCGACCTTGTCCAGTACGAACCCCTTCCGGCCAACCACCCGCCCCTTGCGCACATGGAAGACCTGCACGGCGGCCTCCAACTCGTCGTCGGACACGCCAAACACATCGATGTCCTCATCGCGCTCAGCCACCATCTGCTGGCGTTCAATGGCCTTGGTGACCGACGCCAACCGGTCACGCAACCGGGCCGCCCGCTCAAACTCCAGCTCCCCCGCCGCCTCACGCATACCTGAGTCGAGCTTCGCCACCACCTCGTCGGTGTCGCCCTCCAGGAACTGCAACAGCTCGTCGATGAACCCCTGATAGTGCTCTCGGGTCACCTCGCCAACACAAGGCCCCGAGCACTTCTCGATGTGAAACAGCAGGCACGGCCGGCCCAGCTTCTCGTGATGATTGAACTTGTTGTCCGAACACGTACGCAGCGGGAACGTTCGGATCAAGAGATCCAACGTCTCGCGAATGGCATAGGCACTCCCGAACGGACCGAAGTACCGCACGCCCTTCTTTCGAGCGCCCCGCATGACCATGGGCCGTGGCCACTCGTCGGACACCGTTACCGCCAGATACGGATAGCTCTTGTCGTCCACCAACCGGATATTGAACCGGGGGCGGTGCGCCTTGATGAGGCTGTACTCGAGCATGAGCGCCTCCACCTCATTGCGGACTTGGATCCACTCCACCGTCTCCGCCGTCGCCACCATCTGCGCCGTCCGGGCCGGCAAATTCGTCTGGAAATAGTTGGACAACCGGGACCGCAGAGACTTGGCCTTGCCGACATAAATCACCCGGCCATGGGCGTCCTTGAACTGATACGAGCCGGGCTCATCAGGGATCGAACCAGCGGGAGGGCGTTGAACCACAGCCCCTAGGTTGCCGGATCCACCGGGCGATCGTGGACAAAAGCACCAATGCTGGTCGAGCCCAGCCAGCCGCCTGCCACCAGGGTCGCCACCAGCACCAAGTACGGCGGGCGGAAGTTGCTGGCAGGGATGAACATCCCGAGCATCCCGAGCCCGCCCGCCACCAATGCCACCGGCAAAGTCGGCCGCCGCCAAACCACGACCACGGGCACCACCAGGGCACCCACCGCGCCGATGAGGACCACCACCGCGAGGAGCGGCCCGTGGAAAACGCCCGGAGCCAGCGCCGGCAGGCCAATACCCAGCACCGGGAAACGGAACGAACCGCGGTTGAGATTGAACAACAGCGCCTCATCCACGAACGCTTTGGGGGCAGCCGCAAGGTACGGCAAGACCGTGACCGCCAGTACCGCTGCCCCCGTCCACCGTCGCCTCCACCCAGCCCAGCCTTCGGTCCGCAACACCAACGCAGACAGGGCCAGCAGGGGAATCGCCAGCACGATCTTGAACGACAACGCCAGCGCCAGCGCCACTCCGGCCAACGCCGGTCGCTTCTTGCCAATCAGCGCGCCGATGAGAAACCACGACAGCGAGATGGCGTCGTTCGTTCC
>JANXNS010000137.1 GCA_025353965.1 Aquihabitans sp.
CTTCATCTGCGACATCCATCACGATCCGGGCAAATTGTTCCACCAACAGGATCGACGTGCCTTCTGCGGCCACTTGGCCGACCGTTTCGTAGAGCTGGTCGACGATGATTGGTGCCAGGCCCATGGAAAGTTCGTCCAGGATGAGCAGGGCAGGATCGGTGGCGAGGCCACGGGCCATGGCCAGCATCTGTTGTTGGCCACCAGACAACGTCCCCGCCGTTTGGTCCATGAACTTGGTGAGCTGGGGGAACCGGGAGGCGGCCTGTTCTTCTACCACCGCCTTGGAGTGGCCCCGGTGCGTCATCATCCAGAGGTTCTCTCGAACGGTGAGGTTGGGGAAGATGCCGCGTCCCTCGGGGATGAGGCAGAGGCCACGGCGAGCCAGGTCATCGGCTCGGGCACCGTTCACTCGCCGGCCGGCCACGAAGATGTCGCCCGACGAGGCGGGGTGAAGCCCCGAGAGCACCTTCAACATGGTGGTCTTCCCGGCACCGTTGGGGCCCAGCACGGCAACCACCCGACCGGGATTGACCACGAGGTCTACGCCGTGGACGACATCGATGCCGTCGTAACCAGCGTGAACCCCGCGGAGTTCGAGGAGCGGCTCGATTTCATCTACGGCGACGGTGGTGGGCTCCCGGGTTGTCATGAGGCCGCCGCCCGGCTGGTGCCGAGGTAGGCGTCCAACACGACCGGGTTGGACTGCACTGAGGCGGGGTCACCGGCGGCGATCATGATCCCTAGGTCCAGGACGTGGACGTGGTCACACACCTTCATGACCAAGGACATGTCATGTTCAACCAGTACGACCGCGGTGCCCTCATTGGCCAACTCACGGAGCAGTGCGCCGAAGCGGGCAGTCTCCGCGTCGTCCTGACCGGAAGCGGGCTCGTCGAGCAGCAGAACCTTTGGGCTGCAAGCCAGGGCACGGCCCAGCTCAACGAGGCGGCCTTGCCCGGTGGGGAGCGTGGTGACCCGATCGTCGGCCACGGCCCGCAGGCCCACCCGGTCGATGATGGCTTCGGTGAGATCCGACGCACTGCCCTTGTCCCGGGACCATTGCCGGTGGATGTCCGCGCCGACCCGAATGTTTTCACGGACGGACAACATGGTGAACAACTCAAGCTGCTGGAACGTGCGAGCCAGACCAATGCGGGCCCGCCGATGCAATCGCATCCCGGTTGCATCCGCGCCCGAGATCTCGACTCGACCTCCGGTTGGGGTGACGAGGCCGGTGATCACATTGAACATGGTGGTTTTGCCAGCGCCATTGGGTCCGATGAGGCCCGTGATGGCTCCTGCTTCCGCGGCGAGGGACGCGTTATTGAGGACGGTGTTGCCACCGAACTTCACCGTCACTTCCCGAACATCAAGCGCGGCCATCGGACACCCCCAGAGCCTGGACGGTTGTGGCGGTGAGTCCCGTAAGCGGCGGGAGGCCATCGTCGGCAAACACGTCGCCAAGTCGGGCCAGATGGGTCTGTGTCCACGGTGTGGTGATCCCGACCCAGTCGAGATCATCGGTCGATAGGGCGACCTCAGCGCTGCTGTCGTCGGCCACCCGTGCTCGCCGGCCGGCCACCACATTGGCCACCAGGAACACGGCCACGACGGCCAGCACGAACGGCCAGTTCGCGAACACGTCGGCCAGTCGCGCCAGGTAGATGAGGACCATGGCCACGGTCATGGCCGCGAGCACGAGAGGATCGCGCCGTAGCGGCTTCATGCCATCTTGGATGAGCGGCAACGCACCGCTGGGGTTACGGCCCAGGCCAATGCCCATGAGCCCCGGGGAGACGGCATTGATCTTGGCCACAATCGGGCCAAGCGCCGAGGTGAGGGGGATCACGCCGTACAGACCAATTCCAGCGAACAGCGCGCCACCCACCAGGCCCGCACCACCCACCACCACCAACATGAAGATGGGCAACCCGCTGATCAGGCTGAAGCGATCGGGCCCGACCGTGCCCAGTTGCATCCCGTAGAGTGCGCCACCCAGCCCAGCAATGCCCGCCGACAGCATGAACACGAACACCCGCGGCCACACCAGGTTTAGGCCAAGGGTGGCGCAGGCGGCTTCGCTGTCCCGCATGGCCACCAGCTGGCGACCGAAGGCGCTCCATCGCACTGCCGCAACCAACAACGCGGACAGGGCGAAGCCCACGGCGGAGAGCATTACCCGTGAGCCGGCACTCTCAAACGTGTAGCCGAAGAGCTTGAGCGGATCGATGTCGGTGGAGCCGAGTTGGAACAAACTGATGTGAAGGGATCCAAGGTCGAAGTCCGGGAGGATGAAGATCCAGCGATCGAGGGCCACCGCAAAAGCAGCGGTGGCCAGTGCGAGGTAGATGCCAGAGAGGCGGCGGAGCGGCAAGGCCACCATGCCGCCCACGATGGCGGCGACGACTACGGCGAACAACAGCCCGAAGGGGGTCCCACCTATCCCGTGATGGGCGACCACAATGGCACCGATACCGCCAAAGCTGAGTTGGGCCAACGAGATCTGTCCGGCGTAGCCCACCAGGGGTACGAGTGAGAGGGCGACGATGGCCAGCGGGAACATCTGGCCGTAGGTGATCACGTTGGTTGTGTCCATGGTGGTTACCAGGACCATGGCGAAGGTAACGACACCAACAGCCATCATCACCATGCCGGTGGGCGATGGCGGGGGGAAGAACTCTCGAAGCTGGCTCCGGGTGCGTAGCCGCGGGTTGGGTACGAAGAGCAACACGATGAACAAGACGATCACCGCGGCGGCAGGCCGCAACCCAGCGAGGTACTGGTTCTCGCCGGGCAGGTAAGCCGCTAGGTAGCCCTCGGTGAGGCCGAGCACGATGGCGCCGACAAAGGTCATGGGCAGCGAACGCAGACGCCCAAAGATGGCGGCGGCATAGGCGTTCACGATGAGCAGGGACAGTGAACCGGGGTCCAGCGACAGGGCCGGGGCGATGAGGATCCCGCCAATGGCGGCCAGCGAGGCACCAATGGCCCAGCTGTAGAGACCGACGCGGTCCGGCCGGGCGCCATTGAGCAGGGCCAGATTGCGGTCGTCCACGTTGGCGCGCATCGAGATACCAATGCGGGTCCGATACAGCAGGAATCGCAACCCCACGGCCACCAGGATCGCCGTCGTAATGGTGATGGCCTGGTGGTACGTAATCGTGGTGATGCCAAGGTCGACCCTGCGGCCCTGGAAGAACGTGGACATGGGCCGGCTGGTGCCGGACGGCCAAATCAGGGTGGCCAGGCCGATCATGGCCACGAGCAAGCTGATCGAGACAACTAACTTCGTCGCCTCACTGGTACCCACCAGACCTCGCATGATCACCCGTTCGAGCAGCAGGCCAAAGGCCGGTGCCAACACGAAGAGCACCACCACGAGGGCAATGGGTGCCGGCCATCCCCAATCGAACCGCAGTTGCCAGTAGGCAAACGCGGCGAGCATCCCGATCGCCCCGTGGGCGAAGTTGAAGATGCCCGTGGTCGTATACGTGAGGACTAGGCCGCTGGAAATCACGGCATAAATAGCCGCCAGGCTCAGCCCGACAATGGTGAAGATCAGGAACTTTTCCACGGTGTCCCTCGAGTTGGGCCGGGTGGCCTACTTGAGGTCGCTGAGGCTCTTGCCGACAGAAGCAAGGGTTGCACCCTTGCCATAGTCGCCCTTGAGGGTGAGGACGCTGTCGTCGGCGCAGCGGAATAGGCCGTCGGTCAGCTTGAAGTCCGATGGGACCTTGAACCCGTCTGGCGTTGCTTCGACCACGATGCCGCACTTGGAGCCCTGGCCGGAGCTCGGATCGGTCTCTGCGTGGAGTCCGCCGCCATTCCATGAGGAGGTGGTCGACAACTTCTCGTAGAGGCACTTGCGGGTCAGATCTGATCCGCACTCCTTGGCCGCTTTGGCGAAGAGCAACCAAGCGGAGAACGAGTTTACCCCGAGGAGGGCCTGGCTCTTGCCCTTGGGCAGATACTTGGCGAAGAGGTCCTGGTACTGCTGGGTGGCCGGGTTTTCCTTGGTCTGGAAGAACGGGACCACGGCGGAGTAAAGGAACACGTTCTGGATGGCTTGGCCGCCAACCTTGATGAAGTTCGCATCGAGGTGGTTGGCGCCGACTACTGCCCAGTCCAGCTTGTAGTTGATGTCGGCGATGGCTTGGAGGAGCTTGGCCATGTTTTCCGGCTCACCGGTGTACACGAGGCCCTTGATGCCCTTGCTTTGCAGTGCTTGCGCGAAGGGTGTCCAGCTCGACTCGCCGGCCGAGTTGTACTGCGACTGATAGGGGATCTTCCAGCCGAGCGACTTCACGCCTTCCTGGTTCTGTTTGTCGACCACGATGGTGGCAGCAATGTTGCCGGTGATGAAACCGACCTTCTGGGTGGATTTGGGGAACTTCTTTTCAAGGTATTGGAAGACCGCAATCGGCGTCTGGTCGAGGGCGGTGGGGAGGGGTGCGGTGGCCAACTCGGCGCCGCGGGCCTTGGGCGATACCTGGTACCCCGGGATGTCCGGAAGGAGGCATTTGAGGCGTTCGTCTTGACCGGTCTCATCGAACACACCGCCGCCACCGACCAGGGCAAAATCGTTCTGGCAGGCCTCGGTGATGCGCTGCTTGTACTCGAACAACTTGGCGTCGAGCTCGTCGACCTTGACGGTGCGTCCGTTGATTCCACCGGCCGCGTTGCACCATTCGGTGAAGACCTTGGTTGCATCGAAGAGTTCTTGGTTGAGCCCTGGGCGCCCGGTGAAGCCGGGGTCCGAGATGGTGCCCAGCCGGATCTCCGTGTCGGTCACGCCTTGGGCAGTTGCGCCTTTGGCGTCGCCCGGCCCACAGACGTCCTTGAGGTTGCCGAAGTCTCCAGCACCGGCTGCGCCGGTGACAGCGGTAGTGGAGCCGCCACCGTCGCCGGAGGTGCCCGACTCCACCTGGCTTGATGATCGGCTGCAGGCGCCAGCGGTCAGTGCGAGCGCGGCGAGCACGGCGATGGCCGCGCCCCGGCGCCGAACCGGTCGATGAGTTGCACTGCTTTTGGTTTGGAGATTCGTCATCTCAGGCCCCCTGTTTGGTTGAGTGACGGGGGTCACCGTAGCGGAAATCTGACGGACCGTCAGCGATTAGGTTTAGCCGCCAGAGGACGACAACCGTCACCGGAAGGGATCGCAGCCCATGGGAACCAACGAGCGTTCAAAGATCGAGATGAGCGACGAGGAGATCACCTCGTTTATCGAGCGGAGTCGCACCGCGACACTGGCCACCATCGGGAAGACGGGCGTCCCCCATTTGGTGGCGATGTGGTATGCCGTGATCGACGGCGTCATCTGGATCGAGACCAAAGGCCGGTCCCAGAAGGCGGTCAACATTCGCCGTGATGAGCGGGTCACCGTCTCCATTGAAGACGGCTTCACCTACGACAAACTTCGCGGCGTCTCCATAGAGGGACGCGGCGTCATCGTGGAAGATCCGGATGACCTCTGGAAGGTGGGCGTGTCCGTCTGGGAGCGGTACTCCGGCGAGTACACCGAGGAGGTCAAGCCGCTCGTGGAGTTCATGCTCCATAAGCGCGTGGCCATAAGGATCGAGATTGATCGGATCCGTTCCTGGGACCACCGCAAGCTCGGCCTGGACGCCATTCCGCTCGACGGCTCCACCGCCCCCTTCCTGGAACGCCTCCTTCCGCTCTAACCCGGCTAACGCTGGGCTTTGGTGAGCCACTTCTCTACGGTCACGGGTTGCCAGGTTGCTAAGCGATCAAGGATTTCCTGGGGGTCACTGCCCACCTGGAGGATGTCTCGGTGGCCGTCACGGAGGAAACCTGCGGCCACCGCGCTGTCCAAAAACGCTAGGAGCGGTGTGTAGAAGCCAGCTACGTCCAGGACGCCGACCGGTTTGTCGTGGATGCCGAGTTGGGTCCAGGTGAGTACTTCGAACAACTCCTCGAAGGTGCCGACTCCACCGGGCAACGCAATGAAGCCGTCGGCCCGGTCGGCCATGGCCAGTTTGCGCTCGTGCATGGAGCTCACCACCAGCAGTTCGCTAAGCCCGCGGTGGCCCACTTCTTTGTCCCACAGGTCCTGCGGAATGATTCCCGTGACCGTGCCCCCGGCGTCCAGCACGGCGTCGGCCAGGATGCCCATCAGGCCGACCTTGCCGCCGCCGTAAATCAGACCGATGTCTTGGGCGACCAGCTCGGCCCCGAGAGCCCGGGCGGCGTCAGCGAAGGCGGGGTCCGTGCCGGGGTTGGACCCGCAGAACACGGTGACGCGGTTCAGGCGGTTGGCGGTTCGGTTGGCGTTCAACGGGCACCTGGCGCGGTGGACCCAAGCGCCGAGGCCTTGAGGGCGGCGTAGCCGGGCTTGATGGTTTCGTTGATGATCCGCAGGCGTTTGTCGAACGGCCAGAAGCTGCTCTTCATGGCGTTGATGGTGAGCCACTCGAAATCGTCCCAACCCCAGCCGAAGGCTTCGTGGAGGTTGGCGAACTCGCGGCTCATCGAGATGTCGCTCATTAGCCGGTTATCTGTGTTGATCGTGACCCGGAAGCGGAGGCGCCGTAGGAGGCCGATGGGGTGTTCGGCGATGGTGTCGCACACACCAGTATTCACGTTCGAAGTCGGGCACATCTCGAGTGGGACCCGGCGATCCCGGACGAATGAGGCGAGCCGACCGAGCTGGATCTGGCCGTCGGGATCGACGGTGATGTCGTCGATGATGCGGACCCCGTGGCCCAGCCGTTCCGCTCCGCAGATCTGCAGGGCTTCCCAGATGGACGGAAGACCGAAGGCTTCGCCCGCGTGGATGGTGATGTGAGAGTTGCCCTCCGCAATAGTCCGGAAGGCGTCCAGGTGGCGGCTCGGCGGGTTGCCTGACTCGCTGCCGGCAATGTCGAAACCGACCACGCCCTCGTCCAAGTGACGGAGGGCGACCTCGGCAATTTCTTGAGAACGGGCGGCATGGCGCATGGCGGTGACGATCAGGCCGACCTCTATGGGCTTGCCTGCGGCACCGCGATCGAACCCGGCCAGCATGGCTTCTACCGCTTGGTCCGGTGTGAGGCCCTTCTCGATGCACAGCTCGGGGGCCATGCGGACCTCGGCGTAGACCACACCATCTGCGGCGAGATCTTCGACGCATTCGAAAGCCACTCGCTCAATGGCCTCCGGGCTCTGCATGCAGGCAACAGTGTGTTCGAAGGTCTGGAGGTAGAGGTCTAAGTTCCTGCGGTTGGCTCCCTCGGTGAACCACGTCTGAAGCTCGGCGGGGTCGGTGGTTGGGAGTGTGTGGCCCGCCTCGGCGGCCAGCTCAATGACGGTGTTGGGCCGAAGGCCACCGTCCAAATGATCGTGCAACAGGACTTTTGGCGCCCGCCGAAAAGCAGCTTTCGTGAATCGCTCTGTCATGAGCCGAGGGTAGCGAGCCGAGCGAATCCGCGAAACGGGAGATCTGCTTTGCGTTGGAGCCAATTCTCCGGCGGATACTCAGCGGTGCCGTCGATGACATGCACCGTGTAGGAGTGGCGGCTGCGCTCGCTTCGGTTCACGTCGCTCCAATGGGGGAGCAGACCGTGGAGCAGAACCATGGTTCCCTTTCGGACTTCCAGGGGTATCAGGTCGGTGGCGCCGGGCTCGGGCCACGGAGTGTCGTCCAGGATCTCAAACCGGGTGCCGCCGACCGGGTCCAGCACAAAACGCTTGCGTAGGGGCGTGCGGTGCCCACCGGGCTGAGCCCAGAGGCATCCGTTTTCCACGGTTGCATCCTGGAGGGCAATCCAGAACCCGACCACGGTCATGGGGTCCGTGAAGAGGAAGGTGGAGTCTTGATGGCAGGTCACCTCGCCGCCGATGCGCGGTGACTTGAAGATGTACATCGATTGCAGGAGTTTTGGGTCCGCGATGCCGATCGATGCCGCCGCTTCCGCAATCACCGGTTGACGGCTGAACTCGTCGAAGGTGGGATCGAGGTCGTGGAGAGCATGGCCGATCTTGTTGATCGACAGTGACTTGTCCTGGCGGAGGGTGCCGTCGGGGGCGAATGCGTCCTCTTCGAAGAAGCAGGAGATGGCGTCGCCTGAGGCCAGAAAGTAGGCGTCGCTGGCGCGGGTCTGTTCGTGGGTGGAGAACACCGAAACCGTTGAAGGGTCGAAGTCTTCGACGATGCCCTGGGCTCTGGCCATCAGTCGGTCGCAGTGGGCGGGCTTGATGGCATTGGGGACGACCAGGAAGCCGTCGCGTTCCCAGGCCTTGACCTGGCTGGCAGAGAGGACCATGGGAGGGTGCTCCGAGCTCATCGGCTGGTGAGCCGAGGGCCGCGGTGTGCGGACCCGGTGAGTGTGCCTGCCCTAGCGGCGCCTGGCAACCAGGTCACCAGATATCGACGCGCTGCTCGGGGTCCAGCCAAAGGGCATCTCCGGCGGCGACGCCAAACGCGTCGTGGAATCCGTCGATGTTGCGCACGACGGCGTTGCAACGGAACTCCGGCGGCGAGTGCGGGTCTACCGCTAGGAGCCGGACCACCTCAGCATCGCGTGATTTGGTTCGCCACGCCTGAGCCCAGGCCCAGAAGAATCGCTGCGCACCGGTGAGGCCGTCTATCACGAGGGCATCTTGGCCATCCATGGCAATCCGGTAGGCAGCATGAGCAATGGCGAGACCGCCGAGATCTCCGATGTTCTCGCCCACCGTGAACGCCCCGTTCACGTGATGACCGGGAGTCTGGCGTGGCTCCAGCGCGTCGTATTGGCGGATGAGCGCCCCGGTCCGTTCCTCGAAGGCGGCCCGGTCGAGGTCGGTCCACCAGTCGTTGAGGTTGCCGTGGCCGTCGTAGCGGGAGCCCTGGTCGTCGAATCCGTGGCCGATTTCGTGGCCGATGACCGCGCCGATGGCGCCGTAGTTCACCGCGGCATCGGCCTGCGGATCGAAGAACGGCGGATGAAGGATGGCCGCGGGAAAGACGATCTCGTTCATGAGCGGGTTGTAATAGGCGTTCACGGTTTGCGGGCTCATGAACCACTCGGTGCGGTCCACCACCTGCCCCACTCGGTCCACGTCCCGGTCCGTTTCAAAGGAGGCGGCGCGGCGAAGGTTGCCGACCAGATCTCCCGGCTTGATCTCCAGCTCCGCGTAGTCCCTCCAGTTATCGGGGTAGCCAACCTTGGGGGTGAATTGCTCCAGTTTTTCCAGCGCCCTGACGCGGGTTTCGTCGGTCATCCAGGCCAAGCCAGTGATGCTTTGGCGGTAAGCCTCAATCAGGTTCGCCACCAGGCTGAGCATCTGGGCTTTGGCCTCTGGAGGGAAATGCTCGGCCACGTAGAGCTTGCCGAGCGCTTCGGCCACGGCCGACTCGACCACGCCGACCCCACGTTTCCAGCGGGCGCGGAGCTCGGGCGCACCGGTGAGGGTCCGGCCGTAGAAAGCAAAGTTCTCCTGTACGAATCGGTTGCTCAGCAGGGCGGCGGTGCTGTGGAGGAGATGCCATCGAAGCCAGGCCTTCCAGTGGTCCAACGGGACCTCGGCCAGCGACTTAGCGAACCCGGTGATGTAGCTCGGCTCGCGGACCACGACGCGGTTCAGCGGGCGGGCTGGTGCATCCAGACCGAGGAGCCAGGCGGCCCAGTCGAAGCCGGGGGCGAGGGCCTCCAGCGCCGGTCGGTCAAAGGGGTTGTAGGTGGCTTCTGCGTCTCGGTCGGCCACTTGGTCCCAGTGGTGGCTGGCCAGGCGGGTCTCCAGCGCCATCACGTGGTTGGCCTGCGCCGACGCTTCATCCGCGTCGACGCCAGACAGGGCCAGCATCCGGCCCACGTGGCCCACGTAGGCATCGCGGACGGCCGCGAACGACTCTTCCCGGTAATACGCCTCGTCCGGTAGACCCAGCCCACCTTGGGCGAGGTACACGGCGTAGCGGTCCGATTCTCGGGCATCGGCGAACACGGCAATCCCAAACGGCCCCGGCACGCCGACCCGAGCGAACAAGCCGAGTTGGTGGGCCAGGTCCGCCGGGCTGGACAGCCCCTCGATAGCCGCAAGGTCTGCGGCAATCGGCTGAGCGTCTAGTTCCTCAATCCTGGCTTCATCCATGAAGCTGGCGTAGAGGTCTCCGACTTGTTGTACCTCTGTCCCCGGTTCTTGGGCCTGTTCCGCCACCCGGTCCAGGAGGGCTAGCAGGTGGCGCTCGGCTTCATCTCGGAGGTGATGGAACGCGCCGTCGCTGGCCCGGTCATCGGGGATTTCGGCGCTGTCTAGCCAGCTGCCGTTCACATGGCGAAAGAGATCATCTTGGGGTCGGATCTCGGTGGTCCGATGGTCTTGGTCGATTCCCGATGACATGGTCAGCGCGTCCAGCCGTCGGCGGCGGCGATGGCCACCTGAATGGCGCGGTCAATGGCGGCGTCCTTCTCGGTGAGGTCCACGCGTTCATCTTCGGTGCGCTGGGCGATGATGCCGACGACACACCCGGCGGCGAAGCCATAGACGCCGCCCATTTTGAACAGGGTTCCGGCCTCCATCTCGAAGTTGAGAATGCCGAGCCCGGCGTATTCGTCGATCATGCCCCGGACCCGGCGGATCAGGTGGGGGTTGGCCGAGGAACTGGACCGTTCTTGGCCCTCGAAGAACGTGTCGGTGGACGCCATGGTGCCCACATGGTTCGCGATGCCAAGGCGCTCGGCCGCTTGGGCCAGGGCAACGGCGAGAAAGGGATCTGCCGCCGCCGGGTACTCCGGAGGGGCGATGTCGTTGGCGGCCCCTTGGTTGGTGAGTGCACCGGACCCGATCACGACCGAACCGACTTCCACGTGATCCTGGATGGACCCGCTGGTGCCGATGCGAATGATGGTTCGGGCCCCGACCTGCACCAGTTCGTTGACCACGATGCTCAGCGACGGGGCGCCCATCCCGCTCGTGGCGCAGATGACCGGCCGCCCGCTGGGGAGATGGGCCAGGAAGGAGTCCAGCCCGCGGTGGCGGGACAAATCCGTGCCAGCACCGAGGTGTTCCTTGGCGATGAGCTCGGACCGTCCTGGGTCTCCGCTGAGTAGCACCAGGTCAGTCCCATCGGGCAGATCTGAAGGGCCAAAACCGATGTGATAGAGCTGGTCTGAGGCGGTCATGTCGGTTCCGGGGTGGGGGGTGGGGCGGGGTCGGCGCGGATCGGGAGGTCGGCCGGGCCGAAGGCATCGGGCAGGAGGTGATCCAGGGTGACCACGCCCGCCCCCGTATCGATCAAAAGCTCGGGGCCACCGAACTCGTACAGGACCTGGCGGCAGCGACCGCAGGGGGCGAGGTATTGGCCATCTCCGCCCACGACCGCAAGGGCAATCAGCCGCCCGCCACCGGAGGCGACGAGTGCCGAGGCCACCGAACATTCGGCACAAAGGGTGAGGCCGTACGATGCATTTTCTACGTTGCAGCCAGCCACGATTCGCCCGTCGTCCACCCGTGCCGCGGCACCGACGCGCACGTGGGAGTACGGCGCGTAGGCCTGGTTCGTCATGGCTCGGGCCTGGGAGCGGAGCTCCGCCCAACCGGGCTCGGGCACACCCAAGGTCATCGACCGCCCCGGCGGTAGATCTTGCCGTCGGCGGCGGGGGGCCGCAGACGTTGCGAAGCGAAGACCAGCACCAGCAACGTGGTGATGTGCGGGAAGTAGGGGATGATCTCGCGCGGCAGCTCGTCGGTGGACTCGTACCAATACCAGGAGCCCACCGCCAGGACCAGGAACACGGCTACGGAGATCCAGCGCCGTTGGTAGGCCGTCCACGCCGCTCCAACCAGGAAGACGAGTGCCGTAACGATCAGCAGCGCATGACTGGTTTTGTCTACTTGGGACTGCATGGAGTCCATGAAGCCGAAGAGCCCGGCGCCCGCCAGTAGTCCGCCCGGGCGCCAGTTGCCAAAGATCATGGCGGCCAAGCCGATGAAGCCGCGCCCGCCGGTCTGCCCGCTCTGAAATTTGCCGCTGAAGAGGTACACCAGCAGGACGCCACCCAGGCCCGCCATGGCACCAGACACCATGACGGCGACGTACTTGAGGCCGTAGACCTTGACGCCCAGCGAATCGGCGGCTTCGGGATCCTCGCCCACCGATCGCAAGCGCAGCCCGACCGGCGTCTTCCACAACAAGTACCACGTGATCGGGAACAACGCGACGGCGAACACAACCAGTAACGAGACGTCGGTGGTGATGGACAGAAAGAAGTTGGCTAAGGGCGACAGAAACGGCCGGCCCTGCCCGCTCATGGTCTGGAGCGGGTCCTTCAGGAAGGGGATGAGGTCAACCCGGGTGATGTCGTTCGGGATGGAGGGTGACTCCTTGGCCGACGCACCGTTCCAGCTGACCGAGGTGAGGAACTCGGTAATGCCGATGGCCAGCAGGTTGATCGATACGCCGGAGATGATGTGATCCACCCCAAAGGTCACGGTGGCAACAGCGTGGAGCAAGCCGCCGATCGCGCCACCGGCTACGCCGAAGGCCACGCCGGCCCACGGGCCGTGGGCGATAGCGCCATAGGCCCCGAACCAGGTGCCCAGCGCCATCATCCCCTCAAGGCCGATGTTGACCACACCGGCCCGTTCGGACCAAAGGCCACCGAGGCCCGCCAACCCGATGGGCAGCGCTAGCTCGATGGCGGACTGGAAGGTGCCGAAGGCGGTGAGTTGCTTTGCCCCCGTGTACTGCTGGGCAATGGACAAGATGCCCACCCCGACCAACAGGTAGGCAACGAGTCGGGCCCAGCGTGGGATGCGTTCAAGGAGGCTTGCGGCCTTGCCGGTTGGCTGGGCGACGCTGCCCCCGGTTGGGCTGGTGAGCGGGTTGCCGGTGTCGAGCGCCGTCATGCTGGGGCTACTTCCGCGACGCTGGCCGGTGGGGGAGGTGCCGCTCCGGCAGCATCACGCCGTAGGCCGGCCGCTTCCTGGCGGGTACCCACGCGGCGTACTACCTCGTAGGCGATGACAACCGAGAGCACGGTGACGCCCTGGAGGATGGAGGTGATCTGCTGGGGCAGGTTGGCGTTGGAGAGTGGTGCCTGGACGGCGTCCATGAACGCCCACAGCATCGCACCGAAGGCAATACCCACCGGGTGGTTGCGGCCAAGCAGGGCAATGGCGATGCCGGTGAAGCCGATGCCGTTCACCACCGACACATCGGTATAGCGGCCGGCCTGGCCCATGACGTTGTTGAGCCCTACCAACCCAGCAATGGCTCCCGAGAACAACATGGCCGAGATGATCATCCGTTTGGCGCCGACGCCGCTCGCCTCGGCCGCCTCGGGGTTGGATCCGGTGGCCCGCAGGTCGTAGCCGAAGCGGGTGCGCCAGATGGTCACGTAGTAGACGATGCCGACCAACGCCGCCACGAGGATGTAGGACTGGACCCGAGTGGCCGAAGGGATGTCCAGGCCGAACGTTCCCAGCGCATTGTTGAGCGTGGGAAGGCGTCCGGATTGATCGATGATCCGGGTACCGACCGTGAAGCCCGAGGTCGGGGGCATGCGCAGCCAGCGGCCCAGGAGGAAGGCGCCCAGGCCCAAGGCAATGCCGTTGAGCATGATGGAGGAGATGACCTCGCTCACCCCGCGGGTGGCCTTGAGGACGCCGGGAATCGAGGCCCACGCCGCACCGGTCAACATGGCCACCAGCATGATGAAACCGATGTGCAGGGGCGCCGGTAACGAGACAGCGGCCCCGGCCCACGCGGCGATGAGTGCGCCGAGTTTGTACTGGCCCTCGGTGCCGATGTTGAACAGGTTCATCTTGAAGCCGATGGCCACGGCCACACCGGAGATGTAATAGGGGGCGGCCCGGTTGACGGTGTCCACTAGGTACACCTTGCTAATGCCCTTGGTCAGAATCACCGAGAACACGTCGGCCGGGCTGTTGTGGGTGGCGAGCAGCAGGAGCGAAGACACCAGGATGGCAACGGTGATGGCCAGGACCGGGGCCGCAAACTGGAGGATTAGTCGCCGCCTCACGGATTGACCGCCTGGTCCGTGCCCAGGTGGCTGCCGGTCATGTACGTCCCAAGCTCCTGAGGTGTTGCGGTTGCAGGATCGAGCTCGGCCACGATCTTCCCCTCGAAAATAACTAGGAGCCGATCGGAAAGGCCGATCAATTCCTCCAGGTCTGCCGAAATCAGCAGGGTGGCGAGGCCAGCCCCGCGTGCCTCTCGGAGATGGTCCCAGATTGCGGCCTGGGCACCCACGTCGACTCCACGAGTGGGGTGGCCTGCGATCAGCACCGTGGGCTGGGCCATGAGCTCGCGACCCATGATGAATTTCTGCTGGTTTCCACCGGAAAGTGCGTCGGCCGCCACGTCGATGCTGGGCGTGCGCACGTCGTAACCGGCCACAATCTCGGTGGTTCTGGCGCGGGCGCCATCGCGATGGATCCACGGCCCGGACGCGTTGGGCTCCTGAGACTGGTGGCCCAGGATCTGGTTCTCCCAGAGTGGGGCGTCGAGCAGTAGCGCGTGGCGGTGGCGGTCTTCGGGGACGTAGCCGATCCCGGCCTCGCGCCGCCGACGGGTGGACCACCCGCTGATGTCTTGGCCATCGAGCGACACGGTGCCGGACGTAACCGAGAGCATGCCCATGATCGCGGCGATGAGTTCAGCCTGGCCGTTTCCTTCTATCCCCGCGATGCCCACGATCTCACCTCGGTGCACCTGGATGGACACGTCGTCGAGGCTGCGCCGAGCGCC
>JANXNS010000147.1 GCA_025353965.1 Aquihabitans sp.
GCTCGGGCCGCCAACTCACCATCTCCACCTCGCAAAACGGCAGGCTTCACTCTTGGGATCTCGGCGACTTGGTGAACCGATTGCCAGCCGCACGCGCCTCCAGCGAGCGACCCCTGCCGGTCTTGCACTTGCCGGCTCCGCGCGACGTGGAGGCGTGGGCCGACGGTGAACGGTCGCCGTCTCAACTCGGCGCCCTGGATGCCGGGCGTGGTGGGCCGGTTGGCCTCTACCAAATGGTTGACAACCGGCGGGAATTGTCGGCCACCCAGCTGATGGACGGCTCTAGCTACGGAAAGCCGCTGGACGGACGAGCTCGTCTGGAGCCAGCCCTGGCCGGAGCCTGCGGTGCCCGTTTCGCCAGCTTCGACCGCAAGGCCAACACGCTGAGCGGGCCTGTCGCCTTGGCAACGTCGCCCACCAGCGATCTGGTGTGGGTGGTCGGCCAATTCAGCCACTCGGTTTCCGTGGTGCGCTGTGATGGCGGGAGCCGGGCTGGCCGGTCCGCCACGGTGGCCAGCTTCGACGTGGGCGCCGGGGCCCGGGGTATTGCCTTGGATTCCAACGGCCGGACGGCGTACGTCGACGTTGGTTTCGACCACGCGATCGCTCGGCTGGAACTGACCGGGGGCCAAGAGCGCCGCGCCCCCGCCCGAGTGCGGCGCCGGCGTGTGGCCGATCTGCACCTGTCCCCGCTGGCCCAGCAAGGCCGGCGCATGTTCACCGATGCAACCAACACCCACCTGACGCCGGTGGGTGTGGTGACATGCGCGTCCTGCCACGAATCGGCCGGGGACGACGGTCTCACCTGGCGCATCGAGAGCAGCAAAGGCGGGAGAAAGGTGAGGCGGACGCCGACGGTGTGGCAGCTCAATGCCCTATCCAAGCCGCTTCATTGGGACGGGGAATTCGCCACGGCCAACGAGCTGACCCTGTCGACCATCCAGAACTTGCTCGGTGGCGACGGGCTTCTGATCGATCCCTCCGGCATTACCGCTTACATGGCCGAGTCGCTCGCTCCGCCAGCTACCCCAACATGGGCCGCCACCGACCGGTCAGCGCGGGCCCGAGGCGAGATGTTGTTCAATGGCGCGTCCGTCGGGTGCGTGGCCTGCCACACCGGCCCGTCGGGGACCGATGGCAGGGCCCACGACGTTTTGCCCAAGTCGACCGAACCAGCAGCGCGCCTGACCGACGTGTTCACGCCAACCCTGTTCGGCGTGCGGACCAAGGCGCCGTTCGGCCACGACGGTGCAGCAGCCGATCTAGGCGACCTTCTGCGACGACACCGCGACGCCCAGGGTCGTCCCATCGATCTCACCAACGCCGAACTCGCCGACGTGATTGCCTACCTGAATTCGCGCTGACCGAGACCGAACGATGGTCGGTCAGGCGAAGGTCCGGACTAATCGGAGTACTGCCTCTGCGTCTGGCCCCTCGCCGGTAAGGCCGGTGTCGGCTGCGTCGGCGCGCTGCCCGGCAACCGTGCACAATTCCAGGGCGGTACCCCTGATAACGGTTGCCGGGGTTCCTTCGGTGCCGAAATCCCAGGGGGATCCGTCCGGAGCAACAAGCTCGAAGGTGACCGGTCCTGATGCCTCAATCCCCGCTTGCGTCAGCGCGTAGGGGACCGTCCGCCACGCCAGGCGGGCAACGTGCCAGAGGCGATCCGTGGGCGCGGGCTGTTCGCCGAACCCTTCGGCCACGTCGACAGTGTGGATCCACGTCTCGGTGAGCCGGGTGGTAGCCAGCGAGCGGGCGGCAAGTTCGCCCGCCACCCACGTGAGGCGGGCGGCCGGATCCGCCGCGGCAAATGCGTCGGCTTGTGCTTTAGCGCTCTCGATCCAGCGGTCTCGGGACGCGGTGGCCGTGCTGCGCTGAAGATCGACGAGGGCACCGGCCCACTCATCGATCGAACCGACCGGTTGGAGACCCGTGGCCGCGTCTTCCATGAAGGCCCCGAGCCGGCCGTCTACTGCGGCGACAGCCATCTCGTTGGTTTGTGCGAGATGCAGTAATACGTCGGCCACCGTCCATCCATCGCACCGCGATGGCCGGAGAAGGTCTGCATCATCGGCGCCGGCCACGTAGCCAGCCAGTTCGTCTTGCTGGCCGCGAAGGGCAGCCACAATCTCGTCCATCGGTGCAGTCTGACCGATGCAAGGCTGGTGTGCCGGGCCGCTTGCAGCGCCGCGGGGCCAGGCTTCCTCGGCCCTACCGTCTGATCTGTCGAGGGCGAGGGTCGGGTACGTTTCGTGGTGTGCAGATCTCGCCGCGGTATGACGGTCCGGTTGTTCTCACCATGGATGGGATCGTTCCGGACCCCGGCCTGGCTGTCACGCGGCAACGTCGGCGCATGGAGCAGGTGCTGGTGGGCTTGTCGCCGGAGGCGTGGGCCTGCCCCAGCCGGTGCGACGGCTGGTCGGTACGAGACGTGGTCGCTCACCTCGCCACCGTGAACCAGTTCTTTGAGGCATCGGTCCGGGCCGGGCGGGCCGGCACCCCTACGAAGATGCTGGCGTCGTTCGACCCCGCCGCCGACCCGGACCTACTCGTGGAATCGCTGGGGCCGATCAGCACCAACGAGGTGTTTGAGATGTTTGTTGCCTCCAACGATGGGTTCCTCGGCGCGGTTGCGGAAATGTCGGGCGACGAGTGGTCGCTGCTGGCCGAGTCGCCTGCGGGTCATGTCGGGATTGACCGCGTGGTCGACCACGCCCTGTGGGACTCGTGGGTTCACGAGCGAGACATCGCCGTTCCCCTGGGTTTGGTCATGGAGGAGGAGGCCGACGAACTGGCTGCATGCCTCCGCTATGTCGCCGCCATCGGCCCCGCGCTCAACGCCGGCAAGCTCGGCTCCTTCAGCGGATCGCTGACCGTGATGGCTACCGATCCGGACATGCAGTTCATCCTTGAGGTGGGGGAGGCGGTTGCGGTCAAGGAGGATGCTGGCGCGAGCTCCGGCCCGTGCTTGAGAGGTACCGCGGCTGATCTCATCGAGGCGCTGAGTCTGCGATCGGCGCCGCCCGCCGATGCTCCGAGCGACTGGCTCCTCATGATGGCGGGCCTGGCCGCCGCCTTCGCTGCCGAGTAGTCAGACCAGTTTTCGCAACTGTTGCTGGGCAGTGAGCCGAGAGGTGGATATTCGGCGCCGACGCGGGCGAACTTCGGGTTGCCGATCTTCGTCACCGGGTACTGGGATTCACCCGGGGGGGCTGAACAGCCACTCGGAGTAAAAACCATGCTTTACACAATCCTCGTGATCATCGCCGTCATCGTCTCGGTCGTCATCGTGCTCAACGTCATGCGAGAAGGCGACGGGACCCGGTGGCTGTCCACCCGGGCAACGGCTGAGCACACCGCAGAAGGAGCCGTCGCATCAGTGCAGACCGTGACCTCGGACCGGACGGTTCTCCGTGATGCCGCGCCCGAACTCACGGCATCGTCCCGACGTGACGCGCTCACCGACATGTGCAGCCGATCGGCCATCGGTGAACGGCTCGAACCGGCGGCCGACCAACGTCCTGCCACGGTGGTCGTGTTCTTGCTCGACAGTGCCGATGTCATAACCGCCGGGAACGAAAGGTACCTGAGGCTCAGCGCTGGCATTTGCATGCCAACCCCGTCAGTTCTGGTGCCGCAGCTCGAGCAGGCTGAACTGGCCGCTCGTCTTGCCCAGATGGCGGGAGGAGGCCCTGTCGCCGAGTTCACCGATTCACTCGAACGGGTGGCGACCGAGACCCGCGTGAATATCCAGGCGCTACGGCGAGCGGTTGAAGACCACGAGTTCGTCGTCCACTATCAACCGATCGTCGATATGCGCGATCGTCGTCTGGTTGGGCTCGAGGCGCTTCTGCGGTGGCAACAGCCCGAGCATTTAGTTGTGGCGCGAGACTTCGTCGGTCTGGCTGAACAGTTTGGGTTCATCGACCGTCTCGGGGCGGAGGTCGAGCGGCTCATGCTCAGCGACCTAGTGCCGCTCCGTGAAGCTGTTGGCGATTCAACCCTTGCACTCAATCTGAATGTCTCTGCGGCGCAGCTCCTCTCGGCCGACTTTCTGGTGCGCATCATTTCCGTCCTCGATCGGATGGCGAACAGTGGCCTCGAACTTCACCTGGAGCTCACCGAGACGGCGATGATGGTCGACCCCGAGCGGGCTTGCGCCGTGCTCGGACAGCTCCGAAACCATGGGGCGCGGGTAGTCCTCGACGATTTCGGTACCGGGTTCTCGTCGATTTCCTGGCTTCACAAACTCCCGGTCGATGCCATCAAGCTGGATTCCTCGTTCGTCACGGGTTTGGCCGTAGACCCAGTCAGCGCCCGCATTGTCCGAACGATCATGACCCTGGCCACCGAACTTGGCTTGGCGGTGACCGGCGAGGGCATTGAGACCCAAGACCAGCGCGAGGCCCTGATCAACCTGGGCTGCATCCAAGGCCAGGGTTACCTGTTCGGCCGACCCATGCCAGCATCCGACCTAGCTGCCTACATCGAGCAATCAGACTTCCGCTCCGGCCGCTAACTACCGGCTTCGCCCAGCTGCCGGGCGAGGCCATTTGACCGCGCCGCCCGTTGGATGTGATGTCACTGCGCACTGTTGACATCTCCAAAGCACCAATGATGGCCTCCACCACTGAGCTGATTCGGGGCTACCCGAGGCGCTGGCCTTCGCGTTGGTCGGAGGTTCGGCACGGCGGCACGAGTTGCCCGACGAGCTCCACGAGCGCGTCGATCGACGTGACTACGCGATAGCCGTCGTCTCGCAGCCAAGCGACGTTGGCGCGATGGAGATCGTCGTCGCCGTCGTGGTGATTCACGAAGACGATCGTGTCGGTTGGTGCCAGTGCAGCGGCACTGAGCCGTACATCATTGATCATCCCGAGGCCGGGATTGCTGACGAGGAGAACGAGGTCGGGGCGTATATGGCGGATCAAGTCGGTGGTATCACCGTCCGCTGCGAGGGGCGATCGGACGCCTCCAGCGGACTCGATGAGTGCGATGTCGACGTCCGTTGGCCAACGAAGCTCGCTGATGAGCTCAGTCATCGTGAACGCCGGCTCGCCGAGCGAAGCGGCGGCCATGGGGGGAGCCATGGCGATGTCGAAGTCGTATCTGGTGGGACAAACAAGATCAGGGTCTTCGCCGCTGGCCCGCGCCAGGATCGCTGCATCGGTGTGGAGGTCGCCGGGTTCGTGTGACTGCGCGGGTTTTCGTGCGGCGATCTCATGGCCTGCCAACCGCAGTCGCTCGATCAACTGCGCGCCAACCCAGGTCTTGCCGACCTCTGTGCCGGTCCCTGCCACGACCATGGTCATCCCGGCGCGATGGATCTGCGTGGGAGTGTCGTGTTGTTCTCCGGGGTCGGCTCGTCCAGCATCGCTGCCGCCAGTCCCCACCAGCGCGCCGGTGGCAGCACTTCCCACGGAGCGGGCGTACTTGGCCAGGAATCCGTTCCCCGCGTCGAGCGGCGTGGGTGTCCATGCGACGCGCCGAGCAGCCAGTTCGGCGGGGTCGACCATGAGATCCAGTCGACGCGACACCAGGTCGATGTGGATCGTGTCGCCGTCACGAACGAATGCCAGGGGCCCGCCCACTGCGGCTTCAGGGGAAACGTGACCGATCGACAGGCCCGTGGTGGCCCCCGAGAACCGACCGTCGGTGATCAATGCGACATCGCTCCCATGTCCCGTGCCGCGGACCGCCGCGGTCACGGCCAGCATCTCGGGCATCCCTGGCCCGCCGCGGGGTCCTTCGCCTCGTATCACCATCACATCACCTGGCCGCAGGGCGTCGGATTGCACGTAGGCCATGGCCGGTAGTTCACCATCGAAGACCCGGGCAGAACCCGTGAACTCGCTGGTCGATACCCCCGCAAGTTTGACCACCGCCCCGTCAGGCGCCAAGGAACCACGCAAGATGGCGAGGCCCCCGTTGGTGCTCAGCGGATCGGTAAGAGCCCGCACGACGCTGCCATCAGGTGATTGCGGGGCAAGTGCCTCCAAGTTCCCAGCGAGCGTTGAGCCGGTCACGGTCAGGCAGTCACCGTTGAGCAGCCCAGCCTCGAGCAAGGTGCGCAGAACCACGGGGACGCCGCCGACGCGGTCGAGGTCGGCCATGACGTGGCATCCGCCGGGCCGGAGATCGGCAATGTGGGGGATTCGTCGGCTGATCCGGTCGAAGTCGTCGAGGGCCAAGGGCACGCGAGCTTCATGGGCGATCGCCAGAAGATGCAACACGGCATTCGTTGAGCCGCCCAATGCCATCACTACGGCGATCGCATTCTCGAAAGAGGCGCGCGTCAGGATGTCCCTGGGACGGATGCCAGCATCGATGAGGCCCACCACAGCTCGACCACTTCGATAAGCGATGTCGCTGCGAGCCGCACTGACGGCGGGCGACGAAGCCGATCCGGGCAATGCCATCCCCAAGGCTTCCGCCTCTGCAGCGACCGTGTTCGCCGTGTACATCCCAGCGCATGAACCTTCGCCTGGGCAGGCCACACGCTCGAGGGAGGCCAACTCCTCCTCTGACATCGTGCCGGCGCTCACCGCGCCTACCCCCTCGAAGACATCTTGGATCGTGACGTCGCGTCCGCGGTGACGGCCTGGAAGCATGCTGCCGCCGTAGACGAACACCGTCGGGACGTTCAGTCGGGCGGCAGCCATGAGCATCGCCGGCAGGCTTTTGTCGCAACCGGCCAGGGTTACCAGCCCATCGAATCGCTCGGCATGGGCCATGCATTCCACTGAGTCGGCGATGAGGTCCCGGCTCGGCAGGGACGCCCGCATCCCCGAATGACCCATCGCGATGCCGTCTGACATGGCGATCGTTGAGAAGCCGAGTCCGATCGCCCCGCTGTCTCGTATGCCTCGTCGGACGTCCTCGGCGAGACGCCCCAGTCCCATGTTGCAGGGCGTGACGTCGTTGGCGCCGCGGCTACCCCGACCTGTGCCTTTGCGAAGTCGTCGTCGCCTAGCCCGACGGCGCGAAGCATGGCTCGGGCAGGAGCTCGTTCCACTCCCTCGGTCACGACACGGCTGCGCCAGTTGGGTGATGTGGGTGTCATGGACTGATCTTACGACAGAAAGTTCGTGAATCACATACCGGCTTTATCTGCGAGGAACAGTCGGACCGCTGCCCCGCTCGTGAGAATCGTGCCTGACGCGGCCCGTGTGAGGCGGTCGTCGATGGCCCTTCCCAGGCCGGGCTCGTCGGACAGTTCGAGGATCAGAAGGCCGCGCTGATCTGGCGTGTCGAACCGCCTTAGGTTCTCGTACAGGTCGTGGGCGACGATTTCGAGGTCCAGGATTGAACCGAATGACAACATGGACCACTGGGCGGGAACCATGCTTTCCCTCTCCTCGTATCCGACATATCGGATCCTTTCGTCGAGAGGAGATCCCGCAACCAGCACTTGGCTCAGGTCGAGGCCGGGCATGACCGCGATGGACTCCACTCGAGGCGAGTAGTGGCGCTGATGCAGCCCAGGGGATCGGCGGGGGCCTGGATCGTTCAGCGCTCCGTCGAAGACGGAGACCGACGCGACAACCGAGCCTCGGAGGCGTTCGAGAGGAATCGCGCCGTGTCGAAGGATGGTGAGCTTTCCCTCCTGTGCTTCGACGACCGTCGACTCCAGGCCATACCTCGTCCGGCCGGCATCGAGGATCAGGTCGCACAGGTCCCCCAGATCTTCCGCCACATGACGGGCCGAGGTCGGGCTGATGTAGCCGAACGAGTTGGCGCTTGGCGCGGCGATGGGGATCCCCGCAGCATCCAGTAGGGCGAGTGCGATTGGGTGGTCTGGACACCGGATGGCCACGGTGCTCCGGCCGCCGCGGACCGATGGTGCGAACTCGTCGCCACCGGGCACGACGATGGTCAGTGGGCCTGGCCAGAAGTTCCGAGCAAGATCGTCCACCATCTCCCGCAACCAACCATCCGCTCGTTCCGGTGTCGTCCAGTCTTCGCTGACATGGACGATCAGGGGGTTGTCCAATGGGCGGCGCTTTGCTTCGAAGACGCGACGAACGGCTTGTTCATCGAAGGCGTTGCAACCAAGGCCGTAGACGGTTTCCGTGGGGAAGGCCACGAGCCCTCCATCCCGCACGACCTGTGCAGCGCGAGCGATCAGTTCTGGGCTCGATCCCGCCTCGGGAAACGTGAGGTATTCCATGACCATCCTCCACTGTGATCGGCCCGCAACATCAGCTAGGGATTGCACCGTGGGCAGCTCGCTGGAGATGCCTGTTCTTGTCGACGCTTCGTCTCCTCATGGGTGCAATCGTGCCGAGCGCAACCGAACACGTCGGCGGCGATCAGTTCGGTCTCCGATCCGCACCATTCGCACGGAACCCCAATCTGGTGGTCGACGACGCCCCAGCCCCGAGCGGCGCACAGCGGGCAATACGTGAGGAGACGGGCGGCGAGCCGCTCGGCGAGTTGGCGAAGACAACGTTGTCTCGTGGGGTTGAGGTGGGCTCGCATGTCGGTTTGTACGAACGCCGTGTCATGGGTGTCGATCGATGTGGCGATGGCGACGCGGAGTCCGTCGCGATCCTGGATTCCCTTGCAGAACGGGCCTTGGGCGCAAGACGGGGAGACGATCAGTGCGTGTGAGGGAAAGCCGGCCCGATCGAGGAACGTATCGGGTAGCGAAAGATCCGAGAGCGTGAGATGCGCGAAGTTGGTCTCCGTGCACCACAGCCGTTCGACGACCTCGACGCGTTCCTGACTGTCGATGAACACGGCGACTTCGAGGCCGACCGGCACGAACGGGATCTGCGGGTGTGGTCCGAACGATCCCTCGCTGGAGAGTCCGTAGCGGGCCCCCGTGTGGTCGATCGCCCAACGGGCCTTTCGTCTCGCCGTCTCGAGTTGGTCCGCAGGTCGCTTCACCTCGCCGGTGAAGGTGCCGAGCTGATCCGTGTCGAGTCCTGCCACCACTACGTCGACTCCGAGCGATCGGCTGAGGGGAGGCCCGAACTGTCGCTCCTTGCCGTGCTTGGTGGCGAACGCGATTGTTTGGATTGAAGGTATCTCGTTCAATCTGGGGCTCTGTTGCGGATCCGCTTCGTCATCGTGTGATCAGTCTTGGCCCCGGCGCCTCGTGTTGAGCCTCAGGTATCCCCATCCGTCGCAGGCCGGACAGCACTGCTGGACTTCGAGATCACACACTGGGCATGGCTCATCTTGCTCCGCTTTGCGGAGTTCGGCGTGAGGATCACCAGTCGGATGGGCACCTGCACTCGTCGATGACACCTCGCCAACCATTTTCTGCCTCGCTTCCGTGCCAGCGACATACGCAATGGCGCTCACGAAGTATAGTTCGTAGGTAGTGTTGGCGCAACTACTGGGTTTTCCCAACGTCCGTCAACTCGACGTCGCCCGACCAGACGCACATACGAAGTCGTTTTCGTGTAGAGTACAACGCATGAATACGACAGCCCCAGCGCCCGAAACCGGTACCAAAGCCAGCGAAGAACTCAAAGCCGTGCCCATCACCGTGGCCTATGGCGACGGGATCGGACCCGAGATCATGGCTGCGACCCTGAGCATCCTCAAGGCGGGCGGAGCGCGCCTCGACATCGAGACCGTCGAGATCGGCGAGGCCGTCTATGAGCGCGGCATTACCGCCGGCATCGAGCCTTCGGCCTGGGACTCGTTGCGCCGCACGAAGGTGTTCTTGAAGGCTCCCATCACAACTCCCCAGGGAGGCGGCTTCAAGAGCCTGAACGTCACCGTTCGGAAGACGCTTGGCTTGTTCGCCAACATTCGACCATGCCCCTCGTACGCCCCGTTCGTGGCCACCAAGCACGCGGGCATGGACGTCATCATTGTGCGAGAGAACGAAGAGGACCTCTACGCCGGGATCGAACACCGTCAGACCGAGGACGTCTATCAGACTCTCAAGCTCATCTCCCGGCCCGGCTCCGAGCGGTTGATCCGCTACGCCTTCGAACACGCCCGACGCTACGGCCGTCACAAAGTCACCTGCTTCACCAAAGACAACATCATGAAGCTCACCGATGGTCTCTTCCACCAGGTGTTCGACGAGGTCGCCGCCGAGTACCCCGACCTCGAGTCCGAGCACTGGATCGTCGACATCGGGGCGGCCAAGTTGGCCGACACCCCCGAAGCCTTCGATGTGATCGTTTTGCCCAACCTCTACGGCGATATCCTCTCCGACGTCGCCGCCCAGATCGCGGGCTCGGTCGGGCTGGCCGGCAGCGCCAACATCGGGGCTGACCTCGCAATGTTCGAGGCCATCCACGGCTCCGCCCCCCGCCGCGCCGGCCAAGACCTCGCCAACCCATCCGGGCTGTTCCTCGGGGCCGTCCAGATGCTGGTCCACATCGGCCAGTCTGACGTCGCTACCCGAGTGCACAATGCCTGGTTGCGCACCCTCGAGGACGGCATCCACACCTACGACATCTTTGACGCCGAGAGGTCGAAGGAAAAGGTGGGGACCAAGGCCTTCGCAGAGGCGGTCATCGCCCGCCTCGGCCAAGAACCCGAGCAACTCCCGGCTGTGCACTACGCGGGGCAGCGCCCGCCGATCCAGATCGAACTCACACCCAAACCTCGCTCCACCAAGGTCCGAGTCGGAATCGACGTCTTCGTCGATTGGACCCAAGACGTGGAGTCTCTGGGAGCGCTCCTCGAAGCAAACAGTGGCGACGACCTGTCCCTGGTGATGATCAGCAACCGCGGCCAGAAGGTGTACCCCGGGGGAGCTCCCGAGACATTCTGCGTCGACCACTGGCGCTGCCGATTTCAAGCCCTCGACCGAGGAAGCCTCGTTGAAATGTCGAGTATCCTCGACCTAATCGCTCGGCTAGATGCCGCAGGACTGCCGTTTATCAAGAGCGAGGGCCTCTTCACCTTCGACGGCCAACCAGGATTCTCCCTCGGCCAAGGCCAGTGACGGGCGAAAGCGACTACACCCATTCCGACAGCGAGTTGAACGGGTGATGGCCTCAGCTTTCTTTACGACGCATGAGGCGGATGTGGCGGAAACGACGTCGCGATCGTGGGCAACCGGTCAGTCGGCCCGTGATCAGCTGCGACTCAGGTTCGCGAGGACCTCTCGCTGGCGGCTGATCCAGTAGCTCTCGATCGCGTCCCGCTCGACAGGCAGGGCGGGATCGTCGGCGACGTCATCGAGGTAGCCCAGAGACCGGACGATGGTTGCCACCAGGTGGTCAGATTCGCGCGGGTTGTACTTCTCAAGGAAGAGAGCGATCCCCTCCTCGGCGGGTATCGCTCTCCGATCGATCTCCATCAGGTCGAAGTAGTCCCGCATCTCACCGCGGTCCATGATGACCTTGAGCTTCATCGCGACGATGTCCTCGACGCTGGCGACCCTGATGCCGG
>JANXNS010000152.1 GCA_025353965.1 Aquihabitans sp.
CGCGGCACGCCGACCAGGATGACCTCGCCGCCGGGGCGGGCAGTATTGATGGCCTGCTCGATGGTGGCGCCGAGGCCGATGACCTCAAAGGCGACGTCCGCTCCACGGCCATCGTTGAGGGCCATGACTGCTCCGACTGGGTCTCCGTCGCCCGCGTTGATCGTGTGGGTGGCCCCGAAGGTCTTAGCCATTTCCAGCTTGGAGTCGAACATGTCGATGGCGATGATCTTGGTTGCGCCGGCAATCTTGGCGCCCTGGATCACGTTGAGGCCGACGCCGCCGCAGCCGATGACGGCGACGGTGTCCCCGGGGTGGATGTCGGCGGTGTTCAGCGCGGCGCCGACGCCGGTGAGGACGCCGCAGCCGATGAGCGCGGCCACGTCCAGCGGCACGTCGCTGGGGATCTTTACGAGGGAGATCTCCGGGACGATGGCCTGGTTCCCGAAGGTGCCCAGGCAGGCCATTTGGTGAAGGGCGGTGCCGTTGCTGGTGAGGCGGGTGGTTCCGTCGAGCATGCCGCCCGCAGCCTGTGCCGCGGACTTCTCGCAGATGTAGGACTGCCCGTGCTTGCACGTGTAGCACTCGCCGCAGGCGGGGACGAAGGAAAGCACGACGTGATCTCCGACGGCGACGGTGGTGACGCCCTCGCCAAGTTCTTCCACAATGCCGGCGCCTTCGTGGCCCAACACGATGGGGGTGGGCAGCGGGATGGTGCCGTTCTGGACCGAGAGGTCGGAGTGACAGACGCCGGAGGCGACCACTTTGATCCGGACCTCGCCCGGGCCGGGCGGAGCAATTTCGATGTCATCGTGGGTTTCGAGTGGCGTGTCTACGCCAGGCAGGACTGCGGCCTTCATGATGGTTCCCTTGGACTGGATTGGCGGTTGGGGGACAGCGTCGTGACCTTATCTTGACCGGGCGGTCAAGTCTTGCGGGAGCGGCTAATGGCCTGAGCTGAGTCCTTGGTCTTCTCGTTCAGCAGCCTTGACGGCATAGCCGAACACGATGGCGGGGGCCAGGATCAGGGATCCAATGAGCAGGCAGGCGGCGATAGCCGTGGTGATGTTCTCGGTATAGCCGGTGATCAGGCCGTAGAAAAACAGCACCATCGAGAGGCCGAACAAGGAGTAGCCCACGCGTTGGCCAATGGAGACGGCTTTGGCGATGAGTGCCCGACGGGCCAGGACCGGGTCTGCGGGGTTGTCGGGCATCGGGATCAGGCTACTGGGGTCAAGTCAGACGGCCCTGGTGCCGTCGGGTCGGCCGGCGGCCCATCGGAGTTCGTCGGCCAGACGCAGGTCTGGGTCCACTGGGTCCAGGCCTTGCAGGGTGTCGAGCACGGTGAGGAACCGCCGGACCTCACCGACGTCGTGGACTCGGAGGATGACGCCCGACCCGCTGCCGACGGCGGCGACCGCAGCCAGGGTGCCAGCGAGGCGTTCCCTGGGGCGGGTCTGGGTGAGGGCGCCGATGAAG
>JANXNS010000170.1 GCA_025353965.1 Aquihabitans sp.
TCCTCGACGTCGGGCGGAAACAACGGTTCTTCCGGGGGGCCCTACGCCGGGCCATAGAGGTCCGCGACCGCCAACGCCCCGGCCAAACCCCAAACCCCAAAGACCCACCAACCGCCCAAGCCCCCTGAGAGACACGGCGGCCCAAGCGGGCCGGGGGGCGGGTTGGCGAATCGGCGTGGCGGGGTAGACATCGGTGGTGTTGTTCCATGAGGTCGTCTCCACGTCCACGTCGGTCGGGGCAACGTCGTCGCGGCTGGCCAAGTCGCGCGCCCTGGCGGATCTCCTGCTGAAGGCCGAGCCGGCCGAGGTAGAGGCTGCGGTCGGGTTCTTGGTGGGTGAGCCGCGACAGGGGCGGATCGGCATCGGCTGGAAGACACTCCAAGGTGCTGCGGCAGCCTCACCCGAGGGAGCAATCCAGCCCAGCCTCACCGTGGCCGACATTGATTCCGCAATCACCAAGCTGGCAGGTCAGTCCGGCCCGGGGTCAGCCGCTGAACGCATCAGCCTGCTGGCCGGTCTATTCGGCCAGTCCACCGCCGCGGAAACCGCCTACCTCACCCGGCTGCTCGGGGGCGAGCTTCGCCAGGGCGCACTGGCCGGGGTCATGACCGACGCGGTGGCGAAAGCCTCGGGCATCCCGGCCACCCTTGTCCGCCGAGCGGTGATGATGGGCGGCCGCTTGGACACCACCGCCCGCATTGCGCTGACCGAAGGACCGGCCGGGCTCGAGGGGGTTGGGCTTGAACCGGGCCGACCGCTGCAGCCCATGCTGGCATCCACCGCGGCAACCGTGACCGAAGCGATCGAAGCCATTGGCGAAGCATCGGTGGAATGGAAACTCGACGGGATCCGCATCCAAGTCCACCGCCGCGGCAACGACGTGACCGTGTACACCCGCAACCTCAACGACATCACCGATCGCCTTCCTGAACTGGTGGCCGTCGTCCGTTCCCTGCCAGCGACCACCCTCGTCATGGACGGCGAGGCGCTGGTGTTGGACCAAGGCGGGCGCCCGGTCATGTTCCAAGACACGGCGTCGCGGGTGGCTACGGAAACGGAGCGGACCGAGGCGGTACTCCCCCACTTCTTCGACCTGCTCCACGTCGACGGCCGAGACCTGGTCGACGAACCCCTGGCCGTGCGCCTGGCCGAACTCGAGCGGGTGGCCGGTCCTCACCGCATCCCCGGCACGGTCACCGCTGACGGTGAAACCGGCGAGGCCGTGCTGGTTGCTTCGCTGGCCGCCGGCCACGAAGGAGTAATGGTCAAGGCCCTGTCGTCGCCGTACGAGGCGGGCCGGCGGGGCAAGGCGTGGCGCAAGGTCAAACCGGTCCACACCCTTGACCTCGTGGTGCTGGCCGTGGAGTGGGGCTACGGCCGGCGAACCGGATGGCTCTCCAACCTCCACCTCGGCGCCCTGGCCGACGATGGGTCGGGTTTCATGATGGTCGGGAAGACGTTCAAGGGCATGACCGATGAGATGCTGCGTTGGCAAACCGAGCGGTTCCAGTCACTGGCCGAGCGTGAGGAGACCTGGACCGAGCCACAGACGGGCACGGTGTGGGTCCGGCCCGAACAGGTCGTGGAGATCCGGGTCGACGGCGTCCAGCGATCGACCAAGTACCCAGGCGATATCGCGCTCCGTTTCGCCCGCGTCGTTGGCTACCGGTCCGACAAATCCGCAGACGAGGCCGACCGCCTGTCGACGGTCCAGGCCCTCCTCCCCCGTTGACTGACGGAGCGGCCGATAGCGTCGCCCGTCTATGACTGATACCTCAGCGTCGGTACGGGTGGGGTTTTGGAATACCTGGCTGCTTCGCCCACGGGTCTGGCCCGGCGGCCCGGTCATGCCCATCCTCGGCGAGAAGTTGGCACCGAACGTCGGCCTCCGGGCCCCGCTGGTTGGGGCGGCGATCCGCAACCGGTTCGACGTGATTGCACTGGCCGAATGCTTTGAGGCGCCGGAACAACAAGCTGTTGCCGCGGCATGGCCGGAAGCAACGCTGGTTCCTGGGCCACAACGTCGCGGCCTGAAGCTCACCGGGAGCGGGCTGGCCACGTTGATTGATCCCTCGTCGGTCACCCTGGTCCACACGGCGATGCACCCGTATCGGACCGGCGGCGATCTCCGAGATTCCGACACGTTCGCCACCAAGGGCGCCTTACTCACCCGGGTACTGGTCGGCGAGATAGGCGAGATCGACCTGTTCTCCACCCACCTCATCGCGGGTGGAGACCTTCTCCCCGTACCGGGGGCCGAAGACACCGATCGGCACCACGCGGCCCGGCTGCGCCAGGTCGATGAATTGGTGTCGTTCATGGAGCGCGAGCGCGATCCATCGAACCCGATGCTGTTGGTTGGCGATCTCAATATCTGCGCCTACGACCACCACCCCGGGCTAACCGATCCGACCGATCGCTACCGAGACCTGGCCCTACGGCTCGAGCAGCTCGGCCTGCAGGATTTGTGGGTCGCCCACGGTGTGGGCCCCGGGCACTCGTGCACCTTCACCGAACCATCCGATTTGCCGTCTGACCCGGATGAGCCCGATCAGGTGATCGATGACCCCACCGCCAACCCTGCCGCCACCCCCGGTGAACGCATCGACTATCTGTGGCTTGCCCAAGCCACGAGCGGTGCGACCACGGTGACCCCGGACCGTCCCCGCCGCTGGGCCTTCACCGGCCGTGGCGTCCGGGGTGGGAAAGCCGGGTCTCTGTCGGATCATCTGGCCCTCTCAGTCACGCTTCACCTTCAGGCCACCGCCTGACAGAACGTTCTGCCAGGATTCGGCCGTGCGCCCAATGCCTGAACGTGACCTGTACCCCCTTCCCGGCCAGCCCGACGGTGTGCCCTGGCCCACCAAGGAGTGGCCAACGGCAGAGGCGGCTGATCTGGGCGGCGATGGCACCCGCCTCGATGCGTTGCTGGACGAATTCGTCGCCGAGGACACACATCCGGTCATGGGGCTCACGTATGCCGCTGCGGTCGTCGTTCGCGGACGGCTCGTGGCCGAGCGCTACGGCCGGCGGGTCGTGCAGGACCTGCGTTCGCTGGGAGAGGATCCGCCCTTCGACGACCTCGGACCGACGGACGAACTCCTCTCGTGGTCCATGGCCAAGAGCATCAGCCACCTCGCCGTGGGCGTGGCCATAGGGGACGGCAAGCTCGCCGTCACGGACGCCGTGCCCGAACCGCAATGGGCGGCGGACGACGATCCCCGCCGCGCCATTACCTGGGACGACCTACTGGCCATGCGGCCGGGCCTCAAATGGCTCGAGGAGTACTACGACATCGGCGGCGATTCGCCCCCCGACGTGATCACCATGCTCTTCGGTCACGGCGCCGCGGACATGGCCGCTTTTGCCGCGTCCTTCCCCCTGATCGACAAGCCAGGTTCAGCCGAGGCCTTCAATTATTCGTCCGGCACGACCAACATCGTGGTGGCCAACCTCCAGCGAGCCCTCGGGCTCGATGCCCATGCCATGGATCGTTTCCTACACGAACGAATCTTCGGCCCCATCGGGATGCGCTCAGGCCGAGCAGAATTCGACGCAACCGGCACCTTCATCGGCTCGTCCTATGCCTATGCAACGTTGCAGGACTGGTGCCGTTTCGGCTTGTTGGCCATGCGCAACGGAGAGTGGGATGGCCAGCGAGTGGTGCCGGACGGATGGATCGCCCATGGCCGCACCGCACGGTCCTGGGACGACGACATCCTTCACGGGGCGCACTGGTGGACCTGGGACCAGGACCAAATGCCCTTCGGCGCCCACGGTTTTGAGGGCCAGCGGGTGATCTGCTTCCCCTCCAAGGACGTCATCGTGGTCCGCCTCGGCAAGACCGGCAGCGACAACACCACGGCCCTCAACGCGCACCTCACCGAAATTGCCGCCTGCTTCCCGGAACTCTGAGCCAGCCACCCGCCGTGTCCAGCAGCCATGGCTGGCGACTGGGCCGGTGCCGTATCCGGCTTCGATGCCACCCACTACGGCAACCGGCTTGGCGTCGCCAACGTTCGGGATACGCCGGGCATGAACTAGCGAGCCAAGATCAGTTTTGGAGATCCCCGACGGCGTCCGCCAGCACGGCCAGATCGCTAGGCCAGTCGGTTGGGTCGAGCTCGCGGTCGTGCGCCGCTGCCTCAGCAGAAACCACGTGCCAGCCGGCGGCCACATCCCCCACCGTGCAGAACGAGGGCAGCCAGCACCACAGGGTTGCGGCCCGGCAGGATGAGCACGCTGGTGCCCAACTTCAGCTTGTTGGTTCGGCCGGCGGCGAAGGCCAAAGCCAATGCGAACCTTCATCGCCTCAGCCTCTCACGGCGCGGCGCCTACCATGAGCGGCCATATGTCGACCTCCCCCTCCCTGCCGCTCGACCCGTTCTCGCCCTTCCGGCTAGACGGGAAAGTGGCCATCGTGACCGGGGCATCAGTGGGCTTGGGCCGCCGGTTTGCCCGGGTCCTTCACGCCGCTGGCGCCACCGTGGTGGTGGCCGCTCGCCGGGAAGAACTACTGGTGCAACTGGCCGACGAACTCGGCGACCGGATCGTGCCGGTCCGGGCCGACATCGCCAGAGCGTCGGACTGCCAACGCCTGGTGGAGCAGACTTTGGAGGCAGGCGGGCGCCTCGATGTGCTCGTGAACAACGCCGGCATCTCCAAGATTGGGCCGGCCGAAACGGAGAGCTTCGACACCTTCCGCCACGTGGTCGACGTGAACCTCAACGCCCTTTTCCACCTTTGCCAACTGTCGTTCCAGCCCATGGTCGACAGCGGCGGCGGCGTCATCGTGAACATCTCTTCCATGATGGGCTTGGTCGCCGCTACCCCGGTCAAACAGGCGTCGTATTGCGCGTCCAAGGGCGCGGTTGTGAACCTGACCCGGGAGCTGGGCGCGCAG
>JANXNS010000179.1 GCA_025353965.1 Aquihabitans sp.
GGTGAGGGGTGGGGTGAGCGGTGGGGTGGGGTGAGCGGTGGGGGCGAGGGGTGGGGGGTGGGGTTTCGCGGTTAGAGCTAGGCCCTGGGTAGGCCTAGAACTCGGTCGCCAATGATAGTTCTGAGGATCTGGGTGGTGCCGCCCATGATCGTGTATGCCGGGGCGTAAACCAGGTTGCGGGATACCCGCTCTTGCAACTCACCTTCCGGGGTGGATGGGTCCCACGCTTGGGCGCTGACTCCCAGCACCCGTCCACAGAAGGCCGACACGCGCTGTTCGTGTTCGGTGCAAAACGTCTTAGTGGCGGCCGAGAACGCATTGGGCGCCTGGCCTAGAACCTCGCGCAAGACGAGCAGCCGGCCGAGGCGATAGGTCGTCTCGAGCGCAGCGATTTCCTGGCGAACACGCGGGTCGGATGTGTCGGCGAGAGGCAGACACTCGACGTGGAGTCGGCGGTTGCTGGCCAGCCGGTCGATCCCGCCGCGTTCATGTTCCATCTGCCGCATGACCTGGCGGAAGCTGTCGTTGAGCGTGCCGACCAGATGATCGCCGGGGACCACAACGTCCTCGAAGTAGATCTCACAGAAGTGTCGGTTCGTGGTCTGATCCACGATCGGTCGGACCTCGATGCCTGGGGAGCGCATGTCGACCACGAACTCGGAGAGTCCAGCGTGGGCGGGGGCGTCAGGGTCCGTGCGGGCGATGAGGTAGCACCAGTCCGCATGGGCTGCGCCGCTGGTCCAGATCTTGGAGCCGGACACGCGCCAGTTGCCGGAGCCGTCGGGGTCGAGTTCGGCCCGGGTCCGCAAGGAGGCGACGTCGGAACCGGCGTCAGGTTCGCTCATGCCGATGCACCACATGGAGGTCCCGGCCAGGATTGCTGGGAGCCAGCGGTCCCGCTGTTCCTGCGTACCGTATTGCAGGAGGGTGGGGCCGATCTGGCGGTCGGCAAAGTAGGCGGTGGCCAGCGGAGCGCCTTCGGCGATCAGCGCCTCGAACACCATGAATCGTTCGAGGGCACTGCGGCCCCCACCACCAACGGCGGTGGGCCACGTCATGCCCAGCCAGCCTCGGTCGGCCAACTCCAGGGCGAACGTGGGGTCGTGGCCAATGAGCCAGCCATCTTCTCGGTGGGGCCGTGTGGCGGCGGCCCGGCGACCGACTTCGCTGGCCTCGGCGGCCAGGGTGCGAAGTTCAGGGGAGAGATCGAAGTCCATTGGAACCGAGGATGCCACAGGCGCGTGGGTAGGGTCGATGTCATGCGTGCTGTTGTGCTCACGAGCTATGGCGATCCTGATGTTTTGACCCTGGCGGAGGTCCCGGAGCCATCTCCAGGGCCAGAAGATGTGGTGGTGGAGATCGTGGCCACCGCACTGAACCGGGCTGACTTACTGCAGCGCATGGGTTTTTACCCGGAACCGGGGCCAGTCCGGGCGCACGAGATCCCGGGCATGGAACTGGCTGGCCGGGTGGCGGCCATGGGCGATCGGGTGTCTGCCTGGATGCTGGGTGATGAAGTCATGGCCATCGTGAGCGGCGGGGCTTACGCCGAGAGGATTGCCGTGCCGGAGCGCCAACTGATGGCCGTTCCGGCCGGGGTTGGCGTGGCCGATGCTGCTGCCATTCCCGAGGTTGGGATCACCGCCCACGATGCCTTGGTCGTCCAAGGTGGGCTTGCTCCCGGCGGGTGGGCACTGGTGCACGCCGGTGGCTCAGGGGTGGGTTCCATGGCCATCCAGATCGTGAAGGCCATGGGTGCACGGGTGATCACCACGACGTCGGGGGGAAAGGTGGCTGCTGTCCGGGCGCTCGGGGCCGATGTCGTGGTCGACTACGGCTCGGCGGACTTCGTGGAGGCGGTGCAGGAGGCAACCGGCGGCATGGGTGTCGACACTGTGCTCGACGTGGTCGGTGGCGACTATCTGGCTCGCAACATCAGGGCCCTGAGAATTGGCGGCACCATCGTGCAGGTTGGGGTCATGGCTGGTGGCCGGACCATGATCGACCTCGGTGCGTTGCTACCCAAACGTGCTCATCTGGTGGGCACCGTGCTGCGAGCGCGGCCGATTGAGCAAAAGATCGCCGCCACCCGCCGGTTCGCGGCGGAGGTGCTTCCGGCCATTGAGGCCGGCCTGATCCACCCAGTGATCGACTGCCGATTCCCTCTGGCTGACATTGCTTCCGCCCACCGTCATCTCGAGAGCAACGCCAACGTGGGCAAGGTACTGATCGATATCTGACCCAGCAGGTCAGAACCCGTGCTCGCTCGCAGGGCAATGTCGGCGATGTCCAACGCGGCACGTCGCTTGACTGATGGCGACGGGCTGCGTCAGGTAGCTCGTTCTGTCCGATGGGAGGGTCCGGGTGGGGGAGCGAGCGAGCTCAGCGGGCGTCCATGCCCACGTAGTCGCGTGCGGCTGCACCGGTGTAAAGCTGGCGTGGCCGAGCGATTTTCTGGTCCTGCTGGAGCAGTTCTTGCCAGTGGGCCAGCCAGCCCGCGGTACGGGGAATGGCGAACAGCACGGTGAACATTTCGATCGGAAAGCCCATGGCTTGGTAGATCAGGCCAGAGTAGAAGTCCACATTTGGGTAGAGCTTGCGGCTGATGAAGTAATCGTCGGCCAAGGCCACTTCTTCGAGCTTGAGAGCAATCTCGAGGAGCGGGTTCTTCCCGGTTACTTCGAACACGTCGTAGGCGATCTTCTTGATGATCGTGGCCCGTGGGTCGAAGTTCTTGTAGACCCGGTGGCCGAAGCCTTGAAGGCGGCCCTTGCCTTCTTTGACCGCTGCGACATACGCGGGGACGTTCTCGACCGAGCCGATCTCATTGAGCATCTTGATGACGGCTTCGTTGGCGCCGCCGTGGCGAGGCCCGTAGAGGGCAGCAGCAGCGGCAGCGGTGGCCGAGTACGGATCGGTGTGGGATGAGCCAGCCACCCGCATGGCGGTGGTACCGCAGTTCTGCTCATGGTCTGCGTGGAGGATGAACAACACATCCAGTGCCCGGGCCAAAACAGGGTCTGCTTCGTAGTGCGGTTCAGCGATTTTCCACATCATGGAGAGGAAGTTGGTGGCGAAATCCAACCGGTTGTCTGGGTAGACGAAGGGCATGCCGACGCTGAAGCGGTGGGCGCCAGCGGCGAGGGTGGGCATCTTGGCAATGAGGCGCACGATCTGCTTGTTGCGTACTTCTTCGTCCGCAATGTTTTTGCTCTCCGGATAGAAAGTCGAGAGCGCAGCCACAGCCGAGACGAGCATCCCCATGGGATGAGCATCGTGGTGAAAGCCCTCCATGAAGCGCTTACGCACGTTCTCGTGAATGAACGTGTGATAGGTGATCTCGTGCTTCCACGCTTCGTACTGCTCAGTCGTGGGGAGTTCGCCGTAGATCAGGAGGTACGCCACCTCAAGGTAGGTGGACTTCTCGGCCAGTTGTTCGATGGGATAGCCGCGATAGCGGAGGATCCCAGCTTCACCGTCGAGTTCGGTAATGGCGGACTCGGTAGCGGCCGTCTGGGTGAATCCTGGATCGGCAAACCAAATATTGCCTAGGAGTTTCTTCCAAGCCCCCGCATCCACTCCGCCATCAACGATCGGAATTTCTACCGAATCCCCGCTGCGATTGTCAGTGATCGTCACACTCTCGGACACGTCTGCTCCTACCTCGTCGTCGTCTGGGCGCAATGTCCGTGTCGTCACCGGAGATCGCCGGCATCGCGCGCATCCGTGATGTTACTGGCCGCCACCGGCACGGGCGACCGGACCGGCTGGTTCTGCGGGCCAGAAGGTCAGGGTTCACTCGTTGGAAACGATGCCGTCATCTTCGGGCGACCGGTTCCGTCCGGGGGTAACGAGCCGCAGGCCGGGGCGCAGCGGCACATCGGCTGCAACGAGGGTGCGGATCAGCTCAACAGTGGCCCGGGCCGGAGCGGACAGTCGGCCGCGGCGCGGGGTGGCCAGGCCAACGGCCCGAGGCGTGGTGTCGTCCAGCGGAATGCTGTGGAGCGTGCCTTCGGTCCGCTCGACGATGGCGCTGGCCGGGAGAATGGCCGCCCCAAAGCCCTGGTAGGCCAGCGAGGCCAGCAGGCGCATCCCGTCTATCTCGGCCTCGGGGACCAGGGTGACACCAGCCCGAGCCGCGTCGGCATCGAGGTCATCACGAAAGCCGGTACCGGGAGGTTCCAGCAGCAAGGGAATGCCGGCCAGATCATGCAGGGAGAGCCGTTGGGCCCCCGCGAGGGGATGGTTCTCCGGCGCAAGCACCACATGCTCCTCCTCGAACAGGACCTCGACATCGACATCGGGATCGGTGACCGGAAGGTTGACGACCGCCAAATCAAGCCGCCCAGCTGCGAGCTGGGGGATGAGGGAGGTCGTGGTCGCATCGATGGTGACCAGCCGAATTTTGGGGTGGGTGGTGGCCAGGTCCGCCAGCAGGTCCGCCAGGAGCCAGCGCCCCGTGGTGCCGATGATGCCCAGCCGAACTTGGCCCGAGATCTCGCCGAGCGAAGATGCAACGTCTGCGGTGAGTGCTTCGAGCTCGGCATGCACCCGACGGGCCCGACTTACCACCAGCTCGCCAGCTTCGGTCAGTTGGCCGCTGGAGCGATGGACCAGCGTGACGCCCAACTCTCGTTCGAGGCGGGCGATATGGGTGGAAACATTGGATTGCACGGTGTGCAGGGCACGCGCCGCAGCGGAGAAGCTCTGGTGATCGGCCACGGCGGTGAGGGCGGCGAGTTGGCGAAGGTCCATCGCTGAACATGATGCCAGGTATCGTCAACAACTGTTGGACAGATCGGCGAGGGGGCGTGATGATGACGTCACATCAAGACCGCCGAGGTCAGGTCCCCCCTGGCCACGAGCGACGGGTCGATCGGTTCCCCTGCCGATCAGACCGATAGAAGAGCTGGCCACATGTGGCCGGCTCTTCTGCATTTGGGGCCAAGGTCCGGCGCAGGTTTGCCACTATGACCTGGCTGATCTGGCCTAGAGGGCGACGCTTCCGTAATCGGCGAAGCCCGAGGGATCGTGGCGGCCGAACGTTCCCAGTTCGAACAGCCCCCAACCTTCCTGGCCGTTCAACGTGGCCTTGGCCACATGGTCGAGCAAGCCAAACGGGATCATGGCGGCCACGTCAGGGTCGGTCAGGTTGATGTCGATTCCCTCAACCCAGTCCCGGCCCTTCCACACGCCGTGGGACCACGTGTCGGCTCCGTACCCGGTGCCAGCGCTTAAGGCGACGTAACCCTTGGTCTCGATCTCCAGTGTGAGCGGCGTGCCGTCTGGTTCGGTGAGGTGGATCGTTGCGCCGGTGGGAAAGCGGGTCCCGGAGCGGTACTGCACATCGATCCGTGGCCATCCCAGTTGTTCGGGCCGGCGGCCTGATGCCGCGGGCCACACCCGCACGGCATCGTTCAGGACCCGGTGGCCATCGGGATCCTCCTGGACAATCACGATCACGGCGAAGTCCTCGAAGCGCAGGGGAACGTAGTTCCACCAGAAGCCCTCGATCGGCTCGGCGGCGGCGCGGGCGGGCGCAACCGGCTCGCCGACCGGTCGGATGCCCCAGGAACGATCCCGGGTGCCAAGCCAAGTGGCGGGATCCACGGCGTGCGTGACGCCATCTACGCGGAGTTCGCCTTCCCAGGTACCGACCTGGGCGAAACGCTGCGCATCGAGGATGACCCGCTGCCCGGAACGCCACCGGTGGGGGGCTTCGTCGATGGCTGGAAATGACCCCTGCCAGGGGAGGTCGAACCCGACGCCGTGGTCGTCCCCGTCGCACACGAAGCGGATGCGTTCGAGCGGCTCGATGATCTCCATGCGAAACGGTCCGACCGCAGGGGCCATCCGGTCTTGGTCGTCGAGGGCATCGGAGGCTCGAACAGTGAGCTGGCGATCGCCGGTGCGGACGGTGGCATACGCGTCGATCACCCCAAGGTTCGGGTACAAGCCAAGACCGAACACCATGACCGGGTCACCGTTGCGTCCGTGGGCGTTGAAGTAACAGCGGTCGTAGGCATTGGGGTCGGAGCTGACTACCTGGCCGATCGGGAGTGGGGCCTGGTGGATGGGAAACTCGTCAAGTGGATGCGGCATTGGATCCTCCGGAAGACGCAGGGCGGGCGGGCAGCGTCCCCCAAATCTGACGAACCGTCAAAAACTACCTTCCGACGAGTGGAGGAGGTGGCCCGTAGTCTCCATTCATGGAGTCCGCTGCCTTCTTTGATCTGGACCGAACGCTGCTCACAGGGGCGAGCGGCCCGATGTTCTCGACCATGCTGAAACGGGTGGGGATCCTGCCGGATCGAAACATCCCTGGCGAGGCGCTGGTCTTCAAGTTCTTTGACATTGTGGGCGAAACCATTCCGAGCATGCTTGCTACTCGGCAGATGGCTCGGGCGGCGTCCGGTTGGGACCGCAGCCTCGTGCAAGAGGCGGGTCGGTTGGCCGCTGAGCGACTAGTGGACGAGGTCCCTGGGTTCGCCAAGGCGCTCATCGCCCGCCACCAAGTAGAAGGACGGCGGGTGGTGATGGCCACCACCTCGCCCTACGACCTTGTGAAGCCGTTGGCCGATGCCCTGGGTGTGGATGACCTGATTGCCACCAAGTACGGCGAATCGGGGGGACGCTACGACGGCACCGTGGACGGGTTCTTCGTTTGGGGGCCGGGCAAGTTGGCGGCGGTGCGTGATTGGGCCGGGCGCAACCAGGTCGACGTGGCCCGGAGCTACGCCTACTCCGATTCCGTGTATGACCTACCACTTCTTTCGGCGGTCAAGTTCCCAACTGCCATCAACCCCGACCCCCGCCTGCGAGTTGTTGCGGCCCTCAGGCGATGGCCCAGCCAATTCTTCGATGTGCCGGCCGGAGTGCCCAAGCTCGGCGGCATCGAGCCCCAGCGGGCAATCCAGATGCTGGCTCGCCCCGAGCTCTTCCCCTGGGTGCGCTTTGATATTGCGGGCACCGAGCTGATCCCCAAAACCGGGCCGGCGATCATCGTCGGGAACCACCGCTCCTACTTCGACCCGCTGGCTATTGGCATGGTGATGGCCAAGGTGGGCCGGCCCGTCCGCTTCCTGGGCAAGAAGGAAGTCTTCGATGCCCCCATCGTTGGCCAGCTCACCGCGGCCCTTGGCGGCATCCGCGTCGAACGGGGCTCCGGATCCAACGAACCATTGGCGGCGGCCGCCGAGGCACTGGCCGCGGGCGAGGTAGTGGCGTTGATGCCACAGGGCACCATTCCCCGCGGCCATGCGTTCTTCGACCCAGAACTCAAGGGGCGCTGGGGTGCGGCCAAGCTGGCGGCGCAGACCAAGGCACCCGTGATTCCGATCGGGCTTTGGGGTACCGAGAAAGTCTGGCCCCGAAACGCCCGCACGCCCAACGTGCTGGCGGTGGGCCATCCGCCCACGGTGCGGGCACGGGTTGGGCCGCCAGTCGACCTTCGCTACCGCAGCGCCGACGCGGACACCCGGCGAATCATGGCCGCGCTGGTGGACCTCCTACCCGACGAGGCCCGTATTCACCGTGAGCCAACCTCCGAGGAGCTCGCTCGTTCATTGCCGGCGAACTACCAGGGCGATCCGGACGCAGAAATCAAACGGCGGCCCGGCAAGGATTAGTTCAGTTGCCGAAATCAGAAGGCGAGATATCGCAGCTGTTGAGCAGTTCGAGAGTGGCCGCCATGTCATCTGCGCTGCTCGCGTCGGAGCCAAACCGCTTGAGATAGGCGCGGGCCAAGCACTTGGCCTGCTTGTTGTTGAGCCCACCCGCCTCGAAGCTGGTGGTCAGTTGTTCGAGAAAGATCTTCTCGGTGCCGGGAGGCAAAGCGGGGACCGTCGACCGATCTGTGCCCACCGTGGTGTCGGTGGTGGCCGTGGTCTCGGACGATGTTGGCGGCGGGCTGACGGGCAGGGTCGGCCCGCTTGCGGTCACGGTCGGGGCCGTGGCGTCACTGGAAGTCTTGACCCCACAGCTAGTGGAAGCCAAGGCCAGCACGGCGGCGATAACGAGGGGGAAGTAGGTCTGTCCGCGCTTGGTCACAACGAGAAGCCTACGCAGTGATCAGCCTTCGACCTCGGCTGGTTCGAGCTCCTGGGCGGGCGGAGCCCACGCCGGTGCCTCGCCGGTCTCCGCCGCCACCACCGCGGCAAGCGCGTCTCGGTAGGCCGCATCGGCCGCACCGCGTTGTTCGGCACTGACCCCTTCTCGGCCGCGGAGACGTTTGACCTCGGCGGCCGCCGCGTCCTTCACCGCAACCAGACTGGCGGCGGCCTCTGCCTTGAGTCGGTCCTCTCGGGCCGCCTTCTTGGCCTTACGCTCGCGCTGCTCGCCGTCTCGCATGTACGAAGCGAAGAGGGCGACGTTCGGATCCACGCCGGCGCTGGCATCGGGGGCCGGCGCGTGGCCTTGGCCCTGCTTGTGCTTGCGGGCCATCAGGCTTGACCGGCCCGGGCCCGAATGATGTTCAGTGCGCCGCCGGCACGGAACCAGCCGATCTGCTCGTCGTTCATGGTGTGCAGTCCTTCGAAGGAGATGCGGGTGCCGTCGGGCTTGACGATTTCTGCGTAGACCGGCTGGCCGGGGGCGAGGTCCGCCAGGCCGAGGAACGAGAGTTTGTCGTCCTCTTCGATCTGGTCGTACACGCTGGGGTCCGCAAACGTGAGCGGCAGAACCCCCTGCTTTTTGAGGTTGGTCTCATGGATGCGGGCGAAGCTGCGGACCAAAATCACCTTGGCCCCACGGAAGCGAGGTTCCATGGCGGCATGTTCGCGAGATGAGCCCTCGCCGTAGTTTTCGTCGCCCACCGCCACCCAGGACACGCCCGCTTCGTGCAGGTGCTTGGCGATCTCGGGGTAGGCCTTGGTCTGCCCGTCGATCGGGTCCTTACCGGTGCCATCGGCCTCGGTGAAGGCGTTGATCACCCCGGCGAACAAGTTGCCGGAGATGTTTTCCAGATGGCCCCGATAGGTGAGCCACTTGCCGGCCATGGAGATGTGGTCTGTGGTGCATTTGCCGTAGGCCTTGAGCAGCAGGGGGAGTTCGATGAAGTCGTTGCCATCCCAGGCGGCGAACGGCTCCAGCACCTGGAGTCGGTCAGAGGTGGGCGACACCACGACAGTGATACTGCTGCGGTCTGCGGGCGGCGGCACGAAGGTGTCTGCCCCGGGGTCGAAACCGGCTTCTGGCAGGGTGATCCCGACTGGTTCGTCCAGCCGGATCTGCTCGCCGTCGGGGGTGGTGAGCGTGTCGGTGGCCGGGTTGAAATCGAGCCGGCCTGCGAGCGCCAGGGCGATGACGGTGTCTGGCGAGGTGACGAAGCTGAGCGTGTTGGCCGAGCCATCATTGCGCTTCGGGAAGTTGCGGTTGTACGAGTTGACGATGGTGTTGACCTTGGAGGGATCCATATCCGGCCGGGACCACTGGCCGATGCACGGGCCGCAGGCATTGGCCAGGACCTCTCCGCCGATCGCTTCTAGGTCGGCCAGTAGGCCATCTCGCTCGATGGTGGCTCGGACCTGCTCGGACCCGGGGGTGATGAGGAGTTTGGTTTTGGCCTTGAGTCCGTTGGCCGATGCCTGGCGGGCGATGGAGGCGGCCCGGGTGATGTCCTCATAGGAGGAGTTGGTGCACGATCCGATGAGAGCGGCGGAGATCTCCAGCGGCCAATCTTTCTCGATGGCGGTGGCGCCGATCTCCGAGACCTTGTGCGCGTAGTCCGGCGAGTGGGGGCCGTTGATCAGCGGGGACAGCGTGGACAGGTCGATCTCGATGACCTGGTCGTAGTAGTCCGCCGGGTTGGCGTAGACCTCGGGGTCCGGGCGCAGGTCTGGCCGAGCGGCCTGGGCGGCGTCGGCGATGGCCTCGCGGCGAGTGGCCCGCAGGTAGGCATCCATGGTGTCGTCGTAGGCGAACACGGAAGTAGTAGCGCCAATTTCTGCGCCCATGTTGCAGATAGTGGCCTTACCCGTGCAGGAGATGCTCTCCGCGCCCGCACCGAAGTACTCCACGATGGCGCCGGTGCCGCCCTTGACGGTGAGGACCCGGGCAACTTCCAAGATCACGTCTTTGGCCGAACTCCAACCGGACAGCGCCCCGGTGAGGTGGATACCGATGACCTTGGGGAAGCGCACGTTGAACGGGTAGCTGGTCATGACGTCGACCGCGTCGGCGCCGCCGACCCCGATGGCCACCATACCCAGACCGCCAGCATTGGGCGTGTGGCTATCGGTGCCGATCATCATCCCGCCCGGAAAGGCGTACTGCTCCAGCACGACTTGGTGGATGATGCCCGAGCCAGGCTTCCAGAAGCCGATGCCGTACTTGGCTGACACGCTCTCCAGGAAGTCGTAGACCTCCGCGTTGGTGTCGATCGCAACACCGAGATCGATCTTGGCGCCGACCTTGGCCTGAATGAGGTGATCGCAGTGCACCGTGGTGGGCACCGCTACCTCTGGGAGGCCAGCCGTCATGAACTGCAGCAACGCCATTTGGGCGGTGGCGTCCTGCATGGCGATCCGGTCCGGATCGAAGTCGGTGTAGCTGATGCCTCGCTCAAGGCCGCCATCCTGCGGGTCACGCAGATGGTTCATCAAGATCTTCTCGGTGAGCGTGAGCGGCTTGCCGAGCCGTTGGCGGCCGGTGGCCACGCGGTCAGCGAGCTTGGCGTATACCGCTTCAACAAGCTCGATCGGTGTAGATGCGGTCACGGCCATGGGGTCACCTCAGCGTCTTGGGTTTGGTTTCGGTAGCCAATGTTTGCGCTACCGGGGCCAAGCATACAACTATGAGACAAGTGCGCACGATCCGGTACCGCGATATTGCCGACGACCTCCGCCAACGATTGGAGGACGGCGAGTTCAACGCGGGCCGGCTCCTGCCGTCCGAATCTGAGCTGTCGGGACACTACAGCGCCTCCCGAGTGACGATTCGAAAGGCCTTGGAGGCCCTGCGCATCGAGAGCTTGGTCGATGCCCGTCAGGGGTTTGGCTGGTTCGTGCCTGGCAACACCGTGCGGCAGCCATTGGCCCATCTGGCCACGATCGAAGCCCAGCTCGAGGCCGAGGGCCGCCGCTCTGAACGCAAGATTCTCGACTTCGCTTTCGTGCGGCCGCCAGCGCGGGTGCGCTCGATCTTGGGGGTGGACAAGGCGCTGAAGGTTCGGCGCGTGAACTTGGCTGACGGCGAGCCTTTTGCCCGCGTCACCGTGTGGTGTCCCGGGCAGCTCGGTGCCGGGGTGAGCCGTGCGCAGGTGCAGGAGCAGTCGTTCTACGACCTGCTCCCCGTCACGATCGGCGGTGCCACCCAAACGATCGGCGCCGACGCCGCCAACGCCACCGATGCGGAACTGCTGCAGATTCCGGTTGGTTCGCCGGTGCTGGTGTGCGAACGAGTCACCGAGGATCTGGCTGGAGTTCCGGTCCTGATCGGAGAGTACGTCTTCCCCGCCCACCGAACCGAGTTCACTGTGGACCTACCCCACCCTGAGGCCTCGATCGCCCCCAGCGGCCTTCGGTTGGTGGAGTAACGGACCCGCGAACAGAATGGTCGCATGACCCGTCCTACCCCCTCCGCTGGCGACCGGCATCGCGCCGGCAATCGGTTTTTGGCCGTGGCCGCCGCCGGCGCGCTCAACACCGCCAACGCTCGCTCGCCATTCGGCCGCCGTGGCCGCTTGGGTACGGTCGGGTTCTTCCCGGGTTGGCTCACCTCGGAGCTACCGCTCCATGCCATTGGCTGGCAGGTATTGGCAGCCCTTGGCTTCGTTCGCAAAGGTGCGTTGCGTCGGCCCGCGGGGTGGGTGGGCCTGGGTCTGTCGGCAGCGTCTTGGGCGACGCTGATCAAGATCTGGCGGCAGTCCACCGAAGCCGGTGAGGTGTTTGACGTTGCGTTGCGTGAAGGTCTGGGCGACGAACTCGATGCCGGCCAGCAGCCAATGGCGCCCCGAGAAGAGGTACAGCTAACCCGCCGTCGAATCGTTCAGGGGCCACTGCACAACTGGCGCAAGGCCTACGTGAACGGGCCAAGCCTGAGCTACGGCGACGCTGGTCGACGCAACCAACTCGACATCTGGAAGCGCCCGGATCTGCCGCTCGATGCCAATGCGCCGGTGCTCGTTCAGGTCCACGGTGGTGGTTGGGTCATCGGCAACAAGGACCAGCAGGCCATGCCGCTCATGGCCCACCTGGCCGACCGGGGTTGGGTATGCGTCTCGATCAACTACCGGCTCAGCCCGCGGGCCACCTGGCCGGACCAGATCATCGACGTGAAGCGGGCCTTGGCCTGGGTGAAAGCCAACATCGCCGAGCACGGTGGGGACCCTAACTTCGTCTGCATTTCCGGTGGGTCCGCAGGTGGCCATCTCGCGTCGCTCGCCGCGTTGAGTGCCAACGAACCAGCGTTCCAGCCCGGCTTCGAAGAAGCCGACACGTCGGTCGCCGCCGCCGTCCCGTTCTATGGCGTCTACGACTTCACCAACCGCGATGGGACCGGCCTGGCCAGTATGGAGGACATGTTGGCGCGGCTCGTGTTGAAGTCGAAGTTGGCCGATGCCCGCGAGGTCTGGGACCAGGCCTCCGCCATGAGTTGGGTCGGCCCCGACGCGCCGCCCTTCTTTGTCATCCACGGTCAGAACGACACGCTAGTTCCGGTCGAGCAGGCCCGCTCCTTTGTGGCCATGCTGCGGGCGGAGTCCAAGAGCCCGGTGGCCTATGCCGAACTTCCCGGTGCCCAGCATGCGTTTGAAATTTTCGACTCGCCACGCACCCTGTTCACCGCTGGAGCCGTCCACCGGTTCCTGGAAGCCATCCGCGTGCGTGAAGACCAGGTAGCGAACACCCCGTCCTGAGTTCAAGCGTGCTAGTTCTGCCGGATGCCTGACGACGATCCCGGCCCCGGTTCTCCCCTAGAGATTGTTGCCCCAATGGCGGCAACGGTGTCGGCCCTTCCGGTGGCCGCTGGTGGGGTAGTGGAGTCGGGCATGCCGGTGGTGGTGCTCGAGGTGATGAAGATGGAGCACCCGCTGACCGCTCCGTTCCGCGCTCGGGTTGTGTCGTTGACGGTGGTGATGGACGGGCCAGTAGTGGCCGGGCAAGTGGTAGCAGTCCTCGTTCCGGTGGATGCCGAGCGGACTCCCGATCTCGGGACCAAGGCCCCAACAAAGGGGCGAGTGGGGGAGCGGGCCGACCGAGCCGAGTTGGACCGGCGTCGGACCCTGCTGGCCGACGATGCCCGTCCCGACGCCGTGGCCAAACGCCATGCTCGTGGCCAGCGAACGGCGCGGGAGAACGTGGCCGACCTTTGTGATCCAGGTTCGTTCCAGGAATACGGCGGCTTCGCGTTCGCCGCCCAAGAAGCCCGTCGTAGCCGGGAGGACCTTCAAGCGCGGACGCCCGCTGATGGCTTGATCACGGGCATCGGCCGGGTCAATGGAGATCTCGTCTCCGAGCAACAGGCCCGTTGCGCGGTGGTGGCCTACGACTACACCGTGCTGGCGGGCACGCAGGGCCAGCGCAACCACTACAAGAAGGACCGCATCTTCGAGTTGGCCGAACGCCTCCGGCTGCCCGTCGTCCTGTTCGCCGAAGGCGGGGGTGGTCGTCCTGGCGATACCGACGTACCGGTGATCGCCGGCCTCGACACGCGTGCGTTTGAGTACTTCGCCCGGCTCTCAGGTCTGGTGCCACTCGTGGGTATTGCGGCGGGCCGGTGCTTCGCCGGGAACGCGGCGCTGCTCGGCTGCTGCGACGTCGTAATCGCCACCGCCGATGCAAACATCGGCATGGGAGGGCCCGCCATGATCGAGGGCGGCGGGCTGGGCGTGTTCCAGCCTGAGGACGTCGGGCCGATTGGGGTGCAGGTCGCCAACGGCGTGGTCGACATTGCGGTGGCCGACGAGGCGGAAGCCGTCGCCGTCGCGAAGCAGTACCTGTCTTATTTTCAGGGGAATACCGCCGCAAGCCGGGTCCCGGACCAAACCCTTCTGCGGAACATGATTCCGGAGCACCGCAAGACCATCTACGACGTGCGCCAGGTGATCTGGGGGTTGGCCGACGAAGGGTCGGTGCTGGAACTGCGGGCTGGCTTTGGCACCGGCATCATCACGGCCCTGATTCGGCTGGGCGGACGGCCAATCGGGGTCTTCGCCAATGACCCCGCCGTTCTCGGAGGCGCGATCGACGCCGATGCCGCCGACAAGGCCGCCCGGTTCCTCCAGCTTTGCGATGGGCATGACCTCGCAGTCCTGTCGCTCTGCGACACACCCGGCTTCATGGTCGGGCCGCAGGCGGAGGAAACAGCCCAGGTTCGACGGTTCTCCCGACTGTTCGTCTCCGGCGCCTCGATCACCGTTCCGTTGGTGACCGTGGTGCTTCGCAAGGGCTATGGCCTCGGCGCCATGGCCATGGCCGGCGGCAGCTTCAAGGCACCGATCACCACGATCTCGTGGCCTACCGGCGAGTTCGGTGGGATGGGTCTAGAGGGTGCGGTGAAGCTCGGATACCGGACCGAACTGGAGGCCATCGCCGACCCCGTCGAGCGCCAAGATGCGTTCGATCACCTGGTTGAGGCCGCGTACCGGCGCGGGCAGGCGCTGAACATGGCGGCCCACTTGGAGATCGATGACGTGATCGACCCTGCGGAAACCCGAGACCGGGTGATGGCGGCCTTCGCCTCAGCTCCGCCACCGGAGGCTCGGGCGGGCAAGAAGCGCCCGGGCATCGACCCCTGGTAGCTAGCCGAGGCCGGCGATCAGGTGGTCTCGGAGGAAGTTGCCAAGGTCCTCAGGATCGTCCAGGTCGACCGAGACGCCAGGCGTGGTCACCACGGAAACGAGGATCCGCAACACCCACTCCGCCACACGGCGGGGGTCCAGCCCGGCGCGGATCTCGCCGGTGGCCTGCGCTCTCGCCACGTACGGAACCCAGATCTCGATCCACGGCCCCATGAGGGCGGGAAGGTCCCGGGTGAGCAACATGGCCACTGCTTCCGGCTCGGTCTCGTCGAGCCCGAGGAGCGCTTGTGCGGGCACATAGGCGCGCACCAAACGGGCGTTGGCCACCAGCCCGTCAAGAAGGGTGGGAGCGGCGTCGAGCACCGCCAGGCTCTCCTGCACAAACTCTGCAGTGGCCCGACTGAAGGCCGCCGTGACAAGGTCGTCTTTGGTGGGCCAGTACCGGTAGACGGTCCCGCGGGAGACGCCCGCCACCCGAGCGACCTCTTCGATGGTGGTCCGCCGGACCCCGTTGGCGCGGATACACGTGGCCGCAGCGGCTAGGACGAGTTCCTCGGTTGTGGTGACCGCTGGGGTGGCCATTGCCAAGATTGTACAGATTCCGTATTCTGTTCAACACCTCAGGAGGGCCAACTATGTCTCATGCTCGTCTCGTACCCGCGTCCCTAGCCGTCTCGCTCCTACTCGCGCTCACCAGCTGCAGTGGCTCGAGCGGCGGTAGCGATGCTGCCGCCACCACAACCACGCCGGAGAAGGTCAGCACCACGACCGCCGCTCCGGCACCGGCCAAGAAGCTCAAGATTTTGGTGAGCAACGATGATGGCTACGGGGCAGAAGGCATAGACACGTTGGTCACCGGGCTGCAAACGCTCGACAACATCGAGATCACGGTCTTTGCCCCGGTCGACCAGAAGAGTGGAACCGGCGGCAAATTCACCGACGGAAAGCTGGCCGTGACCGACGTGAAGTTGGACAGTGGCTTCGCCGCCAAAGCCGTCGCCGGCTACCCGGCCGACACCATTCGAGTCGCAGTCGATGATGAAGGCCTGCAGCCCGACCTGGTGATCGCCGGAGTGAACGAGGGTCAGAACCTCGGCCCGCTGATCGACTACTCGGGCACGGTCGGCGCCGCCCGTGCTGCGGTGGCGCGGGGCATCCCTGCCCTCGCTACCAGCCAGGGAATCGGCAAACCGCTGGACTACAAGTCCGCCCTCCCGTTCATCTTGGATTGGGTCAACCAGCACCGTGCCGCGCTTTTGGCGGGCGATGAGCCCGTGGCCGTGACCAACCTCAACTTCCCGACCTGCACGACTGGCAAAATCCGCGGTCTGGCCGTGCTGAAGCCGGATACCGCTGGTAGTGCCGGGCTGGCACTCAAGGCCGACCAGGACTGTGCCTCCACCGTTGCCCTCGAAGCGGCGGCGGGAGATATCACCGCCTTCAACAACGGCTACGCCACCAGTTCGGTGATTCCGGACAAGCCGGCGCCCACCAAGTAGCGGCTCTGGTCAGTAGTGCCAGGGGTACGGGGCCCAGTCGGGGGGACGCTTCTCGAGAAATGAGTCGCGGCCCTCGGCGGCCTCGTCGGTGCCATAGGCCAGCCGGGTGGCCTCGCCGGCGAATACTTGCTGGCCTACTAGCCCATCGTCGATCAGGTTGAAGGAGAACTTGAGCATCCGTTGAGCGGTCGGGCTCTTGCCCAAGATCTTGCGGCCCCATTCAAGGCCGACCTTCTCTAGGTCTGCATGGTCGACCACCCGGTTGACCATGCCCATTTGGTGGGCGTCCTCTGCGGTGTAGGTCTCGCCCAGGAAGAAGATTTCTCGGGCGAACTTCTGGCCCACCTGACGGGCCAGGTAGGCGGAGCCGAAGCCGCCGTCGAAGCTGGCCACGTCGGCATCGGTTTGGCGGAAGGCGGCATGCTCCCGGCTGGCCAGCGTGAGGTCGCAGACCACGTGGAGGCTGTGGCCGCCGCCGGCCGCCCACCCCGGGACCAGGCAAATCACGATCTTCGGCATGGTGCGGATGAGCCGCTGGACCTCGAGGATGTGGAGCCTGCCGGATTTGCCCGGGTCGATTGTGGCCGCGGTCTCGCCGTCGGCGTAGCGGTAGCCATCCTTGCCGCGGACACGTTGGTCGCCGCCCGAGCAGAACGCCCAGCCGCCGTCCTTGGGCGAGGGTCCGTTGCCAGTAAGCAACACGCAGCCCACGTCGGCACTTTGGCGGGCGTGGTCCAGTGCTCGGTAGAGCTCGTCCACTGTTGCCGGGCGAAACGCATTGCGAATTTCCGGTCGGTCAAAGGCAATGCGGACGACGCCCACGTCTACCGCTCGGTGATAGGTGATGTCGACCAAGTCCTCGAACCCGGGAACGGGCTTCCAAGCAGCGGGATCGAACAGCTCCGAGACCATGAGGACTTGTCTAGCCCACCGGTTCGATTGGCCCAGACGGGTGATGTCTGACGGTGTGTCAGAATCCTGCGATGGACGTCAACGATCTCGTCACCTACCGAGAGCTAGAAGAGCTCAAGTACCGGTACTTCCGGGCGCTGGACCACAAGGACTGGGACCTATTCGCCACGATCTTTACGGCGGATGCAACCGCCGTCTACGGCACCCGCTTGGCGTTTACCGGCCCCGGGGACATCGTCTCGTACATGCAAGAAAATCTCGGCCCCACCATGATCACGCTCCATCAGGTTCACCACCCAGAGTTCACCCTGGATGGCGACAATGCCACCGGGACCTGGTCCCTTATGGACCGGGTGATCATGACGGAATACCGCTTCGTGCTGGAAGGCATGTCTACCTACCATGATCGCTATCAGCGTGGCGAGGACGGCGTCTGGCGCATCGCCCACACGGGTTACGAACGGGTCTACGAAACCATGACCTCCTTCGACGACATGCCCAGTTTCAAGCTCACGGCCAACAAGTGGGCCACCGAATAGCTCACGCCGTAGTCCAAATTGATCGCTGGAACGTCGCCCTGGACGGGTGGTTTGAGGACCACCCCGAGACCGACTAGAGTGTTTCAGTCGATCAGGACGGGTCCGCCCATCCGATCGGACAGCGATCTCGAGAGGGGCCGCCGCAAGGCGAACCCGAGGCCCAACGTGGGCCCGCCGGCTCCGAGCCGGCAGGAGCGGGAGATAGCTGTCGACTTTGGTCTTCGAGCCAAAGCCCCGCCCCTGCCAATCCGAGATCCGTGCCCTCCGGGGTACTGAGGAGTCAATTTTCATGTCCACCACCTTCGCCTCCCTCGGCGTCCCCGAGGAGATCGCGCGGCGTCTTGCCAAGCGCGGCATCGATGCCCCATTCCCCATTCAGGCCGCAACCATCCCCGATGCCCTTTACGGGCGGGATCTCTGCGGCAAGGCCCCAACCGGGTCGGGCAAGACCATCGCCTTCGGGATTCCGATGATCGCCCGCGTCACCCGGGCCGCACCAAAGCGCCCCAAGGGCCTCGTGCTGACCCCCACCCGTGAGCTGGCCATTCAGGTGGCCGATGAACTGCGGGCGCTCAGCGGGGAGCTCCGGGTGCTGGCCGTGTACGGCGGTGCCGGTATCGAGCCGCAGATCAAGCAGTTACGCGCTGGCGTCGACATTGTCGTCGCCTGCCCCGGCCGCCTGCTCGATGTGATCGAACGCAACGCATGCGACCTTCGCGACGTGCGGTTCGCCGTGATCGACGAAGCCGACCGCATGGCCGACATGGGGTTCCTGCCCGATGTCCGCCGCATCCTGGACATGACCAACGAGCATCGCCAGACGCTGCTTTTCTCGGCCACCCTGGACGGAGCGATAGATGCCCTGGTCAAGGGGTACCAAACCGATCCGGTCGTCCACGAAATGCCAGACGAAGACAACGGCGACGTCATCCACCACTTCTGGGCCAGCGAGCGCCCCGGCCGTGGCCAGCTCACCGCAGAAATCATTGAGCGGGTCGGCCCAACAATCGTGTTCTCCCGCACCCGTCACGGCGCGGACCGCATTGCCAAGCAACTCGTACAGGCCGGCGTTTCTGCCGCACCGATCCACGGTGGCCGCAGTCAGGGCCAGCGTGAACGGGCGCTCAACGCGTTCCACCGGGGCGAGGTCAAGGCGCTCGTCGCCACCGACGTTGCCGCGCGCGGTATCCATGTGGAGGGCGTCATGTGCGTCATTCACTTTGACATTCCTGCCGATCACAAGGATTACGTCCACCGTTCCGGCCGTACCGGTCGAGCTGGCAACGTCGGCACCGTTGTCGCCTTGGTCCCCATTGCCCAGAAGCGAGATGCCGCCAAACTCCGCAAGCTGGCTGGCATCGAGGGCGAGCTTCGGGAGCCCGCACTCGGCCTGCTGCCCGAAGGCCACGCCGCCTTCAAGGTTGCGGCCAGCCGCGGCAGCCGTGGAAAGAGCAGCAGCGCCACGGAGCGGCCCGACCGCCCGAGCCGCACCCGCACGGAGCGCAGCGAGCGGAGCGACGATCGCTTCCGCACCGAGCGCCCGGCCCGCACCGAGCGCCCGGCCCGCCCGGCCCGCACGGAGCGACCAGAACGGTCCGAGCGCCCGGCGGCCAGCGCGCCGCCGGAGCGGACCCAACGCCCCGAGTTGGAAGATCGACCGGAGCGGGCCAACTTGTCGGCCCCGTGGTCATCCAAGACGTCCGAGCATGGTCGTTCGGACGGTCCCAACCGTACGGAACGTCGTCGGGCCCGGTTCGGTGAACCCGATAGCGCTGAGCGCATGGAACGGGCTGCGGAGAAGGCGGCCAAGGCTGCCAGCCGTGGCGCCAGCGACAACGAGGATCGTTCGTCGGCCGACTTCGATCGGGCTGTCGCCGGATCGCCCAAGGTCCGTCCCAGCGGTGCATCGCGTCGCAAAGCCAAGCGTGAATCCCTGGTCGATGCGGGTCTGCCCACCGGAAGCTCCAAGAAGCGCCGGAGTGGCAAGCCCCGTCCTCCGGCCTCCAAGCGCCGCGACTAATCACGCCTGGAAATCGCCAATTTACATCGGGTCCTCGACATACATAGGTTAACCAATGTAAATTGGCGAACATGGGCCGCACACAAGAAGAACGCCGGGCGGAGACCCACGCGCTCTTCCTAGATGCCGCGGCCGATCTGTTCGCCCGTAAGGGCTTTCATGCCACCTCGGCGGAGGCAGTAGCCGCCGCCGCCAACCGCACTACCGGCGCGCTCTATAACCACTTCGGCGGGAAATCCGGCCTCCTGGTTGCTTTGCTCCAGCATTGGATCGAGCAAACCATCACCGACCTGACCGCCAGCCTGGAAGGCGAGGCGGATCTCGACGGTCGGTTTGCCGCCCTGTGGAACGGGATCGTCCGGCGCGACAGCGAGAGTGGCGATGCGTGGCTCCTGCTGGAGTTCGAGCTCTGGCTCCACGCCGTTCGTGATCCCGAGATGGGGGTGGTTGGCGCCGAGCGGTTCCACCTCATGCGTGAAGGACTGGCCAGCGCGCTCACGAGTTGGTCCGAAGAGTTCCACTTCGACCTCCCAGGGCCCGCGCCGGAACTGGCCGCTCAGGTCATCGGGCTGCTGATCGGGCTGGCCTTCCAGTACCGGATCGACCCCGCCGTTATCGCCTCTACCACCGTGGTCGACGGCCTTCGCCGACTCCTTGAACTACCCACCAACCCGCCGCAATCGACGTAGGAGCACCCACACCATGCAGACCGAACTGGCCAAGAAACTGGGCATTGAGTTTCCGATTTTTGCCTTCACCCATTGCCGCGATGTGGTGGTGGCCGTTTCGAAGGCCGGAGGCTTCGGCGTGCTCGGTGCTGTGGGGTTCACCCCGGAGCAGCTGGAAACGGAACTGACCTGGATCGACGAACACATTGGCGACCTGCCCTATGGCGTCGACATCGTGATTCCCGGCAAGTACGAGGGCATGGGCGAGGGCGACGCGGAGAAGCTGGAGGCAGATCTAAGGGCGCTGATTCCTGAGCAGCATCGCCAGTTCGTCCAGAAAATCTTGGCCGACCACGACGTGCCCGAGGTCCCGGATGAGGAGAAGATGCAGGAGCTTCTCGGGTGGACAGAAGCAACTGCTGGGCCCCAGGTTCAGGTGGCGTTGTCTCATCCCAAGGTCAAGCTCCTGGCCAATGCGCTGGGCACGCCGCCGCCCGACGTGATCGAAGAGATCCACGCGGCGGGCCGCCTCGTTGCGGCGCCGTGCGGAGCACCGTCACAGGCCGTACGTCATGTCAATGCCGGCGTCGACATTGTGATTGCGCAGGGCACCGAGGGCGGTGGCCATACCGGTGATATCGGGTCCATGGTGCTGTGGCCCGAGGTGCTCGACGTGCTCGGTGATACGCCAATGCTTGCCGCCGGTGGTATCGGAAGCGGCCGGCAAATGGCGGCAGCGTTGGCCATGGGCGCCCAAGGGGTCTGGACCGGCTCGTTGTGGCTCACCGTGGAGGAGGCCGATGTTCCGCCCGCACAAATGCAAAGCCTGTTGGATGCAACCGCCCGAGACACCGTTCGGTCTCGGTCATGGACGGGCAAGCCCTGCCGGATGCTGCGCAATGAGTGGACCGACGCATGGGAGGCAGAAGGAAACCCCAAGCCGCTGGGCATGCCCATGCAATTCATGGTCACCTCGAACGCCGTGCAGCGAGGCCACAAATACCCGGAACAGGCCAAGGACGTGAACTTCAACCCGGTGGGCCAAATCGTGGGCCGAATGAACAAAATGCGCCCGACCCGGGACGTGATCTTCGACATGGTGTGCGAATGCATCGATGCCACCGAGCGCATGACCAACCTCATGCAGCAAAGCTTGGAGGACTGAGACCAATGTCGATCTCCGTTCCCCCAGGCTTCGACTTCACCGATCCAGACCTCTACGAGTCGCGGGTTCCGCTAGAGGAATTTGCCGAACTCCGCAAGAACGCACCGATCTTTTGGAACCCCCAAACTCGGGAGGAATCTGGCTTCGAGGACGGTGGGCTTTGGATCGTTTCTCGCCACGACGACGTCAAGGCCATCTCCTGCGCCAAGACTGGATGGTCATCGGAGGAGAACACGGCGATCGTGAAGTACGACGGCGCAACGGTCGACGCCGACGCCCGAGAAATGCTCAAGCTCATGCTGCTGAATATGGATGCGCCGGCTCACACCCAGGTCCGCGGCATTGTGTCCCGGGGGTGCTTCACGCCCCGTGCGGTGGCCAAAATTGAAGATGCGCTCCGGGCTCGGGCCAACTTGATTGTGACCGAAGCCAAGGCCAAAGAGGAGGGGAACTTCGTCACCGATGTTGCCTGTGAACTCCCGCTCCAGGCCATTGCCGACCTCGTCGGGTTTCCCCAGGAGGACCGCCAGAAGGTTTTCGACTGGACCAACCAAATGATCTCCTATGACGACCCCGAGTTCGATGCCGATCCGGCCGTGGCTGCGGCAGAAATCCTGGGCTACGCCATGGCCATGGGCGAAGACCGCAAGGCCTGCCCGATGGACGACATCGCGACCAAGCTGGTCACCGCAGACCTCGATGGAGAATTGCTCAGCTCCGAACAATTCGGCTTCTTCGTGCTGATTCTGGCCGTTGCTGGAAATGAGACCACCCGGAATGCCATCAGCCATGGGATGCAGGCCTTCTTTGATAACCCCGATCAATGGGAGCTGTACAAACGGGACCGGCCGAACACCGCCGCCGACGAGATCGTGCGCTGGGCCACCCCGGTGGTGCTCTTCCAGCGCACTGCCATGGAGGACCAGGAGCTACACGGGGTGCAGATCAAAGCGGGCCAGCGAGTGGGCATGGCCTACAGCTCGGCCAACTTTGATGAAAGCGCCTTCGAAAATCCCCACCAGTTCGACATCACCCGCGACCCCAACCCCCACGTGGGCTTCGGCGGGGGCGGCGCTCATTACTGCATCGGGGCAAGCCTGGCCAAGATGGAAATTGACCTTATGTTCAATGCCATCGCCGACCACATTCCCGACATCACGGCGCTTGGTCCGCCCCGTCGCCTTCGCAGCGCCTGGCTCAACGGCATCAAGGATCTTCCTGTCCGTTACCGGTGACCTGGTCCGTAGAGTCGACGGTCATGAGTGGACCGGCTGAGCTTTCCGACGACGACCTGGTGGCCCACGCGCTCGCGGTCCACGTGTTGAGCGGCGACGACACCGAGGTCTACGACGCGTGCGTCGCCGAACTGCAACGGCGGGGGACAGCGCCCATTGGTGATCGAGCGCTAGGACTGCTCGCCGATGCTCGGTCCGAGGCCCGTGCGCTGGGGGCCGATGTCTTGGGCCACTTCGCCGCTGACACCTCGCTCGCGCCTTTGTTGGCCTTGGCCGACCAGGAGACCGAACCGTTGGTGCTCGATTCTGTCGTCGGAGCGCTCGGCCAAATCAGCGACCAAGCGGCGTTGCCCGTCGTGCTGACCGCGGCGGGTCACGCGTCATACCGAGTTCGGTCGGCGGCGGCGAAGGCCCTGCCCGCGCTATGGGGCACCGACGAGTTGGGCGAGCAGGACCCGATCGTGCTGGCGCTGATAGCGCTGACAAATGATGAGGATCAGGAGGTCCGTAACTGGGCCACCTTCGGGCTTGGTTCTCAGGTATCGGTGGACGGCAACAGTGTCCGAGGTGTGCTCCGAGGCTTGCTGAACGACCCCGACGATGACACCCGGGCCGAGGCCATGGTTGGGCTTGCCCGTCGCCAAGACCCCGAGGTGACCCCGGTCGTGGTCGCAGCCTTGGCAGCCGAAGAGGTGGGTCGCCTGACGGTAGAGGCGGCCGAGTTCCTTGCGTCGCCCGCATTGCTGTGCGGGCTGCGAGGCCTGGAGGAATGGTGGGACGTGGACGAGGAATTGCTCGCAGCCGCAACCCGGGCGTGCGACCCCGACGTTCAGCCCTGATTCGTGCGCAACGCTCGCTTGTCGAGCTTTCCCAGCGGGCTGCGGTCCAACGTTTCCACCAGCCGGACTTGTCGAGGGCACTTGAAGCGCGACAACCGTTCCTCGCACCAGGCCTGGAGCTCGCCAATGGTGGGCGGACGATCAGGGTCGACCGGTACAACAAGTGCAATAAGTTGCTCGCCCAGGTCCGGATGGGGGAGCCCAATCCCGGCCACGTCGGTCACCTCGGGATGGGTGATGAGGACCTGTTCCATCTCGGCTGGGTACACGTTGACGCCGCCGGTCACCACCATGTCGGCAAAACGATCCGTCACATAGACCCAACCGTCGGCGTCCACCCGTCCGATCTCGCCAAGGGTGAAAACGCCGGGGGCGATGTGAGCGGCCGCGGTCCGATCGGGGTCGTCGTGGTAAATGATCCCGCGGCCGGTGGTGTCTCGGAAACACAGGCGTCCCTCGGTGTCGGCGGAAACCTCGACACCTTCGTCGTCCACGACGACCGCCTCGTAGGGAGGAACCGAACGGCCCACTGAGCCCGGGTGCGCCAACCAATCAGCACTGGTGATGGCGGCGGTGACCCCAACCTCTGTGGCGCCATAGGCCTCCAGGAAGACTGGACCCCACCAGGTAATCATGGCCCGCTTCACCTCTACCGGACAGGCGGACCCGGTCTGGAATACCAGCTCCAACGAGGAGACATTGGCGGCTTGCTGAACATGGGCTGGAAGCGCGGCCAGGCGGGAGAGGTGCGTAGGAACCAGCGTGGTCGACCCAACCTGCCAGGTCTCGATGGCATCGAGTACGTGCTGAGCGTCGAACCGATCGAGCACGCCGATGGGCGTTCCCACCGCAAGGGCCCGGACCGCGTTGAGCGGGCCGGTGTGATGCAACGGAGCAACCACGAGATGCCGACCTTTCCCGACAAAACGGTTGGCCAGCGTCGCCTCCAGGAACTCCTGCCAGGTGCTGCGGCGGGGGAACACGTTCGGCGGGAGCTCCGTGGCCTTCGGCGTTCCGGTCGTGCCCGAGGTGAAGAGCAGATTTGGTGAGATCGGCCGATCATCGGGCGGCGGCCCGGCCGGAGCAGAAGCCAACCAGGCATCCCAGCCGGGTCCATTCCACGCAATCACGTCGCAGTGCCCGGCCTCCGCCGCTGCGGCCCGGGCGCGCTCCACCGTTTGGGGACCAGCGATGACCAGCGCCACCTCGGCCACCCGCAGCAGGTAGGCCACCTCGGGGGTGGCGAGATGGCTGGAGATGGCCACGACCGCCGCACCTGAACGCAGGCCCCCGAGATGAGCAATCACCGATTCGGCCGCGTTCTCGGCGAACACGGCTACCCGCCGTCGGCCGCCGCTTGTCGCCGCCCGGATGAGGTGGGCCATGCGGTCGGCTGCGTCCCAGGTTTCTTCTGATGACCAGGCTCGCCGCTCGTCCACCACCAGTGCCCCCTCAGCGTCGGGTAGCGGTGACGGTTCCTCGAATCCCATGAGAACCGACCGTAGCGGCCGACCCCACTAGCTTCCCCGCCATGACCGAACGGCTGAGCCCCGAGGATGCAGCGGCGCTGGTCCGCCCCGTCGACGTGGTGGGGATCCCCCTTGGCCCCGGCCACCCGGGAGCCTTTCTGCACGCCCTGGGAGCGCGCACCGATTGGGAGGACCTCGTGGTAGCAGGGGCGCTCCTCACCGATTTCTACGAGGTATTTGGTCGGCCGAACGTGCGCTTTCTGTCGGGATTCTTCGGGCCGATTGAACGGTTGATGCGTGACCAAGGTGGAGCCGTTGATTTCGTGCCTGCAGATTTCCGGCGCTTCGCTCCGGCGCTCGAACGCATGAACCCGCGGATCATGGCCACCGCGGCGTCTCCGCCGGACGCCCAAGGCTTCTGCAGCCTGTCTCTTCATGCTGGGGCGACGGTCGCCCAGATCGAAAGGACCGCGGATGCCCCGGACCGTCTCCTGATCGTGGAGACGAGTCCCCGGTTCCCGCGGACGCTCGGTCTCGGTGAGCATGGGCACCGTATTCACGTGGACCGGATTGATGTGATGATCGAGACCGACCGGGAACCGTTCGTGATCGGCGATCCCGAGCCAAGCGCCGACGAGCGGGCGATCGCCGAGCTGGTAGCTGAATTTGTGACCGAGGGGTGCACGATCCAAACGGGCATCGGTGGTATCCCGTCGACCGTTGCCTCGATCCTGGCCGACGGCCCTGCCGGAGGCTTTGGCATTCACTCGGAGATGTTCACCACGGGGCTCATGAAACTTCACGAGGCGGGCAAGGTGACCAACCGCAAGGGAATTTACGACGGCTACTCCATCACCACGTTTGCCGCCGGAACCCGGGAGCTTTACGACTGGCTCGATGGGAACGAGCTGGTGCGATTCCTCCCCGTCCAGCTGGTCAACTCACCTGAGCTGATCTCCCAAAACACCAAGATGGTCTCGATCAACGGGGCGCTGGCGGTAGACCTGGCTGGTCAGGCGGTGGCCGACACACTGGCCGGTGCGCAATTCTCTGGCATCGGTGGCCACGAAGACTTCGTTGCATCGTCCGGCCTTGAGCTTGAGGACCGGTCGTTGATCTGTCTTCGCTCGTCCACCCTGGTCGGCGGTGTTCGGTTGTCACGGATTGCATCACAGTTCCCGGCCGGCACGATCGTGACCACACCACGCCACCAGCTCGATGTGGTGGTCACCGAATACGGGGTGGCCGAGCTGCGTGGTCGCACGGTCCGAGAACGGGCCAGGGCGTTGGCCGCCGTTGCCCACCCGGAGTTCCGCGACCAGCTTCAGGCCGACGCAGAAATTTGGCCGAACTGATGGGCAGATGGGTTTGAGGGTGCAGCGCACCATGGGCCGCCGCCGGGGGGCAGCACTGGTGGTAGCGGCAGGCTTGCTCGCTGCCGGATTCGGCGCGGCTGGGACCAGCACTGCGGCGCCTCGCCAAGAGGGCCAAGACGGTGCGGACGCCAGTCTGAAGGGCCAGTTCGATGAAGTTATTGGTCAGGAAGCTGCCGTGGTGGGGCGGTATCAGCAGGCACAACTCGAGCGCACCCAGTCCACCGCTGAATTGAATCGTCTCAGGTCCGACCTCAAGCAAAGCCAGCTGGACCTGCTATCCGCCCATGCCGCACTGCTAGCTGCGGTGAAAACACAGACTCGCCAGGTCACGCTGCGAGCCAGGGCCGATCGCAAGGTGGCCGATGCCGAGGATCGGTTGCGGGAGCAGGTCGTTGCCTCGTACGTGAAAGGCGGCGAGTCCGCCGGGATGCTCGAAGCGCTACTGAACGCGGCCAACGGTCAGGAGGCGGGGCAGGCCGTTGCCTTCTCGAGGGCGTTTGTGGGCGACAGCGAAGAACTGGTCCGTGAACTTGAAGCGGCTCGGGCTGAGCGTCGCGGCGCGGAGAAGTCCGCCCGGCGGGCCAAGGCGAAGGCCAAGTCCCGTCGGGACGACGTCGTCGTCGCATCGAACTTCATCGCCGCCGCTGCGGCCAAGCAGGAAAAGCTGGTCGCGCTGGTCGACCAGCGAGTGTTGGCCGAGCAGGCCGCGCTTCGTGACGTGCAATCCCGCAAGGCGATCATCGAAGGCCGGGTCAACAGCATCAACCGCTCGTCGGACGGCGTGGAATTGATCCTGGCCCAGCTTCAGGCGAGCCAGCCGAACTGGGCCCCGGGAGATGTGGAGATCACCAACCCGATCCCGGGCTACTTCATTGGCTCCAAGTTCGGCATGCGCAAGCATCCGATCCTCGGCATCGTGCGGCTCCACGCCGGCGGGGATCTCGGGGCGCCCAGCGGCACCATGATCTACGCGCCGGCGGACGGTGTGGTGATCATCGCCGGCCTTCGTGGTGGCTACGGCAACACCACGGTGATCGATCACGGTCATTCGCTGGGAACGCTCTACGGCCACCAAAGCCAAATCCTGGTCACACCGGGCCAGGCCGTGAAGCGGGGAGACCCCATTGGCAGGGTGGGCTCGACCGGGCTGTCCACCGGGCCACACCTGCATTTCGAGACGCGCCTCAAAGGTGTGCCTATCGACCCCGAGGGCGCGGTCGACTTCACCCGCCCCAACGGCTCCTACGCCGTACGGCCGAGAGTGCAAGCCGACCAATGACCCAGGAACACTCCCACCAGCCGTCCGGACCCCTCGCCCTCGCTGCAGCACTGGCCAGCGTGGCCGGGTTCGTTGATGCCCATATCTACCTTCACCTCACGCCTGTCTTTGTGGCGAACATGAGCGGGAACCTCGTTCATCTCGGCATCTTCGTCGGAGCAGAAGGCTGGCAGGAGGCCGCAGGATCAGTAGTCGCAATCTTCGCCTTCTTATCCGGTGTCATCGTGGCGACCGTGCACAACGACCGCCAGCTTCGGCGGACCGGCGCGGTGCGGCCCGATGAACTCCTCGGCGTCGAGGCAGTGCTGATCCTGCTCTTGCCCTTCCTGATGATCGCATTGCGGAGCACCTTCACCGGCCACTCGAACATCGACGACTACCCCGTACTGATCTGGGGTGGCTTCGCCATGGGGCTCCAGGCAACTGTGCTCCGCCGCGTAGGTCAGATCGCCGTCGCCACGACGTATGGGACCGGGGCGATAGTCCGTATCGGAGAGAAGGTTGCCCTCGCGGTTCGCCGGGCGGAGCGCCCAACGGACCACCTCCGCCGGGTGACGATTGCAATATTGGTGCTCGTGCTCCTGAGCTACGTCGGTGGAGCCATTCTCGCCTCGACCCTCGGCTCGTCTCCCGGACTGCTGCTGTTGCCGGGCGCCGTGCTCGTCGGTGCAACAATCGTCACCCGATCTACCCAGGGGTCCTGAGAGTTTCGGCCCTCCACCCTGCAATCGGCCAAATCAGATGTATCCCCCGGCTGGAATCTGGCGGCGGCGCAGGGCTAGCTCGAGTAGGTCCACCACCGCCGCGGTGGGCGGTCCTTCCCTGGCCTCGATCGACTCCGTCGTGCAGAACGCTTCTGTCCCGTTGGCGCGGCCCTGCGTGGTGATCATGAGGGAGGTGGCCGGCTCGCCCTCGAACTGGCACAGCACCTCCAAGATCGGGCCAGAGCGGTCCAGGTAGGTGATCTCGCCGATGTCGTGGGCGGCCTCCATCAGCCAGCGAAAGGCCTCGTCGGCAGGGGCAGCGAGCGCCAGTGTGTCGGCATCGAGGCGGGCTACCGCTGGGGCGCCGCCCTCCGGGATGGTCTCGCGGAAGACCGGAGCCGGCGGAGGAGATGTCGGCCCAGGCGGAGTTTGGCGGGCCTGGTCCAACGTTCGGTACGCCTCGATGATCTGGGCGGCCCGCCCGGCCGATTCGTCGCCAGCTCGATCGGGGTGGTGGGCGCGAATTCTGTCTCGGTACGCCCGACGGATGTCGTCCCAGGCGGCGTCGGCCCTCACGTCCAGGACCCGTCGAGCTTGTGCCGCGTTCATGGAAGCAGGAACTGGCCCAGGGCCGCGGCAAGGCGGGGCGGGTCGTCCGCACCACACAGCTCACGGGCCGAGTGCATGGAGAGTTGGGCGACACCCACGTCGACGGTGGCAATACCCAGGCGCGCCGCGGTGAGGGGGCCAATGGTTGACCCGCAGGCCTGGTCATTGCGGCCCACGAAAACCTGGTGAGGGACCGCGGCCCGATCGCAGGCCTCGATCATGGCCGAGGCGGTGATCCCGTCGGTTGCGTAACGCTGGCTGGCGTTGACCTTGACTACGGGCCCACCGTCGATGGCGATGTGGTGGCCGGGCTCGTGGCGGTCCGGATAATTGGGGTGAGTGGCGTGGGCCATGTCCGCAGAGGCGCAGAGGGACCCGGCTAGGGCCTGGATGAAGTGGTCCCGGCCGCCGCCCCTGGAGATGACGGATCGCTCCAGGACTTGGGCAAGAAGGGCGCCGTCGGCGCCGGTGGCTGAGGTCGAGCCGACCTCCTCATGATCGAAGAGGCACACCACCTGAACGGCCGAGCCAGCCGCGGAGGGAGCGGACGAAATCAGCGCCTCAATGCCCGCCCACGCCGAGCAGATGTTGTCCAGCCGGGCCGAAGCGACCAGTTCTTGATGGCGGCCGAGCAAGGTAGGCGGGGTGAGGTCGTGGACCATGAGGTCCCAGCCGGTGAGGTCTGCGGGGGGAACCCCACCGAGCTCTGCGGCCAGGAACTCCACGAAATCGCCCTCACTGACCGGGCCGACGCCCCACACTGGGGTGAGGTGTTGCTGCGGGTTGAGGTTGAGGCCGGAGCCGTTGACGTCGCGATCAAGGTGGATGGCCAGCTGAGGGATACGGAGCAGGGGGCGGTCCACTCGGAGGAGCAAGGCGTCGGCATGGCCCCGCACGGCGACCCGTCCGGAGAGTCCAAGGTCACGGTCCAGCCAGGAGTTCCAGAGCGCGCCGCCGTAGACCTCAACAGCGATCTGGCGCCAGCCTGCGGCCCCGGTGTCGGGCCGGGGCTTCACCCGAAGATTGGGAGAATCGGTGTGGGCGCCGATGATCCGGAAGCCGGAGCTGACCGTGCTGGCTGCGGGTACGGACCAAGCCACGAGCGCCCCGCCACGGATCACAAAGGACGGACCGGCCCCGTCGCCCCACTCGCGGGCGAGTTCCAGTTCGGTGAACCCGGCGGCAACGAGACGGCGGCTTGCTTCGGCCACCGCGTGATAGGGCGAAGGAGCCTCGGAAACGAAGGCAAGGAGGTCGTCGACGGAGTGCACGAGGAGAGGCTACTGACGGGCCGAGAGCCAGAAACCGGTTCGTGAGAATCTGGGGGTCTCGGCTACGATTGTCGGTTCTGCGATACGGGCCAACGGCGTCCCCGACGAGCAGTTCCCCCGTGCTACCCGTTGGAGGAACCGACGCCGATGACCACGACCGCGCCGCTTGCCCAAGGTCTTTACGACCCCGCATTTGAACACGATGCCTGCGGCGTTGCGTTCGTGGTGGACCTCCATGGTCGGCAGAGCCATGAGCTGGTCGAACAAGGCATCACTGCGCTTGTGCACCTCGATCACCGCGGCGCTTCCGGTGCGGAAACCAACACGGGCGACGGAGCCGGCATTCTCACGCAGATCCCGGACGCGTTCTGCCGGGCTGTCGTCGACGTGGAACTCCCGGCGGTAGGGCGGTACGCCACCGGCATTGCCTTCATCCCCGGAGATGCCGCCACCGTTGCCGGGACCATCGAAGCGGTCGAGAAGATCCTGGCCAGCGAAGGCCTGGAGGTTCTGGCCTGGCGAGATGTACCCGTGGTGGCAGATTCTCTCGGTTCCGGCGCGCTCGGAGCCATGCCCACATTCAAGCAACTCTTCTTGGCTGGCCCCAACGGGGTCTACGAGGGCCTGGACCTGGAACGCCGCGCCTACGTGGCCCGCAAGCGCATTGAGCATGAGATTGCGGACGGCGACGACACGGTCTATTTCCCCAGCCTGTCGTGTCGGACCATCGTCTACAAGGGGATGCTCACCACTCCCCAGTTGCGCGACTTCTACCCAGACCTGGCCGACGAACGGTTCGAGAGTGCCCTGGCGCTGGTCCACTCGCGGTTCTCCACCAACACCTTCCCGTCCTGGCCACTGGCCCACCCGTACCGCTACCTGGCCCACAACGGCGAGATCAACACGGTCGCGGGCAACCGCAACTGGATGCGGGCGCGTGAGGCGCTGCTGGAGAGCAGCTTGTTCCCCGGTGATATCGAGCGAATCTTCCCGATCTGCACGCCGGAGGCCAGTGATACTGCCAGTTTCGACGAGGTGTTGGAGCTCCTCCACCTCGGTGGCCGGCCTATCCACCACGCCGTGCTCATGATGATTCCCGAGGCGTGGGAAAACCACGACCTCATGGATCCAGCCAAGCGGGCCTTCTACCAATTCCACTCGTCGTTGATGGAGCCGTGGGATGGACCGGCCAACGTCTGCTTCACCGACGGAACCGTCGTCGGCGCGGTGCTGGACCGCAACGGTCTCCGTCCCGGCCGCTACTGGGTCACGACCGAGGGCCTCGTGATCCTCGGTTCGGAGGCCGGCCTGCTGGACATCCCGGCCGACCAGATTGTCAGCAAGGGCCGCCTGCAGCCCGGGAAGATGTTCCTGGTCGATACCGCCCAGGGCCGGATTGTCTCCGATGACGAGGTCAAGGGTGACCTGGCTGCGCAACACCCCTATCAAGAGTGGCTGGACGCGGGCATCGTGGAACTTCATGATCTTCCCGATCGGCCGCACCTGCGCTATCCCCACGGCGATGTGGTTCGGCGTCAGCTCACCTTCGGGTACACGATCGAGGATCAGAAGATCCTCATGGCCCCCATGGCCCGGACCGGTGGCGAGGCCCTCGGTTCCATGGGCACCGACACGCCAATCGCCGTGCTTTCCGAGCGCCCCCGGCTGCTGTTCGATTACTTCGCACAGCTCTTTGCTCAGGTCACCAACCCGCCGCTGGATGCCATTCGTGAGGAGTTGGTCACGAGCCTGGGCGGCACCATCGGACCCGAGCAGAACCTGCTGTCACCATCGGCACAGTCGTGCCGTCAGATTCTGTTGCCGTTCCCCATCTTGGACAACGATCAGCTGGCCAAGATCATCCATGTGGGCGAGGCGCTTCCAGATTTCAAAGCCGTCGTCATCAACGGCCTCTATCCCGTGACCGGGGGCGGAGACGCCCTCCGAGACGCGCTCAAAGAGGTGCGCCGCCAGACCAGCGAAGCCATCGCGGCCGGGGCCAACGTGGTGGTGCTGTCGGACCGCGACTCCACCCGTGAACTCGCCCCCATCCCGTCGCTCCTGCTCACTGCGGCGGTCCACCACCACCTGGTGCGGGAGAAGACCCGGGCCAACGTTGGCCTGGTGGTGGAGGCCGGCGATGCCCGCGAGGTCCATCACATGGCCCTGCTGATCGGGTATGGCGCAGCCGCCATCAACCCGTACCTGGCCTTCGAGACGGTGGAGGACATGATTGCCCGGGGTGCCCTGGCCGATGTTGCCCTGGACGATGCCGTGGCCAAATACATCAAAGCTGCAGGCAAGGGCGTGCTCAAGGTCATGTCCAAGATGGGCATCTCCACAGTGGCGTCCTACACCGGCGCCCAGGTGTTCGAGGCCGTCGGCCTGGGCCAAGCATTTGTCGACGAATACTTCACCGGCACTACCTCCAAGCTTGGCGGCATCGGCCTCACCGAGGTGGCCGCCGAAGTGGCCGCACGGCACGCCAAGGCTTACCCAGACCGCCCCACCGAGCGGGCCCATCGTGAGTTGGAAGTGGGGGGCGAATATCAGTGGCAACGTGAGGGTGAATACCACCTTTTCAACCCAGAAACTGTCTTCAAGCTCCAGCACGCCACCCGCACCGGCCGGTACGAGGTCTTCAAGGAATACACCGCACTGGTTGACAACCAGAGCACTCGCCTGGCCACGTTGAGGGGCTTGTTCGACTTTGCCAGCGACCGCCAAGCCATCTCGATCGACGAGGTGGAATCCGTGGCGGAGATCGTCAAACGCTTCTCGACTGGGGCCATGAGCTACGGCTCGATCTCGGCCGAGGCCCATGAGAACTTGGCCATCGCCATGAACCGCCTGGGAGCCAAGAGCAACACCGGTGAGGGTGGCGAGGACGCCGATCGGCTCTATGACCCAGAACGCCGTAGTGCCATCAAACAGGTGGCTTCTGGCCGGTTCGGCGTCACCAGCGAGTATCTCACCAACGCCGACGACATCCAGATCAAGATGGCGCAGGGGGCCAAGCCAGGCGAGGGAGGCCAACTGCCCGGTCACAAGGTGTACCCGTGGGTGGCCAAGACCCGTTACTCCACACCGGGCGTTGGGCTCATCAGCCCGCCACCTCATCACGACATTTACTCGATCGAGGATCTGGCGCAGCTGATCCACGATCTCAAAAACGCTAACCCGGCTGCCCGCGTCCACGTGAAACTCGTGGCCGAGGTCGGTGTGGGCACGGTGGCCGCCGGTGTGTCCAAGGCCCACGCAGATGTGGTCCTCATCTCCGGCCACGACGGCGGCACGGGTGCCAGCCCACTGACCTCGCTCAAGCACGCCGGTGGTCCGTGGGAACTCGGCTTGGCGGAAACCCAACAGACGTTGCTGCTCAATGGTCTTCGGGACCGGATCGTGGTCCAAGCCGACGGTCAGCTCAAGACCGGGCGGGACGTGATCGTGGCCGCGTTGCTGGGCGCCGAGGAGTTCGGCTTTGCCACCGCTCCGCTGGTGGTGTCGGGCTGCATCATGATGCGCGTCTGCCATCTGGACACGTGCCCGGTAGGCATCGCCACCCAGAACCCGGAGCTGCGTGAACGCTTTGCGGGCAAGCCTGAGTTCGTCGAGCATTTCTTTGAGTTCATCGCCCAAGAGGTGCGGGAGTACCTCGCTCAGTTGGGTTTCCGATCGCTCCTAGAGGCGGTAGGCCACGCGGAAGCGCTCGACACCCGCAAGGCGGTCGATCATTGGAAGGCCGCCGGACTGGACCTCTCGCCCATTCTTCATGTCCCCGAGCGGCCCTTCGGCGACGAACTGCACAACACACGGGGCCAAGATCATGGCCTGGACCGGGCGCTGGACCAACAGCTGATCTTGGCCGCCCGCCAGGCCATCGACGCTGGCTCGCCTGTGGCTCTGGAGTTCCCCATCCGCAATGTGAACCGGACCGTGGGCACCATGCTGGGCCACGAAGTTACCAAGCGCCACGGTGGCTTGGGTCTGCCGGACAACACGATCGACGTGACGTTCCGGGGCGCGGCGGGGCAGAGCTTTGGTGCGTTCGTGCCGAAGGGGGTGACCCTCCGCCTCTTCGGCGAGGCCAACGACTACGCCGGAAAGGGCCTCTCCGGAGGCCGTCTCATCGTGCGCCCACCCGAGACGCCCCACGCCGATTTTGCTGCCGAAGACAACATCATCGCCGGCAACGTCCTGCTCTATGGCGCCACCGCCGGCGAGGCATTTTTCCGCGGCAAGGTGGGGGAGCGCTTCTGCGTGCGCAACTCCGGCGCCACCGCCGTGGTGGAGGGTGTCGGAGACCACGCCTGTGAGTACATGACCGGCGGCCGAGCCGTAGTGCTTGGTCCAACTGGTCGGAACTTTGGGGCGGGCATGTCGGGCGGTATTGCCTACGTGTGGAACCCCGAAGGGGCTTTCGACGGGCTAGTCAACCGGGAAATGGTGGACTTGGACCCGCTGGATGATCTCGACACATCGTGGTTGGTCACCGCCATCTTCCGCCACCAAAATGAGACGGGTTCAGACGTTGCCAGCCGAATCCTTTCCGACTGGCAGTACTCCGTGCTTCAGTTCGTGAAGGTCATGCCACGCGACTACAAGCGTGTGCTCAGCGCCATCAGAGCCGCCGAAGAAGCCGGCGCCGACATCGACGAGGCCATCATGGCCGCGGCCAAGGGTTAGGGCACCAGACATGGGCGACATCCAAGGTTTCCTCAAGCACGGACGTGAGCTGCCGGTCCGCCGGCCCGTGCCCGTGCGCCTCAAGGACTGGAAAGAGGTGTACGAGCCTTTCGCCGAGGAGCGCCTCGAGGCCCAGGCCAGCCGGTGTATGGATTGTGGGATTCCGTTCTGCAACAACGGTTGTCCCCTCGGCAACCTCATCCCCGATTGGAACGACCTCGTCTACCGGGATCGCTGGCATGAGGCCATCGAGCGCCTTCATGCCACCAATAACTTCCCGGAGTTCACCGGGAGGCTTTGCCCGGCACCGTGCGAAGCGGCGTGTGTTCTTGGGATCAACCAAGACCCGGTAACGATCAAGCAGGTCGAGGTATCGATCATTGACCGCGCCTGGGACGAAGGCTGGGTCATACCTATCCGACCCGAAACGCAGACCGGCAAGAAGGTTGCGGTGATCGGTTCTGGTCCCGCTGGCCTAGCCGCCGCCCAGCAACTCACCCGGGCCGGGCACCACGTGGTGGTATTCGAGCGGGCAGACCGCCTCGGTGGCCTGCTGCGATATGGCATTCCCGAGTTCAAAATGGAGAAGCGCCAACTGGATCGGCGGCTCGATCAAATGCGGGCCGAAGGTACCGAGTTCCGTACTGGCATCAACGTTGGCGTCGATATCACGGGCGACCAACTGACGGCCGATTTCGACGCCGTCGTGCTGGCTGGTGGCGCTACTGCGGCCCGCGACCTCCCCATCCCGGGCCGGGACCTTCAGGGCATCCACCAGGCCATGGAGTACCTGCCATTCGCCAACCGGGTCCAAGAAGGAGACATCACCAACTCGCCCATAGACGTGCATGGCCAGAAGGTCGTCATCATCGGTGGCGGAGACACCGGCGCGGATTGCCTCGGCACCGCGCACCGTCAAGGCGCTTCGGAGATCCGCCAGTTCGAGATCATGCCGAAGCCCCCGGAGGCCCGGCCAGACGCCACCCCGTGGCCCACATGGCCGCTCATCTACCGCACCGCGTCGGCCCACGAAGAGGGCGGGGACCGAGTGTTCTCGGTCAACACCGAGCAGTTCCTCGACGATGGCAAAGGCCGGGTGCGGGCGCTGGAAGCGCACGAGGTCGAGATGGTCGACGGCCGCTTCGAGAAGGTCGTGGGCTCTGAGTTTGAAATCGAAGCAGATTTTGTTTTCCTGGCGATGGGCTTCACTGGGCCGGAATCGGCCTGGATCACGGAGCAATTCGGCGTCGAGCTAGACGGCCGATCGAACGTAGCCCGGGACCGCAACTGGTCCACCAATGTTCCCGGTGTATACGTGGCCGGAGACATGGGCCGAGGTCAAAGCCTCATCGTGTGGGCTATTGCCGAGGGCCGTTCCTGCGCAGCTGCGGTCGATCAAGACCTCATGGGCCACACCCTGTTGCCCAGCCCACTCGACCCGACCACCGCCCCACTGCGCTAGCGGCGTCCAAGCGCCGACGCGACAAGGCCCCGGCGGTGGGCTAGGGCCTTGCGGACGAACGACCTGATCAGATCAGGAGGGCTTGATGGCGTCGCCGAAGGACTGCTTGGGCTCACCGGTAATCACCACGGTCTTCATGATCTTGTCGGCGATGGTCTGCTTCTTGGCATCCCAGAGCGGGAAGAGGTACCCGATGCCGCAGATGATGCTGTCGATGATGTGGGCGAAGAATCGGGCCACGCCTGCGCCACCACCGATGGGTTGGCCCGTTGCTTCGCTGACCACCCGGGTGCCGACGATCTTTTTGCCCACGCTCTGCCCGGTGCTTCCGTTGAGGTAGCCGTTGTAGATGCCGAACCCAAGGGCGAAGAGCCAGATGATGAAGCCCAAGCCGGCGCTTCCACGCGAAGCGAGGTTGGCCACGATGAACAGGGCCACAAAGTCAATGGCACCCGAAGCGGCGCGGAGTGGCCATTCGGCCAACTGGCCGGGGGCGCCGGCGGGCGCCCCATAACCGGGATTGCCCATGGGCGTACCATAGGCCGGCGGACCGCCGGGGGGCGGGCCGGTTGGGGCGGCGTACGCGGGCGGGCCCGTCGGTGCGGCGGCCTCGGGCGGATACCACTTGCCGTCTGAGGCCTGCCACCAGCCCGGTCCTTGCGAAAAATCACTCATAGCGCTTCCTTTGTCTCCCGCACTCAGTAGGTGTTGTGCCTCACCGTAGCCGCAGGCGCCTAGGCCAAATGACCCAACTCACCCGTCGCTACCACGGTGGATGCTCAAGGTGGGCCGCTATTGGCCGATCTGTGCGGGGTACCTCGGCTGCCCAGCTCGGGTTTCCCATCCCCACGTGCGAGGACGCCCGTGTTCGACGACCTGAAGATCCGCAACAAGCTCGTGCTCCTGGTAGCAGGACCGATCGTGATTATCGTGCTGCTGGCCGTGCTCGGGGCGCGGTCTCGGCAGGGCACCGCGGATGCCAGCCGCCAGGTGGAGCGTCTGGTGGCGGTGGCTCAGGCCAACAGCAACGTGGTGGACGCGCTCCAACAGGAATCGCTTTACAGCACCGCCCACGTGGGGTCGGCCCGCACCACCTGGAAGTCTGGGCTCACCAAGACGAGGGCGGCAACGGATCAGGCGCTCACCGAATCGCTCATGCACCTGCGAGACAACCTAGGAACCTCCCCCGGATTTCGATCGGCCTCGACGCTGGCGATAGACGCCGCCGACAAACTCACCTACATCCGCCAGACCGTCGACCAGGGTTACCGCTGGGACCAGGTCGCAACCACGTACGGCTCGCTTCAACGGACCTTCCTCTCGGTGAACGAGGCCATTCCTGAAGTGATCACGGACCCGCAGGTTTCTGGTCAGTTGCGGACGGGTGCCTCACTGGCCGCTTACAAGGCGGCCCTCTCCCGGCAGAGTTCTTTGCTAGCCGGGGCCTTGCACCAGGGCGGGTTCGCGGTGGAGGGGTCCTTCGGCCTACTGAAGGCCGCGGCGGCCGATGAGAGTAGCCAAATGGCCGTTCTCAACTCCTTAGCGGATAGCGGGCGGAAAGGCGAGGTACGTGATGCGGTCACGAGTGAGTCCCGCATCACGGTAGAGACCGCCCGCGATGCGGCGATTGCTGGCGGTGCCGATGGGAACGTCACGGGAGACCCAAAGGTCCTCGTCAAGGCCTCATCAACGGTCCTGAAAGACCTCCACGCCGTAGAAGTCCAGTTGTTCACGGTGATGCTCGCCCAAAGCAAGGCCGGTAGAAGCGACGCCCAGCAGGCTGCGAACCTTTTCGTTGGCTTCGCCGTGTTGGCCGTCCTCGCCGCCGCCGCTGGTGCCGTGCTCCTTGGGCGCCGGATCACCGTGCCGTTGAACCGCCTCACCGAGGCCGCTGACCGGCTGGCTTCCGAGCAAATGCCCCGGCTAGTGGAATCACTGCGTAACCCGTCGGACGACGAGGTGACCTTTCAACTTGGTTCCCTACAGGCCATTGAGGTCACTTCGGGGGACGAAATTGGCCGTTTGACCAATTCGTTCAACGATGTGCAACGGGTGGCCGGAGAAGTAGCGGCAGAACAGGCTGCGCTTCTACGCAAGGGCATCGGTGAGATGTTCGTGAACCTGGCCCGGCGCAACCAGGCCTTGCTCGATCGTCAGATTGCATTCATCGACGAGTTGGAGAGTGGCGAGGAGGATCCGGACCAGCTCGAGAACCTTTACCGGTTGGACCACCTCGCCACCCGTATGCGACGCAACGCAGAATCCCTTCTAGTTCTGGCTGGAGCAGAGCCGCCCCGCCGGCGCGGCCGGCCGGCCCCGCTGGCCAATATCGTCCGTGCCGCACTGGCGGAGGTCGAAGACTTTGGCCGTATCGAGCTTCTGAGTTTCGATGAAATTCTGGTGGCCTCGAATGCTGCCGCCGACCTTGCCCACCTGCTGTCTGAGCTCATGGAGAACGCGACGAACTTCTCGCCGCCGGAAACTCGGGTCGAAGTAGTAGGGCATCGCACGAACGCTGATGGTTACGTGATCTCGGTGACCGACCACGGGATTGGTATGTCGGGCGACCAGGTCATCGAAGCAAATGAGTCGCTGGCGAAGCCGCCGCTCGTCGGCTTGGCCCTCTCGCGTTCACTTGGGTTCATCGTTGTCGGGCGCCTCGCTGGGCGCCACGGCATTGCGGTACGGATGATGCCGTCGCCGTCCGGTGGTGTCACGGTGGTTGTTTCCATCCCGCCATCGCTCGTCACCGATGCGGTGGGCCAGGGCGCCCTGCCCCCGGAACGCCCTTCCAACGAGGTTCCTGGTCAGCTGGAGCCCGTGCTCGATACCCCGAACTCGACGCCTGCACCAAGCTCGCCGGCATCCGGCGTTGCCCCCATCTCGTTTACCCCGTATGACCCGTCCGGGGCGGTCAAGCGGCCCGCCACCCTGGCTGACGCCGTTCCGACAGGCTTGGCGTTCGATGAGGGACTCGAAGGGCTCATGAACCCATCATCACCCTCGGGCCCGACGGTACGTGAACCGGCAGCGCCGTCCACCGCCGGTGGACTGCCCACCCGACGCCTGAGTGCGGCTCCGGCACCTGCTC
>JANXNS010000187.1 GCA_025353965.1 Aquihabitans sp.
GATGGACCCACACCTACATCGGTCATCGGTCGCCAACCTAAGGGTTGCTTCGCTCGGGCGCGGAAATCACCGTGGATATGGTGAGGGGTGATGCGTTTTTCCCTTGAGCTGCCCACCCAGCGAGTCGACCTCCCCGGTGAATTCGTGACCGCCAGCGCCATAGCGGAGGTCACCCGCGGCGGCGCGGCGGCTGGCTTCTCGGCGGTGTACGTCACCGATCACCCAGCACCGGACAGCAAATGGTTGGACCACGGCGGCCACCACGCCCTCGACCCGTTCGTGGCCCTGGCGTTCGCTGCGGGAGCGGACCCGACCATCCGGCTGCACACCAATATTTATGTGGCCGCGTACCGGAACCCCTTCCTGGGGGCCAAGAGCATCCAGAGCCTCGACGTTCTCTCCGAAGGCCGGCTGATCCTTGGTGTTGCCGCTGGTTACCTGAAGCCCGAGTACCAAGCCCTCGGCGTCGACTTCGACACCCGCGGCGCGCTGCTGGACGAGGCGCTTGAAGTTCTGGAGGCGGTGTCCACTGGTCAGGATGTTGCCTGGCAGAGCGAACGATTCGCGGCGCGGGGCGTGCGGCTCCGACCGATCGCCCCGTCGGGGAAACGGCCGCCCGTATGGGTGGGCGGCAACAGCAAGGCCGCCATGCGCCGAGCCGCCCGGTACGACGGTTGGTCGCCGTTTCACACCGCTGGCTTCGCGAGCTCCGCTCGAACCGCGGCGATCGAAACCCTCGATGACCTGGCTCGCGCCATCCAGGAGGTCAAAGGCCTCGCGACAGAGGCGGGCCGCTCGCAGCCCTTCGACATCTGCTGGTCAGAAGCGATGCTGAGCGATCCCGGCGTCTCGACCGACGAACGCGGGGCGCGGATCTCCGAGCTGGCCGCCGCCGGAGTCACCTGGGTAACAGTGAACCTCCCCGCAAACGACCGGGCCGACCTCCTCGCCACCGTCGCCGCGTTCGGCACCGAGTTCATCAGCGAGGATTGAGCACGGGCAACGCTCGCCGCTTTGTGTTGACAGAGCCGTTGGCGGCAGCGGGCGGCGCGTTCGGGCCACAAGCCAAATGCGGCTGGGTCTCAGCGTTGAGCACGTGCACCGCGTCGAGCCGCTCAGCCAAGCCCACGCCAGGGCCGCAAGACTGTTGTCGAGCCTCGATCATCTTCCACTCACCATCGAGATGACAGCTGCGCACCATTGGGCCCAGCGCTGCGTACCTGAGCTCGCGGCAGACATCAGCGGATCGTTGCAGCTTGCCGCGTACTCGACCTTCTGGAACGAGCCAGTGGACCGGGCGCGATTATTGCTGGCGCGACATCCAGGTGGGACGGCTGACGAGCTCTTGGGGGCGCGATTGATCGTGGCCGGTTCGGTAGCAAACCACGGTGATCTCGAGATGGCTCCCTCGATGGCGTCGCAACATCGACCGACGAGCTGGAGTTGCTCGGGTCGTCACCATCCGACCGCGCCTGGGCCACCTACGCACGGGGCGAAGCGCTGAGCGCGCTCGGCGAACCCGATGCTACGGACGCCTACATGTTGGCGATCAGCCTGGCCCGTGCGGTGGGGAACCCGTTCGTCGTGTCGGTCTCGCAGGTGTCGCTGGCCAGCGAGCACTCCCGGGCCAGATCGCATCGTCAAGCTCTCTATGCCTTCGCCGACTGCCTCCACGCCTATGCCCGACTGCTGGATTCACTGGCGCGTTGATCCTCAGACTTTCCTCATACGATCCACGAGCAACGTCCGCGGCGCCCGTGGTTATGTGGTTGTCATGAGCAATCACCGCATCCCCACTCCGTGGCCGTCGTCCGACTCGATCGTCATCACCGATGCCGGGCTGGAAACCTGGCTCCTGTTCCAGCAGGGGGTTGACCTTCCCGCGTTCGCTGCCTATCCACTCGCAGCGACCAACGACGGCATACGCCTGCTCAGCGAGTACTACGAGCACTACGTGACGATCGCGCGGTCGGTCGGCACCTCGATCGTCCTCGAAACCCCCACGTGGCGGGCCAACCCGGATTGGGCAGCGACGCTCGGCCACGACCGAGCGGCGTTGGCCGAGTTGATCGCTGCGTCGGTCGATGTTGTGGCCGCCGTTCGCGACAGCTGGCAGGGTGATGGTTCGTTCCTGATCAGTGGCGCGATCGGCCCGCGAGGCGACGGCTACCGCATCGACACCATGATGACGAGCGAAGCCGCCGCTGCGTACCACTCGTTCCAGATCGAGTGCATGGCTGCTCGCGGGGTCGACCTGATCACCGCAGCGACGATGACCTACGTCGACGAGGCGATCGGCATCGTCCATGCCGCCCAGGCCGCGGGCCTGCCTGTCGTGGTGTCCTTCACGGTCGAGACCGACGGTCGGCTTCCCTCCGGAATATCGCTGGCCGCCGCGATCGAGGCGACAGACGCCGCGACCAGCGGCGGCGCACAGCACTTCATGATCAACTGCGCCCACCCGACGCACTTCGCCGACGTGCTCGACGGCTCATCGGCATGGGTGTCGCGCATCGGTGGGCTGCGCGCGAACGCGTCGTCGCTCAGTCATGCCGAGCTCGACGAGATGGTCGAGCTCGACGAAGGCGACCCGGTCGATCTCGCGGCGCGTTACGTCGCACTGCGTTCGCTGCTGCCGGCGCTGCGGGTGCTCGGCGGTTGTTGTGGCACCGATCATCGGCACGTCGCCGCAATCGCACAGGCCTGGTGCGCGTCATCGCCACCCCGCTCGTAGGGGGACGTTGCCCGCCCGTGAGCAGAATTCCCCGCTGCTGTGACCCACTACCAGCGGGCATGGGTTGAACCCCGACCGTTAGGGTCGGCGCGTGCCGGCCGTGCATCTTCCCGAGGGGCCGAGAGCCACCACCGCCGCCCTCACCCTTGCGGTGTTCGCCCTCCACCTGTGGCTGGCCCGCCACATCCCAGGACCGTCGGTGATCCTCGACGAGGCGGGGTACCTGGGCAACGCCCGATGGCTGGCGGGGCAGCATCCGGTGTTCGAGATGCCCGTCTCGCCGTCCTACGGCTTCGGGTACTCGCTGCTCCTCGTTCCCCTCCAGTGGGTCACTACTGAGCCGATCTGGCTTTGGCGCGGCGTCCTGGTGGTCAACGCGATCCTGCTGTCGGCGCTGATCCCGCTGCTCGCCGCCCTCGGCCGCCGGGTCCTCGGGTTGACCGCCAACGCAGCCCTGGTCGCGGCGGCGGTCGGCTCCCTGGTGCCTGCGGCCACGAGTGGAGGGGTGTCGGCGCTGTCGGAGAACCTGGCTCTGCCGTTGGTTGTCGCCACCGCCCTGGCCTTGCACCGGGCACTCCAGCCCGGCCACCTCCTCCGCCGGTGCTGGTTCGGACCGTTCGTGGCCCTCTTGTACGCCAGCCACCCCCGGTTCACCACCCTGGTCGGGGTGGCGGTCGTGGCCCTCGCAGTAATCGGCTGGCGCCGGATGGCTCCGAGGGCGGTGGTGGCGGCCAACCTGGTGGCGCTGCTCGGGCTGACGGTGGCCACCCGGGTGGTGCAGGCGCGGCTGATCGACGCCCGCTGGTCGCAGGTCGACTCGTTGGAAGGAGGGAGCGGCGACGCCTGGATGCTGCTCACGGGCAGTTCGGGACTCCGCGGCCTGGCCACCAGCGCGCTTGGCCAGGGCTGGTACCTTGCCGCCAGCGGTCTCGGCCTGTCCGTGCTGGGGGTGGGCCTGGTGGGCTCAATGGCGGCCGGGCGGGAGCCCGGGGTCATAGCGCCGGCGAGCGGGCCTGGGCGAACGACCGCCGCAGTGCTCCTCGCCGGAGCGATCGGGGTGTTTGTGACCTCGGTCTACTTTTTCACCCAGACCCAGTTCCGCGCCGACCATCTGGTCTACGGCCGCCACAACGACTCCTACGCTCCGGTGTGGGCCGCTGCGGGCATGGCCCTGCTCCTCCGGCTCCGAAGTGGCGCTGCGCTGGGCCGATGGCTGCTCGCCGCCGCGGGGGTGCTCGTGGTCCTGTCGATCGGTGTCGTCCTCCTCGTCGACCCGACGATCTACGGAGGCACCTTCGCTTACTTCGCGGTGCCTGGCATCAGCCGGGCCATCGGGGACCCGGCATCAGGCACCTACCTACGCGCCAGTGCTATGGCCGCCGCCGGCCTGGCCCTGATCGCCGCAATGGCATGGGGTCTGCGCCGTCCACGGTTGCTCGCAGTGCCACTGGTGGTCTGGTTCGCATGGAGCGGCATCGGGCGGATCCAGGACGTCGAGTCCTTCGCCGGGGCGACGTACCGCGACTGGCACCTGCCCGCGCAGGTCGAGGCGCTCGACCTGGGCTCCGCCGACCTTGACGCCGACGCGACCCGGGGGGCAACCGTCCTGAGCTACCAGTTCTGGATGCCCGAGGTGACCTTCCACATCTACGAACCGAAGCTGGGTGAGCGGGCCGAGGGCCCCTACGTCTTCGCCCCGCTCGAGGACGTGGGGCTGCCGCCGCGGGGAGCCCGACTCGCCCTCATCGACGATGGCGGCTTCTACGAGTTCCGGGGGACGCCGGCGGGCATGGCCCTCTGGGTGCTCCCGGGGCCCGAGCAGGACGACCTGGCGGCGCGGGGACTGCTGCTCCCGGACGGGTTCCCCACGGTCCTGCCGACGCGCGCGCGGCGAGGCCGCCTGGAGATCCTTGACCGGCCCGACCAGGTGCAGGTGGTCTCGGGCCAGCGCGTCCAGCTCACCGTGAGCGGGCGCCATCTTGGCCGAGGGTCACCCTGGCCCGACCGCAGCAGCTACCGGGGCGAGCAGCGGGTGCGCATCACCGCCGACATTGTCCCCCTCGAACCGGCGGGAGTCCTTGGCGCCCCATCGGGTGGTGAGCTGCCCGCCTGGATCCGACCCGGCGAGGGCTTCACCACCACGGTCGACATCTTCGCCCTCGGTCAGGTACTGCAACCGCTCCCCCCGGGCCGCTACCGGGTGACGCTCGGCATCGGCCAGCCTGACGGCGGATGGTTCGTGGGGAGTGGCCCGGCAACCACCTTCACCATGTTGGTCACCCCACCCTGATCGATGAAACCCCCAGTCCGGCGGTTTCAGGGGCCCGAGAGGACGCCCCCAGCCCAGCGCCGGTCTCCGCACGTGGCCTCGCCCGCCCGCTGCTGCTGACGAATCCGTTAGCAAGCCGTTAGCGAAGGACGTTTTGAGGAACTGCGAGTCGATCCACGAAGGTAGATTTTCACCAGCTCAGAAGTGCCCGGGGCGGGGATCGAACCCGCACGGCCCCGAGGGGCCGGAGGGGTTTAAGCCCTCCGCGTCTGCCAATTCCGCCACCCGGACGAGTTGACCAGGGGTAAGGGTAGGCGCCCACATCAGGCCGCGGCCACGCCACCCGTGTGGGCGCCGACCACCGCCTCCCACAGATGGGTGCGAACCCGGGTGGCCTCCGCACCAGACAGGACATTCACCACGATGATCCCCTCGATCAAATCGGCAATAACCGCCTGATACGGCCGACCCTTGACCACCACCGCCACCATCGCCCCACCATCTGGCCGCATGCGCATGGTCCGTTCCGCACCCGGCACCTTGGGCGGGCTGCGAAAACCCGGGACTATCAGACCGCGGGCCCGGGCCGCACCGCCAAGGGTGCGCACGGTGGCGGCGAACTGCAACGACGTGGATTCCATACCCAGACATCATCCGCAGGGGGTCTGACAAAACGACTCCGCCCAACGACCGACGCACCCCTCCCCAACGAAGGACGCACCCCTCCCCAACGAAGTTGTCGCAGTTAAGCCGTCCATTTCGACCTAACTACGACAACTTCGGCAAGGTGAGGTCGGCAAGGTGGGATAGGGCAGGGCGACGGCCGGCAAGGCGGGGGTCGTAACGTGCAGGGATCGCTGCGGCCGTTCCACCAGAGTTCACTCCCGTCCAACAACGCACGCTGGACGAACTGGGCGCGTCCGACGCCGAGCGTCCCACCTTCGGGACCGACCTCGGCCGGCGGTTGCGCTTCGACCTTGAGGCGGGCCTTCGTCCGGTCCTGGAAGACCTGGCGACCGACGAAACCCTCCAGTTGTCCAAGCATTTGCTGGCCCGTGTTCACAGCTGCGAGGTCCGCCTGCTGGCCGAGGATGCCGAGGGCGACACCTTTACCGTGACCGTTCCCATTGCCCGCGGGACCATTGCCCACAAGGCCGTTGAGCTGGGCATCCACTGGCCCGGCGAGCCACTGCCGCTGGCCCTCGTCGACGAAGCCATGAGCAGCCTGGCCAACACAGATCATTGGCTCACGGACTTCCTCCAGACCTGCACCGACGCCGAGCGGGCCGAACTGCGCAGTACCGCCGGGGACCGAGTGGCCAAGTTTTTCGAGTGCTTCCCTCGCCTCGAACCAAAGTGGCGACCAGTCACCGAGAGCACCCAGATTGTGGACCTCGTCGGCGGGCGGATCCGCCTGCGGGGCAAGGTGGACCTCACCTTGGGCGTCGCCCGCGGTACAACGGCCGGCAAGGTCGTCATCGACCTCAAGACCGGTGCCCCCAACGCCGTGCACCGAGATGACCTGCGGTTCTACGCACTGCTCGACGCCATTCGGGTGGGCGTACCCCCGCGTCTGGTTGCTTCGTTCTACCTGGACCTGGGCGAGGCGCGAACCGAAGTCGTCACCGAAGACGTGCTTGACGCAACCGTGGCCCGCACGGTGGATGCCGCCCGGCGGCTCACTGCGTTGCGGGCGGGTACCGCCGTCCCCGCTTACCGCCCAAGTTTCGCCTGCCGATGGTGCATTGCCCTGCATGGCTGCGACGTGGGTCGGTCCTGGCTGGCCGACGACGGCGACCTGACCGACGAACAAATCGAGCGCGCCGACCGCTCTTGACGCTGCGAGCTGACCAACGGCCAGAAGCGCCCGGGCAGTCTGGCGAGGGCAAAGTACGCTGGGCGGCCATGGCCCACGAGGAGCAGGAACGGGGACCGCTCCCCACCCAGACCGCCGCCTTGGTGCCTGTGCACTTGCCGCCCGTGGCAGACGAGCCCGAACCACTGGACGATCCCCGCACCGGCGATGTGGACGAATGGGGTCGCTCCGAGCAGGTGCGGGCCTTTGTCTGCAAGGCCTATGACCCGGTCTACCGCCACTGGTTCCGCGCCGAGTGGGACGGCCTGGAGAAGATCCCCACCGAGGGCGGGGCGTTACTGGTGTCCAACCACGCGGGCGCCATTCCCTCCGATGCACCGACGATCATGCACGGCATTGAGACCAAGTTGGGCCGTCCCGTTTATGGCTTGGCCGACCACTTCTTCAAGAACACACCAGTGGTCGGCACGCTGTGGGCTCGCGCCGGTGGCGTGGTCGCCCACCCCGACAACGCCTACCGCCTCCTGCGCGAGCAACAACAACTTGCACTGGTCTTCCCCGAGGGAACCAAGGGCACCAGCAAGACCTACAACGAGCGCTACCGCCTCCGCCGATTCGGCCGCGGTGGGTTCGTAGAAATCGCCATGCGGGCTGGGGTTCCGATCATCCCCATTGCGGTGGTGGGCGCGGAGGAATCCATGCCCATCCTGTTCAAGGTGCCGTCGGTGGCCAAGGTATTCGGCCTGCCGTATTTCCCCGTCACCGCCAACATGGCGTTTGGCCCGCTCGGCGCCCTGATCCCGTTCCCCGCCAAGTTCAAACTGCGCGTGTTGGACCCCATCACCTTCGACGACATCGAGCCAGATCAACCGCGCTATTCCCGCAGCCGGATCATGGACGAGTCCGAGGCCATCCGTCAGCAAATTCAAGAGGCATTGTTCGATATGTTGCGCCAGCGACGCTCGGTCTGGATGGGCTGATGGGACGCCGAGTTCTGATCACGGGCCTGTCCACCTTTTGGGGCGGGCGTTTGGCGCAAGCCTTGGAGGCGGACCCTGGGGTCGACGTCATCATTGGCCTCGATACCCGTGAGCCAACGGTGAAGCTCGAGCGCACCGAATACGTCCGCTCCGACGAGAACTACTCCATTCTTTCCCGCATCGTGCGGGCCACCGGCGTCGACACGATCGCCCACACGTTCCTGGTGGTGGACTCCACCCAAATGTCGTCGCGGGCGATGCACGAGATAAACGTGATCGGCACCATGAACCTGTTCGCGGCCGCTTCTGCCGCGGGCAGCACGGTCCGCAATGTGGTGGTGAAATCGGCCGCCCTTGTGTACGGATCTTCGCCTCAGGACCCGTACTGGTTTCGCGAGACCGACAAGCGCAGTGGGCAGCCCCGCACCCGCGTTGAGCGCAGTCTGCTGGAGGTCGAGAGCTACGTCCGGGACTTCGCCCGGGACAATCCCAAGGTCTGCCTCAGCACCCTGCGCTTCTGCAACGTGATCGGGCCCGACATCTCCACGCCGTTTGTGAGCGCCCTGGAGATGCCGTTCGTGCCCAAGGTGGCGGGTTATGACCCGCGCTTCCAACTCGTTCACGAAGACGATGTGGTGTCGGCCATTCTCTTCGCCCTGGACAAACAGGTGCCCGGCGTCTTCAACATCGCTGGCGACGGGGTGTTGCCGTGGAGCGAGATCACCGCCATCGTCGGCAAACGAGGCATTCCCATGCCCCCGTTCGGCATCGACCTGGCCACCGCCCCCCTGCGCCGCCTTGGTTTGGTCGACCTCCCGCCGGAGCTGATCGACCTACTCAAGTTCGGTCGAGGTATCGACAACAGCCTCTTCAAGGAAGCCGGATTTCGCTACCAGTACACCTCGGCCGGGGCCGTCGCCGCCTTCGTTGCGGCCCTTCGCCTCCGCAAGACCATGGGTAACCACGACCCCGCGTATCGCTACGAGGAAGACGTCGAACAGTTCTTCCGTCATTCCCCCGCAGTCATGCGGGATCACCCGCACACCTGATTCCGCGGGCCTGGCGAGCCGCTGCCAGACTCAGGTCATGAGCCAACCTTCCGTGCGTTCCGAGATCATCGACGGCGTGGGTGTCATCACCCTCAATGCCCCCGAGCGTCGCAATGCCTTCGTTCTCGACATGTGCACCGAAACCGCAGAGGTGGTCGACGCACTGGAGGCGGACCCGTCGGTCGGCGCCCTAGTGATCACCGGCGCCGGTTCCGCGTTCTGCGCCGGCGCAGACCTCTCCCACCTCGGCGGGTCACACGGCTCGTCCAACGAAGAAGGCCTGCTCGCCATCTACGAAGGCTTCCTGAAGATCGCCCGTTCCCCGCTACCCACCATCGCGGCGGTAAACGGTGCCGCGGTGGGCGCGGGCCTGAACCTGGCGCTGGCCTGCGACGTGCGCCTCGCCGGCGAATCGGCCCGGTTCGACACCCGGTTTCTCAACCTCGGCATCCACCCCGGCGGCGGCCATACCTGGATGATGCGCAACATCGTCGGCCCGCAATCCACGGCGGCCATGGTGCTCTTCAGCGAAGTCTTGAGCGGCGCGGAAGCGGAACGCCACGGGCTGGCCTGGCGGTGCGTCCCCGACGCCGAACTGGTCCCCCTCGCCATTGAGCTTGGCGCCCGCGCCGCAGCGGCGCCGCGAGAACTCGTCATACGGGCCAAGGCCACCATTGGCGACATGGGCCAGGTTCCCAACCACGAGGCCGCTGTCGCCCGAGAACTCGTGGACCAGGTGTGGTCCGTGACCCAGCCCGCCTTCGCCGATCGCCTCGCCAAACTGCAGCAAAAGATCTCCAGCGCCAACTGAGGGGAACCGAGATGGAACTCGATCACGTCATGCGGACAACCGCTGCCATACGGGCCTTCACCGATGCGCCGGTCCCTGCCAATGTGCTCTACCGGATCCTCGACAACGCACGCTTCGCCCCCAGCGGCGGGAACCAGCAGGGCTGGCACGTCACGGTCGTTCGAGATCGCCCCCTCCGACGCACCCTTGCCGACCACAGCGCCGCCACCTGGCATCGCTACGTCGGCGAAGCCATGGCCGGCTACCGATCGTTCAACCCGATCCACCCCGCCCCGGCAAACCTGGCCATCGCCGATGACCTTCCCACCAACCCCATGCTGGACGCGATCGAGCGGGTTCCTGAGGTCCTGGTGATCTCCGTGGACCTCCGCGTGCTTGCGGTGCTGGACCGCGACCTGGACCGCTTTTCGGTAGTTGGTGGCGCATCGATTTATCCCTTCTGCCACAACATCTTGCTGGCCGCACGCAACGAAGGACTCGGCGGCGTGCTCACCACCTTCCTGGTCGCCTCCGAAGTCGAGATCGGGCCGATGCTCGGGCTTCCAGAACACCACGGACTCGTCGCCATGATCTGCCTCGGCACCCCCGAACACCAGCCCACCCGGCTCAAGCGAAACCCGGTGGAGTCGTTCACCACCATCGACCGCATCGACGGCGACCCGTTGCTGCCGTCTAAGTTTCCTGACGGTCCATCAGAAACTCGATCGCCAGGGGAAGAACCGTGACCGAACCGCTGAACGAAGCCGCCACGTTGTGGGAACTCGTCGAGCGTCGCGCCGCCGCCACACCGGATGCCACACTGCTCATCGCAGAAGCAGGCGACACGCTCACCTGCGCCGAGTTTCGGGACCGAGCGCTGCGGGCCGCCGCCGGGTTCGCCGCCCTCGGGGTCAGGCACGGTACGAGGGTCACCTGGGAGCTGCCCAACCGGTTCGAAACCATCATCGCCAGTTTTGCCTTGGCCCGCCTCGGCGCCGTCCAGAACCCGATACTGCACTTCTACCGGCACAAAGAAGTCGGCTACGCCATCCGCGCCACTGAGGCCGAACTGGTGCTCGTGCCCGGCACCTGGGGCGGCTTCGACTTCACCGCCATGGTCCACGAACTCGTGGCCGATTCCGCGAATCCGCCCCAGGTCATCGACATCTTCGCCGACCTGCCCGACGGAGACCCGGCCACCCTCGCGCCCGCACCAACCGACGGAGACGAGGTGCGGTGGATCTACTTCACCTCCGGCACAACATCGGACCCAAAGGGCGTTCGCCACACCGACCGCACCCTGATCACCGGGGCCAACGGGCTGGCCGTCGCCCTCGATATGAGCCCGGACGACGTCGGCTCCATCGCCTTCCCGTTCAGTCACATCGCCGGGCCGGACTACTTCGGCACCATGCTCATCGCCGGCTTCCCCGCCCTACTTTTTGAGGCCTTCATACCAGCAACCGCCGTGCCGCTCCTGGCCCGCAGCGGTGTGACCATGGTCGGCGGTGGCCCCGCCTTCTACCAGATGTACCTGGCCGAACAACGCAAAGCCCCCGGCACACCGATCATCCCCACGCTGCGCAAAATGTCCGGCGGCGGCGCCCCCATGCCGCCCGAAATCTACGAAGAAGTCAAGCGCGAATTCGGCGTCAAGACTTGCCACGGCTACGGCATGACCGAGTGCCCCATGATCTGCGAAGGATCCCCGCACGACACCGACGAACAACTGGCCAACACCATCGGCAAGCCCGTGGTCGGCCTGGACATGCGCATTGTCACCGAGGACGGCACCGTCGCCGAGGCTGGCATCAACGGCGAAGTCCGCCTCAAGGGACCCATGGTCTTCCGCGGCTACACCGATCCGGCAGCCACTGCCGAAGCCTTCGATGATGACGGCTGGTTCCGCACCGGAGATCTCGGCCACATCCGCCCCGACGGCCACGTCGTCCTCACCGGCCGCCTCAAAGACGTGATCATCCGCAAGGGCGAGAACATCTCCGCCCAGGAGATCGAGCACGTCCTCTACGCCCACCCCAAAGTCGGCGACATCGCCGTCATCGGCCTTCCCGACCGCGAACGAGGCGAGCGGGTGTGCGCCGTGGTCGAGCGGGTAGCGGGAGCCGCCCCGGCCGACGATCTCACCTTCGCCGAGATGGTGGCCGCCCTTACCGAGGCCCAACTCATGCGGCAAAAGTTCCCCGAGCAACTCGAACTAGTGGACGCCCTCCCCCGCAACGAGACCTTGCGCAAAGTCCTGAAATTCAAACTCCGCGAGGAATACGCCACCAAACCATGGCCGTAACCGCCACCGCCACCGCCACCGCCACCGAACTTGTCGCAGTTAGGCGATGCATTTCGCCTTAGCTACGACATCCTCGATCAGGCCGCTCGGTGGGACGGCAGTTGGAGGGCGTCTCGGATCCAAGCCAGCACCTCGTCCGGGCGGTCGTGGAGGTCCGCCCAGTTCACGCGGATAACCCGCCAGCCCGCCGCCATCAGCTCGTTGTCGCGTCGGCGGTCGCTATCTCGGGCCAGCAGGCCGGTGTGGTGCCTGCGACTATCAAGTTCGACGATCACACGCTCGTCCCTCCACACACAATCGACCCGACCCACCCACTTGTCCGAGCCCAGGTCGACCTCGAACGCAGGCGCGGGCACGCCGCCGTCGGCGAACAGCTTCCGGCCGATCCGTTCGAGTTCCGACGCCGGGGCGACGTAACCCTCCCCTCGTTCCTTCAGAAACTCACGCATCGCCACCGTCCCTCGCCGGCCCTGACGAGCCATGGCGAAGAAGACCTGTTGTAGATCAGCCAGCGTGCACAACCGCTCGTTGAGGACATGGTCCAGCGCGCGTTCTGCCCGCCCGCGAGGCACCACCCCAGCGAGATCGAACACTGTTCGAGCCGGTGTGGTGACCGGTATCGCGCGTCGAACCGACCGGTGGGTTGCGGGGAGCACCAGCGATCCGTGCACCCGCCCGTAGGGACGGCGCTGACTCTGGCCGCGGGGCTTGGTCACCTCGGGCCACGAACCACCGAACCCGGGCCAGCCCGAGAGGCCCGCGACTGCCCGGTGGGATGCAACCGCATCTGCACCGCTAAACCAGACGGCAACAAGCAAGGCCTGATCGGCCGTGTCCGGTGCACCACGAAGGCGGTAAATCCCACGCCAAGGTCGATCGCACCAGCCACTCCGGACGAGCATGTCGAGTCGCCATCTCTCGATCCCAAGGGCCCGAGCCTGGTCGACTCGGAACAGGCCGTGATGAGTTCGGGCGGTGTCGGCAAGAGACTCGAAGCATTGGTCCATGCATCAAGTACACCCAAAGGGTATGACAGAAAGACCCCACACCCCGAAGTTGTCGCAGTCATACAATATATTTCGCCCTAACTGCGACTACTTCAGCTAGGTGGGGGTGGGGGTGGTGGGGGCGCCCTGGGAAGCTGGTCCGTACACGCGAGGCGGGCGGTCGGATGCTCCCCAGTACCCGGCCAGCCCGCCCCACGAATCCTTGGACGCAACGGCAGTAGTGGTACGACACCGACCCCCGATCCGGATGGATCGGGGGTCGGCGGACCCGTCGGAACCCAAGCCGCAGGAGAACGGCTTGGGGAAGGGTCAGGCAGCTCGGCCATGCGATGGTGGCATCGTGGGGCCCAAACCTCAAAGGTCCTGTGCTCCCGCCGGGACCTTCAGCCGACCCTCGAACGTCCAAAACCGCCCAATACCGGCCCCAAATGACGAAGATGTCGCAGTAAGCTATTGAATTTCGTTCTAACTGCGACAACTCCGGTGGGGTTCGGTTCGTTGGTTTTCGGTTCGGTGGGGTGGGGTGGGGTGGGGTGGGGTCAGCGGGGTAGGCGTAAGGAGTAGCCGACTCCTCTTACGGTGTGGATGAGGGCTGGCTCGGTTGCATCGATTTTTTGGCGGAGGTAACTGATGTAGGTCTCGAGCACGCTGGCGTTGCCGGCGAACGTGTAGTCCCACACGGCTTCCAGGATCTGGTCTCGGGTGAGGACCCGGCGGGCGTTGGCCAGTAGGTAGCGGAGCAATTTGTACTCTGTGGGCGTGAGCTCGATCAGGCGGCCATCACGCCAGACGTCTCGGGTTTCTTCGTCGAGTTCGAGGTCGGCGAACGCCAGCTTCTTCTCGCCGGGGCCGACGCCCGATGAGCGACGGAGTACGGCCTTGACCCGCTCGATCAGTTCCTCGATGGAGAACGGCTTGGTGACGTAGTCGTCGCTGCCCAGGCGAAGGCCCTCGATCTTGTCTTGGGTGGCATCGCGGGCGGTGAGGAAGATGACGGGGATGCGGGTACTGGCGCCTTCGTCGCGCCGGAGGCGGCGAGCCACCTCGAAGCCGTCGAGGTCCGGCAGCATCACGTCGAGCACGATGAGGTCCGGCGCCTTGCGGGCCACCGCGTCGAGTGCTTCACGGCCCGTGGCGGCCCGTTCGACTTGGAAACCCTGGTAGCCCAGGCCCATGGCGAGCAGCTCGGTGATGTGCTCCTCATCGTCGACCACCAGGATCCGCGGCTGGGTGCTCGGGGCATCGGTCGACATCGTCGGTGGTCCTTCTGCTTGCGGGCGACGGGAGCGCCA
>JANXNS010000206.1 GCA_025353965.1 Aquihabitans sp.
CCCGGCGGAAGCTGGGACCGCACGGCGATTCCCACGGCCTTGAGCACGGAGCCTTTTTTGCCGATCACAATGCCCTTCTGGGAATCTCGCTCAACCAAAATCTCCACGCGTATCCGGGGCCAATCCCATTCGGTCACCCGGGTAGCCACCGAGTGCGGGACCTCATCTCGGGTGACGGCGAGCAGTTGCTCCCGCACCAACTCCGCCACCCAGAACGCCTCGGGTACATCGGTCACCATGTCGTCCGGATAGTACGACGGCCCTTCCGGAAGGCGATCGATGATCGTCTTGACCAGTTCCGGGACACCCTCGCCGGTTTGGGCGGAGATCGGGAAGTACTCGTCTCCACCGTCGAGTTGTTCGGCGGCGGCGGTGAGCTGACGGAGCACCTCGGTGGGCGGCGCCAGGTCTGTTTTGTTGACCACGATGATGGCGTCTCGGGGAACCCGCGATGCCACCCACTTGTCGCCTTTGCCAATGGGCGCGGTTGCATCTACCACCAGGCACACCACGTCTACGTCGCCGATAGCACTGGTAGCGGTGACATTGAGCCGCTCGCCGAGCAGCGTACGGGGCCGATGAATGCCCGGCGTGTCCACGAAGACCACCTGGGCGTCGGGCCGGGTGAGCACCCCACGGACTTGGGTCCGCGTGGTCTGCGGCTTGTCCGAGACGATGGTGACCTTCTGCCCAAGGATCTCGTTGAGCAGGGTGCTCTTGCCCACATTGGGCCGCCCTACGAGCGTTACGAAGCCGGACTTCACGGTGTGCCTCCACTCATACGCCGCGCACTGCGGGGTTCGTCGGCCTTGGCTGTTTCTTCCTCAACTGGTTCAATTTTCTCGATGCGAATGCGCATGATGCGCCGGCCTTGAACCCGCTCGACGGTGAGCTTGGCGCCATCGCATTCCGCCGTGTCGCCAACCACGGCGATTCGGCCGAGTTTGGAGAGGAGCAGGCCGCTCACCGTGTCGAACTCGCCCTCGGGCAAGTGAATATCCAGGAGGTCATTGGCATCGTCGATGGTGAGGCTTCCGCTCACCCGGGCACCACCACCGGCCACTGGCTCGATCCGGGCATCTTCCATATCGAACTCGTCGACGATTTCGCCTACCAGTTCTTCTATGAGGTCCTCCAGCGTGACTACCCCAGCGGTACCACCGTATTCGTCGATCACCACCGCCATGTGGAACTGGTTGGCCTGCATCTCGCGAAGCAATTCCGCCACCGGCTTGGTTTCCGGTACGGCGCGGGCGGGACGCACCAGTGCGCCCACTGGTTCATCTTCTCGACCGTCTCGCTCGGCCCGCATGAGGTCTTTGGCGAACACGAGCCCGATGACATCATCGATGCCTTCCCCCAGAACGGGAAGGCGGCTGTAACCGTTGAGCAGGATTACTTCCATGACGTCGGCCACGCGGAACTCGTGGGAGACGGTGACCATGTCTGGCCGGGGGACCATGACCTCTCGCACCACGGTGTCGCCAAACTCGATGATGCTCTCGATGAGACGGCGCTCGTCTTTGTCGATCGCTTCGGACTCATGGGCCTCGGCCGCAACGGCGAGCAATTCTTCTTCCGACACGAACGGGCCCTGCTTCAAGCCCTTGCCCGGCAAGATCACGTTGGTCAGCCCAATGAGGCCCTGGGACAAGAGGCGCAGTGGCACAAAATCAACGAGCACCTTGACAGGCCGAGCGGAGAGAAGCGCAGCACGTTCAGTGTGCTGCAGGGCCCACGTCTTAGGCGCTGCTTCGGCCAGGACAAAGGTGATGCCCACATTGACGACAGTGGCTACAAAGATGCCCAAGCCACCGAACAACCGGCCGGACACGACACCGGTAAGGGTGGCCTGCACGATTTGGCATACGAGGGTCACAAAGAGGAGGGCATTGAGCCAGCGTTCCGGCGCCGCCACCAGATGCAGCAAGGCTCGAGCGCGGGGGCCACCCTCCTCGGCCATACCGGTGGCCTTGGCTTTGGAGATTCGCACGATCGCCGTCTCGGCCAACGCCGACATGCTGGCGATGGTCATGAGCACCGCGACCGCTACGAGCAGCCAAACATCCAGCGGCTCAAGTGCCACGGCCAGAACAGAACCGCTCACTGGTCGCTCCGATGAAACTGCGCCAGCAGTTCACGCTCGCGGGCTTGCATCTGGTTGGTCTCCTCGGGTTCTGCATGGTCCATGCCGAGTACATGGAGGATCCCGTGCACAATCAGCAAGGCAAGCTCATCGAGGTAGGTCCCGGCGTGCTCGGGGGCATTGCGGGCGGCCACGGCTGGGCAGATGACCACATCTCCCAACAACATCGGTACGTCGACGGGGGGTTCGCGATCGGGGCCAGTGGTGGACCCGTCGGGCGAACGACCCGCACCCACTTCGTCCTCTGCATCGATCGGGAAGGCCAACACATCGGTTGGACCTTCTTGGCCCATGAAGGTGCCGTTGAGCTGAGCCATGGTTGCCTCGTCGACAAACATGAGCGCCAGTTCGGCATCTCCTGTTACGCCCTCGGCCACGAGCACGTCTCGGGCCAGGGCCTCCCAGCGAACGACGTCTACCTCTTGCTCGGCCTGCTCGTCCGCCACGAAGACTTCGAGCACGCCCTCATCTGCCCGCCTGCGCTTACGCGGACCCGAGGGCATGGCCGGGCGGATCATGAAGCCTTCCCGGGCTTGGCCGACGCAGGGCCCGTGGCCGCATCTCGTTCGTAGGCATCCACGATGTCGGCCACGATCCGATGGCGCACGACATCTCGGCTGCTGAGCCGCACGAAACCGAGGCCCTCGATTCCGTTGAGGACCTTCTCCAAGCCGCCCAAACCGGAACGGCCACCGGCCACGTCTACCTGCGTGGTATCTCCCGTGATGACCGCCTTGGACCCGAACCCGATCCGGGTCAGGAACATTTTCATCTGCTCGGGCGTGGTGTTTTGCGCTTCGTCCAAAATGATGAAGCTGCCGTTGAGCGTGCGGCCGCGCATGAAGGCCAGGGGGGCAACTTCTATGGTGCCGCGCTCCAGCATTCGCGCCGCGGCCTCGGCGTCAACCATGTCGTGAAGCGCGTCATAGAGCGGGCGCAGGTAGGGATCCACCTTGGCCATGAGGTCTCCCGGCAGGAAGCCCAGCCGCTCCCCCGCTTCCACCGCGGGCCGGGTGAGGATGATGCGATCCACTTCTTTGGCTTGCAATGCCTGCACGGCCATGGCCACGGCGAGCCAGCTCTTGCCGGTGCCGGCCGGGCCCAAGCCAAAGGTAATGATGTTCTCGGCGATGGCGTCTATGTATGCCTTCTGCCCACTGGTTTTGGGGCGGATCCGGCGGCCCTTGGTGGACTTGAGTATCTCCGTGGTGAACACGTCCGCCGGGTGCTCATCGGCCTTGACCATGTCTATGGTCCGAGCCAACAGGGCTGCGTCTACCGCGTGACCAGCCTGCAGCAAGCGGATCAGATCACCGAAGAGTTGTCCTACGCGCTCGGCCTCCTTGCCACTGATGCCCACGGCGTTGCCGCGTACATGGATGGAAGCGCCGGGAAAGGCCGCCTCGATCATCCGGAGAAATTCGTCTCGCTCACCGAGCAGGGGCCCCATGAGGTGGTTGCCGGGGACGTGGATGGTGAGCTGGGTGGAGGTGGTCAAGAGGAGCTTTCGTAACGGACCTCAGCAGCGTAACGCCGCGGCCCGTCTGGAACGGCAGGTTTGACCGAAGGTGGCAATGGTTGGCCATTTTTCGGACAAATGTCCGGTTAAGCTGTGCATCCTGTACGGTCCAGGTCATGACCCCCTCCACGGTGGACGGCGGCTCGGATCGTTTCGATACCGAACTTCGTGCCCTCCTAGACCTTCAGCGTGCCAACGATGCCGCC
>JANXNS010000214.1 GCA_025353965.1 Aquihabitans sp.
CGATCTCTTCCCCCGCCTCCCCTACCACCGATCCAGAGGTCAACGCCTAATGGCCGGCACCGGTACTGCCCACCTCCGCCAACCTTCTGAGGCACTGCTGCGGGTCGAAAACTTGGTCGTTGAGTTCAAGTCAGGGCGCAACCAAACCGTCTACGCGGTAACCGACATCAACCTCGATGTGTTGCCCGGCGAAACGCTTGGCCTGGTAGGCGAGTCCGGCTGCGGCAAGAGCACCACTGGCAAAGCCATCATGCAACTTCCCTCGCCCACCAGTGGGCGGGTGCTGTTCGAGGGAACCGATCTCACCGAGCTTGCCGCCAAGGATCTGCGTCAGGTCCGAACCCGCCTACAGATGATCTTCCAGGATCCCATCTCGTCGCTCAATCCGCGGCGCAAGGTAGAAGACATCGTTGCGGAGGGCCTCGATATCTGGAAGAAGGGCACCAAGGAGGAGCGGTCCGACAAGGTCGACGACATGCTGCTCACCGTGGGCCTCGACCCCGAGGTGGCTCGGGGTCGGCGACCATTCCAGTTCTCCGGTGGCCAGTGCCAGCGAATCTCCATTGCTCGTGCGGTGATCACCGACCCCCAGCTGATTGTGTGCGATGAACCCGTCTCCGCCTTGGACGTGTCGGTTCAGGCCCAAATTCTAAATCTGCTCGAGGAAATGAAGGCCCAGTACGGCCTCACCATGATCTTCATCGCCCATGACCTTGCGGTGGTCAAAAACATCAGTGATCGGGTTGCCGTCATGTACCTCGGCCGGCTGTGTGAAGTGGGAGATCCCGATGTGCTTTATGCCCAACCGGCGCATCCCTACACCTCGGCCCTCCTCAGCGCCATCCCCGTGCCGGACCCAGCAGTGCGCCCCGACGCCCGCCAAACGCTCGGCGGGGAGATTCCCTCTCCCCTGTCTCCGCCTTCGGGTTGCCGGTTTCGCACCCGCTGCCCCTTGGCCGATGAACAGTGCCGTGATGAGGTACCCCAGATGCGCAAGGTAGCGGAGAACCAGTTCGTTGCCTGCCACCATCCGTTGTCACCGGGCGAGTCGGTGGCCAAAGTACTCCTGGCGGGGGCATCGGCCTGAGCGATACTGGCGCCCCGGCTCCTCCGCCGCGCCGTCGAGCGGCACGGCTCGATCCAGATACCCGACGGGGCTTGATCGTTGACGCCGCTGAACACGTGCTGTCGGAACACGATCCCCTGCTGGTCACCTTTGAAGAGGTTGCCTTGGCGGCGGGGGTTTCTCGAGCATTGGTTCATACGTATCTCGGTGATCGCCGGGGCCTGCTGGATGCAGTTCAGGTCCGGATCGTTGGCCGGATGGACACGTGGGTCGGCCAGGGGCTCGGCCGGGTCACCGAACCCGCCGATCGACTCCGGGCACTCGTTGGCGGACTCTTTGGCTTCGTGACCGATGAGCGTGACGGATGGAGCGTGCTGATAGCCAGCGGGGGGCTGGACCATCCTGCTCTCCACGGGGTCCGGGCCCGTTGGACGGTCGCCCTGGCCGACGGGGTTCCCGACCAGGACGTTGCCGCTCAGGCGGTGGTGGCTTCGCTGCTGCTCGGTGTGGGCGGCTGGGTGAGCCGAGGCATCGAACCGGCGAACGTGCTCGGTCCCCTTCAACGGGCGTTGGCCGTCGACTGATAAGCGCCAGCCTCGGACGTGGCAGGATCAAGGGCATGCATGCAACCCTGCACACGAACCATGGCGATATCCGGCTTGAGCTCTACCCAGAAAAGGCCCCCAAGACGGTTGGCAGTTTCGCCAGCTTGGCCAAGGGCGAACCGACCTGGCGTGATATCGAGATTGGCCAGGACCGGACGAAGCCCTTCTACGACGGCCTCATCTTTCACCGGGTCATCAACGGCTTCATGATTCAAGGTGGCTGCCCCACCGGCAGCGGCACCGGCGGACCCGGCTACGACTTCGACGATGAAATCGACTCCAGCCTGGAGTTCTCCGGCCCCTACATACTGGCCATGGCCAACGCCGGAAGCCGCGGCGGAAAGGGCACCAACGGATCCCAGTTCTTCATCACCGTAGGCCCGACCCCGCACCTGAAGGGCAAGCACACCATCTTTGGGCACGTGGCCGACGATGCCAGCAAGGCCGTGGTCGACAAGATCGGCACTTCCCCGGTAGGCCGCGGAGATCGCCCGGAGAGCAATGTGATCATCGAATCAGTCACCATCGAAGACGACTGATCCAGCCCGCGCGGTGGAGCTAAACCTCGCCGAGATCCACGAGGCACTGGCGACGGCGTTGGCCGACCGCCCGTGCCTCGTGTGGCGCGACAAAGCTTGGACCTGGGCCGAGGTCACTGATCGCACCCGTCGTGTTGCCAATCTGCTCCTAAGCCACGGCATCGGACGCCGCATGGCCCTGGCGGATGTGGCCGGATGGGAATCGCCCCACGACCACGTGGCGCTCTACCTTCACAACGGCAACGCGTACCTGGAGGGCCAGCTCGGGGCATCCAAAGCGGGAGCGGCGGCGTTCAACGTGAACTATCGGTATGTGGCCGACGAGCTGGCCTACCTTTTTCGCGACGCCAACGCGGCGGCGATCATCTATCACGGTGTGTTCGCCCAGACCCTCGCGGATGTCCTCCCCCGCCTCGAACGCCAACCGCTCCTGATCCGCGTCGACGATGGATCGGGCGACGCCTTGCTCCCCGGTGCACTCGACTACGAGACAGCCTTGGCCAGCGCCTCGCCAGGGCGCCCAGATGTGGAGTGGCGCCCCGAGGACCTCTACGTGCTCTACACCGGAGGGACCACCGGCAAGCCCAAAGGGGTCC
>JANXNS010000226.1 GCA_025353965.1 Aquihabitans sp.
TCCTCGAACTCGCCACGGAACTTGGCGCCAGCCACCAGGGCGCCCATATCGAGGCTGATGAGCCGCTTGTTCTTGAGACCCTCCGGCACGTCGCCTTCCACGATGCGGCGGGCCAGGCCTTCCACAATCGCGGTCTTGCCGACACCGGGCTCGCCGATAAGGACGGGGTTGTTCTTGGTGCGGCGACTGAGCACCTGGATGGTGCGACGGATTTCTTCGTCTCGGCCAATGACGGGGTCCAGCTTGCCTTGGCGAGCCGCTTCGGTGAGGTCCCGGCCGAATCGCTCCAGCGCCTGGTACTGCTCCTCCGGGTTCTGGCTGGTGACCCGGTGACTACCGCGGACCTCGCGCAGCGCGGTGAGGAGCGCCTCCTTGGATGACCCGAGCTTGTCGGCCAGGGCCAACAAAAGGTGTTCCGTAGAGAGGTATTCGTCGTGCAACTCGGTGCGGGCCGCATCGGCGGTGTCCACCACGGCGTTGAGGTCCCGGGAGATCCGTGCCTCGGAGCCGTAGGCCTTGGGCAGGCGGCTCAAGACTTCTTCGCTCTTGGTGCGCAGCGCTGCGGGGGAGGCACCGAGCTTCTCCAAGATCGGAAGGACAACGCCCTCTGCTTGGCCGAGCAACGCCACCAGCAGGTGGTCTGGCGTGACCTCAGGGTGGTTGTCGGTTCGGGCCCGGGAGATGGCAGCGTTGAACGCCTCCTGGGTCTTGAGGGTCCAACGGTTCGGGTCCATAGCCATCAGCTGCGCCGGCGCTTTCCTTGGTAGAGGACGACCGCCTGGCGAACCGGGACGATCTCATAGCGGTGTCGCCGTTCGACCTCGGCCACTTCTGCCTGGGCTTGGGCTCGCGTCCGAGCCAGTTCCGCTCGGAGGTGGAAGTTCTCTGCTTCCAGGGCCAACACCCGCTGTACCCCGGCCAGGTTGAGGCCTTCGTTGGTGAGGTCCTGGATGCGCAGAAGCAAGGCGATGTCTGCGTCGCTGTAGCGGCGGCTCCCGCCCTGGGTGCGGGCTGGATCAACCAGGCCTTTGCGTTCGTAGATGCGGAGGGTTTGGGGATGGACGCCGGCCAATTCTGCGGCCACCGAGATCACGTACACCGCGTGCTGCGGGGAACGAGTCATGACGTTGCCTCCGCTTCTACGGGCTCATCGTCGGGCGATCCGGCGCCATCGGCCGAGGGCGGTGGCGGTGGGGCGGCTGGGGCGATGAGCCCGGCCAAGTAACCGCGGGGAGATTCGGTTGCGGCCGCGGCGAGGGCTTCTACCGCTTTGCGTTCGGCGGCTGACAGCTTGGCTGGCACGGCCACTTCTACGCTCACGAGCATGTCCCCGGCGCCCTTGGCAGTGACCACGCCACGGCTCTTGACCCGGAAGGTGCGACCGGAGCGGGTACCGCCGGGCAGGCGGACCTTGACGGCGGACCCGCTGAGGGTGGGGACGGTGATGTCTGCCCCCAAGGCCGCCTCCGCGAACGTGATGGGCACGGTGAGGCGGAGATCTCGGCCATCCATACGGAACAGGTCGTGCGCCTTTACCCGGCACACCACAAAGAGATCTCCGGGGGAACCACCGTTGCGACCAGGATCTCCACGACCCTTGAGGCGGATGCGCTGGCCGTCTTGAACGCCCGCAGGCATACGGACTTTGACCTCGCGAGGGCGACGCTCGATGCCGCGACCCCGGCAGTTCTTGCACGGGTGCTCAATCAGCACGCCGCGACCCGCGCAGTTGGGGCACGGCCGCGAGGTGGCGAAGAAACCTTGGTCGTCCTCCACCATGCCGCGGCCGGCGCAGACGGGACACGTTCTGGGCGTCGTGTCGGGTTCGGCACCATTGCCGCCGCACACGTGGCAGACCGCGTCGCTCACCAAGTGGAGGGTGGTGGTGAGACCGGCGACGGCGTCGGTGAAGTCCAGGTGGAGTTCTGCTTCTAGATCCCCCCCGCGTTGGGGGCCGGTGGCGCGGGACCGGCCGCCGCGTGAGCGACCGCCTGCCCCGCCGCCGAACAGGTTACCGAGCACGTCGGTGAACCCGCCGCCCATGTTCGGGTCGAAGTTGAACCCGCCTTGACCAGGCCCGCCTGGGCCCCCGGGGCCGCCGAAGCCACCCATGGGGCCCGCGGCGCGAACCTCGTCATATTCCTTGCGCTTCTCGGCATCGCCGACCACGTCATACGCAGCGGAGATTTCCTTGAAGCGTTCTTCTGCCGCCGGGACACCGGGGTTGGCGTCGGGGTGATTGGCCCGGGCCAGCTTCCGGTAGGCGCGCGTGATGTCTTTGGGGTCGGCGTCCTTGGCGACTCCGAGGACCTCGTAGTAATCCTTCTCGAACCACTCGCGCTGGGCGGCCATCTCTAGCCCCGGACCTTGACCATGGCGGGCCGGACCACGCGGCCCTTCCAGATGTAGCCGGGACGCAGCACGTCTGATACCACCGTTCCGGCGTCGTCGTCTTGGGCGGGCTCGTGGAGGACGGCCTCATGAACGTTGGGGTCGAACGCCTCGCCCGCGGGGTCGATGCGAACCAGGCCTTCCTTCTCCAGCGTGCCGAGCAGGGAAGCGAAGATCGGCTCGACCTCGGTGGCGCCGTGAGCCATCGCCCCATCACACGCGTCAAGCACGGGCAGCAGTTTGTCGACCAAGGATTCTGTGGCGCGAGCCGCATCATCTCCGGCCTGCTTGACCACCCGTTTGCGGTAGTTCTCGAAGTCCGCTTGGTTGCGGCGTAAGGAATCCAGGTACTGGTCTCGTTCCGCGGTGGTGCCTTCCAGCAGCACGATCAGTTCCTCAACCGAGGAACCGCTGCGGTCCACCGCACCGTCGGGGGGCTCGCTACCGCCAAGGTCACCAAGGTCCCCGGGCTCGGCCGCAGCGGACTCGAATGCTTCGGCTTCGCCCGGGGGGCCGAGGGGATCCTCGACCGACCCGGCCGCAGCCGTGTCTTCCTGTGAGGCCTCGGTCATGGCTTGGACTCGTCGTCCTCGTCGATGACTTCGGCGTCGACAACCTCATCGTCGTCGGCTCCGGTTGCCCCTGAGGCTGCGCCTTCGCCTTGGTCGTACTGACCGGCGTTCTCGCTGGCAGTGGCTTCGTAGAGCTTCTGAGTGAAGGCCTGCGACGTGGTGGTGAGTTCTTCCAGCCCGTTCTTGATGGCCTCGGTGTCTTCACCGGCGAGGGCGTCCTTGAGGCGGGCCAAGGCGGACTCGGCCGCCGTCTTTTCGTCTCCGGGAACCTTTTCGCCCTGTTCTTTGAGGACCTTCTCGGTTTGGTACACGAGGGTGTCGGCCTGGTTGCGCAGGTCCGCAACTTCGCGGCGTTCCCGGTCCTCTTCGGCGTGAGCTTCGGCATCTTTGACCATGCCATCGATCTGGTCCTTGGAGAGCGACGACTGACCGGTGATGGTCATGGACTGCTCTTTGCCGGTGCCCTTGTCCTTGGCCGAGACGTGCACGATGCCGTTGGCATCGATGTCGAATGTGACCTCGATCTGCGGCACACCACGGGGGGCGGGCGGCAGGTCGACAAGCTTGAACTTGCCCAACGTCTTGTTGTACTGAGCCATGTCGCGCTCGCCCTGGAGGACGTGGATTTCCACCTGTGACTGCATGTCATCTGCGGTGGTGTACGTCTCCGTGCGCTTGGTGGGGATGGTGGTGTTGCGCTCGATGAGCTTGTGCATCACGCCACCCTTGGTCTCGATGCCGAGCGACAGCGGCGTCACGTCGAGCAGAAGAATGTCGCTCACTTCGCCCTTGAGCACACCAGCCTGAACGGCGGCGCCGACGGCAACAACCTCATCCGGGTTGACCGACTTATTGGGATCGCTCCCGGTCATTTCCTTGACCAAATCGGTGACGGCAGGCATGCGGGTGGAACCACCCACGAGGACGACGTGATCAATCTGACCCTTGGTGAGGCCAGCATCTGAAATGGCTTGCTCGAACGGCTTGCGAGTCCGGTCCAGGAGGTCTGCGGTGAGTTCTTGGAACTTGGCTCGGCTGAGGTTCACGTCGAGGTGGAGCGGGCCAGCATCGGTAGCGGTGATGAACGGCAAGTTGATCTGCGTGCTCTGAACCTGCGAAAGCTCGATCTTGGCCTTTTCTCCGGCTTCCTTCAGGCGCTGCACCGCCATCTTGTCCTTGGACAGGTCCACGCCGTGATCGCCCTTGAAGCCATCTACCAACCAGTCGATGACCTTCTGGTCCCAGTCGTCTCCACCAAGGCTGGTGTCACCGTGGGTGCTCTTGACCTCGAACACGCCATCGGCAATCTCGAGGACGGACACGTCGAACGTGCCGCCGCCGAGGTCGAACACCAGGATCGTCTGCTCTTGGTTGTCCTTTTCCAGGCCGTAGGCCAGGGCAGCCGCCGTGGGTTCGTTGATGATGCGCAGGACCTCTAGCCCGGCGATCTGGCCGGCCTCTTTGGTGGCGGTGCGCTGGGCATCGTCGAAGTAGGCGGGGACGGTGATCACGGCCTGGTTGACGGTGTCTCCCAGGTAGGCCTCTGCGTCACGCTTGAGCTTCATGAGCGTGCGGGCCGAGATCTCCTGCGGGGTATAGGCCTTGCCATCGATATCGATGGTCCAGTTGGTGCCCATGTGGCGCTTGACCGACCGAATGGTGCGATCGGGGTTGGTGATCGCCTGGCGCTTGGCCACCTCTCCCACCAGGACCTCGCCATTTTTGGCGAAAGCCACGACGGAGGGAGTGGTACGAGAGCCCTCGGCGTTGGGGATCACGATCGGTTCGCCGGCCTCGAGGACGCTGACGACCGAGTTGGTAGTGCCGAGGTCGATTCCGACGGCCTTGGACATGAGGGTCTCCTGGGGGTTCGCAGTTGTGGGGTCTTTCAGCGACATGAGGCCGCTTGAACTCCTTTCACTATAGAAACTTGAGTGTCTCATTATCAACTCTGCCGAGAAGATTT